>MGST01000264.1 GCA_001798605.1 Deltaproteobacteria bacterium RIFOXYA12_FULL_58_15 | reverse complement strand
GGCAAATGCCGCTACAACCGGTGCTGCTAGGAAAGCCGAGCAGGGCCGCATGTCCGCCTAGTTGCGCCCGGGACGCTTGCCGGGGGTGCTGTTGCCGGGGCCGGTGGAGGCGTTGCCACCAAAGCTACCTCCAGTTCTGTCTTCGCTCTCCATCCGTCCGAGATAGCTCTGCCGTTGTTGCTCGCCATGGCCGGCCCGGGCAGTGTTATTCCGCCCGGCATCCAGGTTGAGTCGACGGCGCAGTCTATCTTGGAGAATTGTCGCATCATTCATGTCGGCGCTTTGTTTGTGGTCTTGCAAGGTAGCACATACGGTGCGGCGCGCCCAACGGGAATCGATGTCGGCACGTTTTGAGGCTCGGTGCATGGCTGCAATTGCGGTCTGCGCTTGTTTTGCCGAACAGGTCCCATCCTTGACGCAGTCCTGGAGCATTTGGAAAGTCTGCTGTTGCCAGCGTCGGTGCTTGCTCATGCTCTCCAGCGTCCGAGCGGCGGAATGAATCTCATCGGCGCGCCAATGTCCGCGTAGCTGGGTCTGCACGATCTCGCCGGCTGTCTCGACATTGCCGTCGGCTGCGAGAAGCATGACTGCCGCTGCAACGCGCGCTGCTTTGTCTGGCGAGTCGACCATTCCGTTCTGTTCGCCTATGCGCTGAGTGTTGCGCACCTGGGCGCGAAGGCGCTGTTGGCAGGACTCTGCCTCCTCACCCAAACACACCTGGCGACCCTGAGAATGGATTCGGAGTTGTTCGGTGAGCCCTGCGGCTTGGGTGGAAACGCCGGCCGCAAGGAGCTCCTCGACGACCACGTGGGTGTCCTGTGCAGCCCGCGCGTTGTTGACCAACATGGTCAACATGCCACATGTCGTCGCGAATTTGCCGAGCCAACTCATGATAACCTCGCCTCTCATTTACAACTCAAATAGAGCCCACGTCGAGAACGGAGTTTTGGCCCCCGAAACCATCGTCAACCATTTGCGGCGCTGCTGGATCGGCTCGCATGTTCTCACCATCGACGACGATCATGTACTCATAGCGTCCTGGTTGAACCTTGATCTCGCCGACCCAGAAACCATTGTTGGCCCGTTGCAATGGCAAGCGTTTCTGCCAGCCAGTGAAATCACCCACCACTTCGACGGAGTTGGCTTCTCCGGCAGGTACGACCAGGCGGACGGTCACGGCTGCGGGAACATCTTTGTCCAATGTTTCAGTTCCTCGCCCGAGGTAGAGGCCGAGCAACAATGCTGCGGCGACCCAACCGAGGCCGAGTCCCCACATAGCACTCGGGCGTCTGGATTGAAGTACCAGGGGGGACAGGGATATGTCTCGCTCATATTTCAGATCACCAAGCTCCGTGGCCGCGCCTAGCATCGTGACCATATCGGCCTGGTGCTGAGCGCAGCTCGGGCACTGTGCCAGATGGGCGGCGAGCTCATTCTCCTCTCCAAGCTCAAGTTCGTCCCCATCGAGCTTGCGGTTGAACAGCTCCTCCAACTCAGCGCATTTGCGTTTCTCGCCCATCATCAACCCTACTACTCGCCCGGTGGCGACAAGGTTACCCCAGCCGTCTGGAGAATTTCCAATAGTGTGCGACGCCCGCGGTGAACTCGCACCTTCAGGGCCGCGATGGATTGCCCAGTGATCTTCGCGATCTCCTCATAGGAGTGGCCTTCGATGTGTTTGAGCACAAAGGCCTCTCGTTGTCCCACCGAAAGTTGCTCAAGGGCGTGTTCTAGCTCAGTGCGTAGCTGCTTGCGCCGCAAATGCCAGTCTGGGCCGCGACGGGTATAGTCTGGCGGCTCTGGGCGATCACCCCATAACCACATTTTGAGCTTTCGGCCACGCAAATGGGTGCGGCATTGGTTGATCACGATACGCAAAAGCCACGGGCGAAACGCCCGTGAGGAGTCATAACGTCTCAGGTGTTTAAGCACCCGTTCGAGTGACGCCTGCATGATGTCATCGGCCTGCGCGGCGCAGCCGGTCATGCGCAATGCAACCCGATAGGCCTCGTCTTTGTGACGGCCAAGCAAGGAGCTCAAAGCCTGCTGGTCACCCTCTTGAGCGCATCGAGCCAAGAGTTCGCTCGATTCTTTGTCAATCGCCGTTTCTTGTCGAGGGCTGACCATAGTTTTACGCTACCCCTAGGTTGGGCAAAGGTTACATGCCACTCGCCCCCTCTGCCACATCTGGGTAACCTTTTTTCTCTCCAATGAGTAACAAACCACGGGATCACTTTGGCCCACCTGTGGGCGGGAGAGTTCATGAAACGAGGACTGGGAGGGCTGGGAGGACTGGGAGTTTGTTCTGCCATTTTCCTGCTCAGCTGCACAGGAAAAATAACAGCCCAGTTGTCAGAACCGAGTGATGCCGAGGGCGTTGGAGACGGTTGGGCGCGTGGAGATGCGGCGGCCGGCGATCTCACCATGGAAGATGGTGTAGGAGATTCGACCACAGGCGATGCACACAATGGCGATGCCGTAGGTGACACGGGAGTCGGCGACGAAAATGGTCGTGGAGATGCCCCGGGTGATTTCGCAACTGGCGATTTCCTCAATCCTGGCGACGGCCAGATTTTCGGCGATGGACAACAACCCGGTGACGGACAAATTCCCGGCGACGGCCAGGTTTCCGGCGATGAGCAGCGACCTGGCGATGCCCAGATTCTCGGCGATGGACACCGACCTGGCGACGAACAGATTCCTGGTGACAGCCAAACTGGCGGCGACGAGAGCACAGGGATCGACTCGGACGACGATGGTGTTATGGATTTCGTGGACAACTGTCCGTTTTTCGCCAACGACCAAACCGATACGGATACCGACGGCTTTGGCGATATTTGTGACAACTGCGCCAGTGTCGCAAATCCAGACCAGGTAGACACGGACGACGACGGGGTAGGCAACGCCTGCGAACTGAGTGCAGGTGATGGCGACAGCGACAATGACGGTGTGCCCGACGACGGCGACCACAGTGGCGTGGTCGGTGATCATCGGTGCACCGGTGGCGTGCTTCTTAATTGCGATGACAACTGTCACCTGGTGCGCAACACCGCCCAGGACGATCTCGACAGCGACGGACTGGGCGATCTCTGCGACCCTGACGCCGATGACGACGGTGTTCTCGACGATGGTGACAACAGTGGCTTCCGCGGTGACGCTCCGTGCGCTTCCGGTACGGTGACGGGTTGTGACGACAACTGTCCCCTGACGCCCAACGGTGTCAACCAAGACGCGCAGCTTGACGCCGATGCGGATGGCTTGGGGAACCTCTGTGACGGTTGCCCTCTCGTCGCCGGTGTCATCTCAGGTTGTTACGACGTCTCGGGGTGTCTCCCAGACGGCGCGGTCTGCGATTTTGCCGGCCAGTGTTGCTCTCTGAATTGTGATGCGGGTCTCTGTTCAAATGCCGGAACTTGCAACAGCATCACCTCTTCTTGTTCGGCGGACTCTGATTGCTGCTCCAACTTGTGTGCGACCGACCTCTGCCAGGCGACGGGTTATGGATGTCTGGCGGCGGGAGAGACATGCACCGCGCCAGCCGAGTGTTGCTCTTACACCTGTGCCAACGGTCAATGCCTTCTGTACTCGCTGTGCCGTATCGAGGGTGAGGTGTGTGCCCTTGATAGCGACTGTTGCTCGGGGTCTTGCGCTGAGCAAGCGGGAGGCGTTTTGATTTGCAGTACCCTCAATTACATCGGGTCGGTGCCCAAGGAGTGCCGTGCGGTGGGAGAGTACTGTCAGGGAAATCCCGACTGCTGCTCTCACGCCTGCTATCTACCTGTTGGGTATCCTTCCCTCGACCTGCGTTGTGAGTTCATTGGTGGCTGTCGGGTCATTGGCGACGTCTGCAATCGGGACAACGACTGTTGCTCCTTTGCCTGCATCAACACTCCCGACGGAGTCAAACGTTGCGACTACTACCATGGCACACCGGGGTGTTTGGACACCGGCGTCCTGCCGTGTTACCCCAACGAAGATCCCGGCGATGCGTATCCCGATTGGATCACACCAGACGACTATTGCCGAATGCGGGGAGAGATCTGTCGCATCGATGATGATTGCTGTGAGTATGCCGGTGGTGGCGATCATGTCTGCCGTATCGCCGACATCGAGCATGGCTCCAAGCGTTGTCGAATCAGCGAGGACACAGCATGCCAACTCACCGGCGAGGTTTGTGCTGTGAGTGAGGACTGTTGCGGCGGGCTGTGCATACAGGATGCGTCGGGTGTATTTCGCTGTGGCGGATGTTTGGTCGATGGCACGCCGTGCTCCGAGGCTGGGAGCTGCTGCAGCCTGGTGTGTGAGCCGTGGCCATCCGAAGCGGATGAGCTTCGTTGTGGCTCCGACATCATACTCTGTCAACCCGAAGGCGAGTTGTGCGACGACGCCTTGGACTGTTGTGGGGGTCTGTGCAGTGTGGGTGTGGATGGTGCGATGTTCTGTGGCTGCATCGACTTTGGCCAGCCTTGCGATCCAACCAACGCGGATAGCTGCTGTGAGGGTATCTGTACGGCATGGGACATCACCCTGGGCATCGATGAGTATCGTTGCGGCACAGATCCCGCTTGTATGCCCGAAGGCTGGGTGTGCACCGCAAACGAAGACTGTTGTGACAACGATTGCATCGGTGGCGTTTGTGGCTGCGCGGCCGATGGCATGATCTGTGAGGACGATGGCGATTGCTGCGATGGATATTGCAGCGACGATGGCAGCGGCGTCAGCGTTTGTGGTTGCATGCCGCTGGGTGATGGTTGTGCGGACGACAGCGATTGTTGCGCAGGACAGTGTGTTGACGATGGCACCGGCGGCAAGATTTGCGGTTGTCGTGTCGTGGGCGAGTCATGCGCGGATTCGATTGACTGTTGCCTGACGGCACCCTACTGCGTCAACTTTGGCGCAGGACTCGTTTGCTCGATGACTCGACCCTGCGTGGGGGGAGGAGAGATCTGTAGCACCACGGATGACTGCTGCGATGGCGTATGCTTTGACGTCGGCACAGGCCCGCGATGTTGGCTTTTGTGACCCCAAGCCTTGTCTACAGGAGCACGACGAGGCTGCCCAAAAAGCCGAGGCCCACAGCAAAAACCTTGGTGACCGTGAGTCGCTCACGCAGAAACAACGCGGCCAGAAGCACCACCCAGAGCGTACTGGTTTGATTGAGGATGGATGCCAGCATGGCCGTCGTGTACTTGAACCCCGCGATCCATAAGAGAATGGCCCCGTAGGCACCCACAACTGAGCCCGGGATGGCGTAACGCCAGGCGCGATTGGGTCGAAGGGCAGTGATGAACTGTGTACGCAGGGCTTTGGAGCCGATAACGAGGAGGGTGAGAAGAACGACGCCGCCGGCCATACGGACTGTCGTAGACCAAAGTACCGAATGGGTTTCGAGGATCGGTTTGACGGCGACGATGCAAACGCTCATCAAACCCTCCGCAAGGACGCCGAGGAAGATCCCCTCCACGAGTTGACCTCGGGGTAGCGGGTCGGATCGCTTTCGGGCGGTGAGAACAATACCTGCGATCACGAGCAAACCACCTACAACCATCATCGACGAGAGTTCTTCATCGAGGAGAACGCCGGAGAACATCACGACGAACGGTGCGTAGAGACATGAGACGATGGCCGAGCGACTGGCACCGAGGAGATTGAGACTGCGAAAGAGAATCGTATCGGCAATGCCGATGCCGATGGCGCCGCTGATGATCAACAGAATGATCTCGTCGATGGGTGCGGGTTGAATGAGCTCCAGGTCCATCACCAGGAAGGTGAGCAACAACAGGATCAAGCCGATGAGGTCTTTGATGTAGTTGAGCGCTGTCGGCGGGACAAAGTCACCGCTCTTTTTGAACAAGATGACCGCGACTCCCCAAGAGAGAGCGGTCAGCAACGCATACACGGAACCCAAAGATGATGGTGACAAGGTTCACATCCTCAGAATGGCAAACCGTCTTTAGCAGGGTCGTTGCACACAAGCCAGCGACCCGCATGGTAGACATGGTAGGCATGGCGGTGGAGAAGCATGCCGCCGATCTGGTTGTCGGCCGTCTAACGCTGAATGGCTATGGGCTTGAGGCCAAGGATGGGTGCCGCGTTCGTCTGGTGTTTGTCGTGGGTGTAGATGTCGACAAAGTTGTGATGCAGCGCCGTGACAAGATGAAGGCAGTCGGCACAGCGGAGGAATACATCGTCCGGCAGCGTGGTGTAGGTTCTGGCGGCGGCTTCGACAATCGTGCTGTCGAGACGTAGCCAAGTCCAGAATCCACCGAGATCGTCGGTGGAGAACTGCCGAACGACGGTAAGGAAGTCTGCACGTGTCCATTTGCCTTCACGCAGTCGTCGGTGAAAGACGCCCATCAGCTCAGGCCGCAGGAGCTCAGAAACGCATACCTCGTCTTCTGCTTCGAGCCGCTCACGAACAGCGGCAGACTCGTGCTCAGGCACGTAAAGCTTGGCGACCGTGGATGTGTCACAGAGGATCATCGGTCGCTGCGCACCTCATCGAGGTCGTCACGCACATCGTCACCTGGCGTCCGTGCCATCAGAGCCACGAATTCCGGCAGGAGCGTGCGCTTGCGGTGGCGTGGTTTGAGTAGCGACGGGTTGGCAAGAACGGCTATGGGTTGCCCACGGTCCGTGACAAGGACTGCGCGTCGCGAGGCACCAGCGCGACGAACGTGCTCACCCGTTGTGGCGTGAAGCTCTTTTATAGTAATTCTTGAAGCCATAGTGTAACAGTGACACCTGGAACTATGCGCGTCAAGTGTTCCCGCTGAACTTGGGAAGATCA
>MGST01000263.1:3765-10829 GCA_001798605.1 Deltaproteobacteria bacterium RIFOXYA12_FULL_58_15 | reverse complement strand
ACCTCAAGGGTATTTCACCTTGAGACCGCGTCCTTGATTGCCTGTGATGCACTCTGGCACGGCACAAATTGGCAGCGCGGCGACAAATTCTCCTTTCTGTATCGCAGCAAACGCGGCAACTACTTTGTTCTGCATGACGTGCAGAATTGGAGTATCGCCACCGACGCTGAGGCGCGTCAGCTATTCCTGAAATTGCCGGAAAAATTGGTCAGCGAAAAAGAGGCATTTGCGCCGATCACCATTGAAGCGTTGCCACCGCCAAACCGGGATGAAGATGAAGACACGCGCCGTTACAAGGTGGTGCGCAACGACAAGTGGGAGTTCTCAATCTGGCTCGACCACAAGTCACTGCCGCGCGGTTGGTACCACATTGGCGTCACCGGCCTAAAAAACAACTGTCTCGAATTCGTCAACCAGAATTGCGTATTTGGCGCACCCAACCCTGGGATGCCATAACAATTCGTGTCCACGATTTCCGGTATCCGAGTCGAATTGAGGTACAGTCTGCTGCGCGGGTGGGCGAACATGGGAGGTTTGTCATGAAACTTGGAGAGGTCATCAAGAAGGAACGAGAAGGGAAAACCGGGTTGAATAGACATCGTCAGCTCACTGTCGAGGAGGTGGCGGAAAAGCTCGGCGTTGCCCTTGATGATTGGCGCGCTATTGAGGCGGGTGACTCTGCCGTTGAAAAGTGGTTCCCGATTCTCTGTCAGCTCGCCGTCAAATTGCAGGTGCCGACCTCACGACTGTTGGCCAAAAGTGGCAAGAGCAAAGACACCCGAGTCGGCCAGGCTGCACACTTGATTCGTGAGCACCGCGAAGAACGCGGCAAGACCATAGAAGAGATGGCCGAGCTCATGGAGCTCACGGTCGACGAATACCTACCTATTGAAAAGGGTACCTCACCGATAGAGAAGGTTGGCCCTCTCATGTTGGGTTTCGCCGAGCTCATCGAGCAACCCGTTTTCAACCTCTATCTGCCGTGTGGAGTCTTGTATCAGAAGCTCGACGACTATCCTTGATGAAACGCCCTGGGCCTCCTGTGCCGCGATTCCCCGCCATCACTTCGCAATGACCGCCCAAAGCCCGACAGCTCGATGGACTCCGACTCCGTCCTACCAGCACAGACCTTCGTGAATTCCCCATGGCGGAGTTCCACCAACGGCTTCGTTCAACGCGACGTTTGCCGGACCGGCACGCGCGACCACCTGCTGGCGAGCTAACCACGTGCAGCGCGTTGACATTCGTGGAAATGCGCGCAATCAACAGGGACATGGCATTGATAGGCATGTTCAAGGGCAAAGGCGCTAACGGCTTCGGCTACAACAGCACCGCACAGGAGGTCACCCAAGGCCTCGATCTTTCGGGCAAGACCTACTTGGTCACCGGCTGCAACTCGGGCCTCGGCCTGGAAACTTTGCGGATACTGGGTCTGCGCGGTGGACACGTGATTGGCGCCGCGCGCACGGTGGACAAAGCATCCGCCGCATTGCAGGTTCACCGCACCTCGGGAACACCCGTTGCCTGCGATCTCGCCGACCCAGCTTCAATCCGCGCCTGCGTGCAATCTGTGCAAGAGCTCGGCAAGCCCATCGATGCCCTGATCGGCAACGCCGGGATCATGGCCCTGCCCAAACGACAAACCATCCATGGCTACGAGGCGCAGTTCTTCACCAACCACGTCGGCCATTTCATCCTCGTCACAGGTCTGCTCGACACGCTCACAGACAATGGGCGGGTGGTCATGGTCAGCAGTGCTGCCCACAGTCGCGCCCCCAAGGCTGGCATCGTCTTTGACGATCTCGCGGCAGAAAAACACTACAGTTCGTTTGGCGCATACGGCCAATCCAAGCTCGCCAATCTGTTGTTCGCACGCCACCTGGCGAAACGCCTCAACGGGACAAGACGCACCGCCAACGCTCTGCATCCAGGCGTTATTCGCACCAACATCGCCCGCCATTTGTTCCCCGGTGCCGAATTGGCCATGGCGGGGCTCACTCCCCTGCTGCTCAAGAACACAGAACAGGGCGCAGCAACCCAGTGTTACCTCGCCACTCACGCCGACGTGGAGGGCATTTCGGGCAAGTACTTCGCCGACTGCAACCCCGCCACCACCACGAAAAACGGCGCAGACATGACCATGGCCGCGAGACTCTGGGAGGTAACGGAATATGTCATCCGGGACCTTGGGTGAGCCGAAGCGCGATCATCGCGTCGCACCCTTTGACTCATTTAGACGGCTGGCAAAAATCGTTGACGCGGGTCGGTGGAACTGTGACAATTCTGGGTCGAGCACTCAGCGAACGATTATGCCGCAGAGCCACCGCTCTTGGCATCGAATTCGGTTTTGTGCAAAATCGGCTTCCTCCATCGGACGCATGGACGGGCGGATCGGAGAGGTCATGTGCGGTATTGTGGGTGTGGTCGGCATACCCGTTTCGGATCTGGCGCTAAACGCTGCGATGACAAGCCTCCGTCACCGTGGACCTGATGGTCGCGGAACCTACCGAGATGATGACTGTCTTGTTGCTCTTGCCCATACTCGATTGGCCATCATTGATTTGAACACGGGTCAACAACCGATTGTGAGCCACGATGGCCAGTTGGCGGTCGTATGCAACGGTGAGCTATACGACCACGAGAGAATTAGGGCTGAGCTTCGGGCCAAAGGTCATCGATTCAAGACCCAAAGCGACTCAGAAATATTGCTCTACCTTTATCGCGAATACGGGACAGATTTCCATACACATCTCCGCGGGGAATTCGCCTTTCTTCTTTTTGACAAGTCGAAAAGAAAAATTTTCGCCATGCGGGATCGGTTTGGTATCAAACCACTCTTCTGGGCTCAGACAACTTCCGGTGCCTATGTCTTTGCGTCTGAGGCAAAAGCCATCTTTGCGACCTCTCTGATTAACCCCGCCCTGAACCGAGTGGCCGTGAGAGATTCTCTCTACTGTAAGTTCGGACTCACACCCAATCCCGTGAGCATCTTTGAGGGCGTGGATGTAGTGCCCCCCGGTTGTTTCATGGAGGTGGATCTACATTCCCTGTCATCCAAGACTGTCCAGTACTGGGATTTGGACTTTCCCGAACGGGGTCAAGTCACCGGAGACGGTTTCTCCAAGTCAATGCAGGATGATTTCGCCAACGTGCTGGACGAGGCGATCCGTCTCCGCTTGCGCTCTGACGTTCCTGTGGGTGTGTTTCTGAGCGGTGGTCTGGATTCCTGTTTTATTGCTGCCAGCATGGCGCGACACCACCCAGACCCATTCGCGGCGCTCACGATATCTTTTCCACAGGCCAAAGGTTTTGATGAGTTGCCACACGCGAAAGCCATGGCCGCCCATCTTGGGTTGCACCAGGACATCACGATTGCCGATGATGACTCTCTTCTTCGGAACCTTGCCGCCTGTCTTTGGCATACCGAATCCCCCCAAGTGAGTTTGAGCGGCGTCGGCAAGTATCTCCTGTCAAGAATGACCTCGAAACACGTCAAAGTAGTCATAACGGGCGAGGGTGCTGATGAGCTCTTGCTCGGTTATCTTGATCCCCTAGGCCTGCCCACGCGACTCCTCAGCCGGGCGGTGCGCACACTCCTTCCGCTTCTATTTGAAACCCGGGTGCGACGGGAACCGATTTTGGAGTTTGCATCCATCATTCCCCCAGAACAGGGGAAGAACCGTCACCATTTGCACCAGTATCAATACGGTGCCTATCGCAGCAATCTGGCCCGCTTCATTTTGGTGGTTCTCGGCGACCGCGTAGAGATGGCCAATTCTGTCGAAGCGCGGGTCCCATTCCTCGATCACCACGTATTTGACGTTGCGAAACGACTGCCCAACGATGTCAAGTACCGAAAGGGAATCACCAAGGCGATTCTCCGAGACATAGCCAAGGGCATAATGCCCGATGAGCTTGTGACCAGAAAGAAGCAGCAATATCAGGCTCCGCCGCCGCCAGTTCGTGAGGGAATGAGTCCCGTGATGGATACTCTGATCGACGAGTTTCTTTCTGCAAAGATTATTGAGGACGTCGGAGTCTTCTCCCCCCTTACGATCTCCGCATTGAGATCTGTTTGCCGCACCCCAGGCGGTTCTAGCTCAGGGATCAAGTGGTTTGCGAATTGGGCGCTGCACTTCGTCTTGGCGACGCACATTCTACACTCCTCTTTCGTCGACAACCAAGGACTACTGCACGTGGATGTCGATTCTCGAGATTCACCCAAATCCGTATCGGACGATCGGGCCTCATTGAATTGACGCGATGTGTGCCGGAACCGGATCTGAGGAGCTGACTTGAACTACATGGTGGTAATGAATCCGGAGTGGGGCGGCGTCATCCCGGGAATAGATCTGGCCAAAGCCATCAAGAGACGTGGAGATACTGTGGTGTTCGCCGGCCCCCCTTCGACGGACCTCATCCAGAGGGTTTGGGGAATTGACTGGGTCCGAGCTGTTGGTTTTATCGAGAGCAAGGACTTTGACTATGTTCCATGTTTGACCGAACTGTTTGCCTCAGGGTTTCTCGAAGAGTTTCTCGACTCGAAAGAACCACTCTATTCGATTCTCGTTCGTGCCCTACGGCAAACGGCTCGCGCTTCGATTGACGAGCTGACGGGTGTCTTGATGGAGAGGAAGATCGATATTCTTCTCTTGGACTCATTTCTTCCATTCTTGGCCGTTGCGGCGCGACAAGTTGGCATCCCTTGTGTCTATCTGCGAACCAATTTGCGCGTGGCCTTCAATTCGAGCTATCCACCGTCGTGGTCTCGCGTGCGCCCAACCGGGAGTTGGCCCTCACGCCTTCGGGTGCGGTTGGAATGGACGCGCTATTGGGTGCTCTACACTCTTTTCACCACTTTTGGGAAACATGGGGGCAGCATTCGGAAGCTGGCCCATGATATGAAGCAGTGGGGTGAGCCCTTCGGACTGAGGGTAACGCTGTCCGACTTTGGTCCTGAGTACGAAATGCCTGAAGTTGTGCTTTGTCCAAAAAGCTTTGACTATCCATACATGCGTGGCCGTAATCATGTGGGTCTTTTCGACTCGGATCGGCTGCAAGAACAGTACCCCTTGCCGTTCTACCCCGAGGGATCGAAGCTTCTGTACGTCTCACTCGGGACCGCCACGTCCTATTTCTTGAAGTATGCGAATCGCTTCTGGCAGTTGTTCTTCCGTGTCATGGAACAAAATCCAACTTGGTACGCGATCGTCCAGGCCGACGAGAAGACGCTTCCAATGCAGCCCCTTCCGCCAAACGCCAAAGTTGAACCCTGGGTTTCGCAAATAGGTGCTCTGGGAGTGGCCCAAGCCGCTCTTGTTGCTGGTGGTCTCGGAACAATCAAGGAATGCGTCGTAAGGGAAGTGCCGTTCTTGATCTTTCCCGCCCGCCATGCGGATAAGCCCGGCAATGCGGCTCGCGTCGAGTTTCATGGGATCGGCCACGAAGTGGATCTCGCGTCCGTCGACGAACGTAGCCTAACGCAATCCATTGAGGATCTTCTTCGGAATCGGAAGAAATTCGTCGCAAACATGCAGGACATTCGGCGAGAACTCCTGGATGACGGATCTGCAGATGCAATGTTTTCGTTTCTGGAAAATCTCGTGGACCAATCCAAATGACCTGAACTGGACGAAGTTCCGGGTGGGTAGTTGCGTCACGGGAGGACAGCCGTGCCCGATCCCATCCCGTAGGGATCTACGCGCGACCAAGGTCACTAATTTGGCTAACCCTGCAGGCCCTCGCGCACTGAAATGGCCACCTTATAGAGGACTGTGAGGACCAATCCGCCGAAGGCGTAGATGCCAAAGGAGATCATCAACTCTTGGCCGGTGGGCATGTACTCGATCACTTGTCCGAGAGGGTTGGGCACAAACCCTGCGACCACGAGGGACATGCCCTTCTCGATCCAAAGAGACGCAATGGTCGCGACGCAGGCGATGGGAAGACCCATCCTGCTCTTGCGATAACGTGGCACCAACAGGAGCACCAACGCAACGATTGCGAGTACCGAAGACGTCCACATCCAAGGTGCCAACGCGGCTTTGCCGTCTATGCCCATGTACATGTACTGGAAGTGATGGATGTGCTCGGGAATCCCAGAATAGAAGACAGTGAAGATCTCGAGAAGGATGAAGAACACGCTCGCGGCCATTGCGTAGGCAACGATCTCGCTGAGCTTGTGCAGAGCCTTCATGCCTGGGTCGTACTTGGTTTGCTTGCGCACCACGAGGCAAAGCAAGATCAGGAGCGCCGGACCCGCAGCAAACGCCGAGGCCAAAAAGCGCGGCGCCAAAATGGCGCTCATCCAAAACGGGCGAGCGGCGTGTCCAGAATAGAGAAATGCCGTGACCGTGTGGATTGAGACCGCCCACGGAATCGACAAAATGATGATCGGCCTGATCCACTTTGGTGGGGCGATGCCCTTGCGCTCTGCGCCGAACGTCACCTGGGAGATGACGATGTTGAGGCCCAAATAGCCCATCAACACCGAGGCATCCCAGAACATCACCGAGTTGGGAGTGATGTAGATGAACATGTTGGCGATCCGCGCGGTTTGCCCCATGTCGACCAGCACGAACAACATGCACATCAGCACCGCCGGGATGGCGAGGAACTCACCGAGGATGGCGAGTTTACCGAAGGCTTTGTAATCATGCAGGTAGTATGGCAACACCACCATCACCGCCGATGCGGCAATGCCAACTAAGAAGGTCAGCTGGGCAATGTAGAATCCCCACGGTACGTCACGGCTCAAGCCCGTTACTTGCAACCCATCTTGGTACTGGCCCAAGAAGGCGAAAGCCCCCAGGCCCATGAAGACGAGCCAAAAGAAAATGAGCGCCCAATACTTGGGGCTTCCAGAGAGTGCCTTTTCAATCATGGTCTATGCCCTCAATTCTCAGACGACGTAGAAGATGTGCGGGCTGGTCCCCAAGGCGGCCTTGCGACGAATCGTGTAGGCCTGCTTGAGAATGGCTGCCACCTCGGACTCGGAGTCGGCCAGATCACCAAAGGTGAGCGAACCAGGACCCTCTTTGGCGCAGGTTTCCACGCACGCCGGC
>MGST01000263.1:0-3751 GCA_001798605.1 Deltaproteobacteria bacterium RIFOXYA12_FULL_58_15 | reverse complement strand
GGGTCGAGCTTCGCATTCTTGCGTTCTTCGGAGCCTGGCTTGCCAAAGGGATCTTTCCAGTTGAAACTACGCGAGCCGTAGGGGCAACCGACGACACAGAAGCGACAGCCGATGCAGCGGTGCATGTCCATCATGACGATGCCGTCTTCGCGTTTCCAGGTGGCCTGTGTCGGACACACCCGCACGCACGGCGGATTGTCACAGTGGTTGCACAACACCATGACATCCCGATCCTTGAGCCAGTCGAGGGGTTGTACTCGATCCTCGTAGCCATGGGTTCCCTCGAACATCGAGGGGAACGCATGCCTAAACGGCTCTTTCCAGATCCACTTCACCTCATGCCGCGGATCCTCAATGGTCGGCACGTTGTGGACGCGATGACAGGCGTCCATGCACTTCGTGCAACCCTTGGTCTCGGCGCAGCTGCGCGTGTCGATGACCATGGCCCAACGCTTGGCCGTTTTGGCTCCAAGATAAGGCGTATCACCGAGGGCATCGGCGAGCGCTGTCACAGCAGAAGCACCGACGCCCATTCCGACGATGGAGGCGCCGGCGGTCTTGAGAAAGCAACGTCTACTTTCGTCCATCACTGATTCCCCTTTGGCTCCACGTGGCAATCCCAGCAGTAGGGAGTGACGCCCACGTAGTTGTGACACTGATCACAAAAATCAGCCTTGCTGGAGTGACAGGTCATGCACGACTGCACCGTCGTGTCAGACAGGCTCATTGGATAGGTCTCACCCTTGAACGCTTTCGAGTGGTAAAGACCCTTGCCGTCGCGCACCACTGAGTCTCGCCAGTTGTTCAAGAGATCCATGTGGAACGCCTTCATGTAGGCGGTATCCTCCACACAGTGCTCATAACCCACTGGTTTCTTCGGTTCAGGCTTCTTTCCGAGACTCTCGTTGGAGAACGAAAACCAAATGGGGAAGGTGACCAAAACGATGAAGATCACGATCCCCGCGATAATTTTGCCACCGTTATACATCGGACCCCTCCTTCCCGGGCAGAGGCTCCATGCGGAAGTTCACTTCGCGCTCCTTCTCGCCATCGAGGACGAGGGCGTTGGCGACCATTTCGTGCACGCCGGTGACCGTCACCCCTGGTGCCCAGTATTCGCATACCGTTTGCAGGGTGGCGCGGTCGATGGCGCAGATGGCAGCCAGTTTGTTGACGCCAAACTTTTCTTTCACGTAGTTGACGGCGTTGCCCCGTGGCATGCCACCGCGCAACCGCATCTCCATAAATTCGTCGGTACCAAGACCTGCCCCACCGCCGCAGCAGAAGGTCTGCTCACGAATGGTGTTCTCGGGCATTTCATGAAACTCCGGCACTACGTTCTTGATGATGTACCGCGGCTCCTCAAAGAAGCCCATCGACCGCGCCGGGTTACAGGAATCGTGGAACGTCACGTTCCAGCCCGCATTGCGACTCGGATCGAGCTTGAGCTTGCCGTGCTTGATCAGGTCGGCGGTGAACTCACAGATGTGAATCATCTTGGTCGACTTGGCGTTCTCAAACACGGTCCCCGTAATGGGGTTCTTGGGCACTTCCAAGAAATCCGCTGGTCCATTCATGGTGTCCATGTACTGGTGCAGGACCCGCCACATGTGACCGCACTCGCCGCCGATGATGTATTTGACACCGAGGCGTTTGGCTTCTGCATAGATCTTCGAGTTCAGCCGCTTCATCATTTCAGCTGAAGTGAACAGACCGAAGTTACCGCCCTCAGAGGCGTAGGTACTCCACGTGTAGGTGAAGCCGTACTTCTCTTTGAGGTAGTGGAACAACGTCATGTAGCCCATGCACGTATAGGTGCCCGGGTCGGCCAAAAAGTCACCCGACGGTGTGACAAACAGGACGTCGGCGCCCACCTGATTGATCGGGATGTCAACCTTGACACCAGTAGCCTCTTCAATGTCGTCGGCAAAGAACTCGAGGGTGTCCTTGACACCGTGGGGCTGAATGCCGAGATGGTTGCCGGTGCGGTAACAAGCGGCCACAGGTTCCATCGCCCAGTTGACGCCGAGACCGAGCAGGTGCAACAGCTCGCGGGCCATCATGGTGATTTCAGCAGTGTCAATGCCATAGGGGCAGAAGACTGAGCAACGACGACACTCGGTGCACTGATAGAAGTAGTAGAACCACTCCTTGATGGTCTCTTTGGTTAGCTTGCGGCCACCGGCGAGCTTGCCAAGGATCTTGGTCATCGTCTTGATTTCGCCACGGTAGATCGAGCGAAGCAGCTCGGCGCGAAGCACGGGCATGTTCTTCGGATCACCGCCACCGATGAAGAAGTGGCACTTGTCGGCGCATGCACCGCAGCGCACACAGATGTCCATAAACACCTTGAGCGAACGGTACTTGTGGAGGCGCTCACGAAAGCCCTCGATGACAATCTCTTTCCAGTTGTCTGGAAGCGCCCAGTCCTCGTCCTTCGGATTCCACTCACGTGGATTCGGCATCTTCAAGTACTCGAGGTGCTTCGCCTTGGTCGGATAGATCCAGGATCCATCACGGAAATCTGTTTTTGGATCGAGCCAGTCACCTGCTTTGGGGCTGTGGCTGAAATCCAACAGTTTGGATTTGTCGTAAAATCCAATCTCATCAAATTTTGGGGCTGCCATCAGTGTCCCTCCTTCGGCGCTTCGGGAACGGGATCGATGGTGATTCCCGCCTGTTCCATTCTCTCGCGGAACTCTTCGACGTACTCGGCGTAGCTGTGCACCTCAACCGGATAGTTCCAGGGGTTCACGTGACGGACCTCGCGGGAATTGCCGGTTAGGTTACGTGTTGGGCTGAGAAACACACCGCCCATGTGCATCAACTTGGAAAACGGGAAGTAGATAAACAAGGTGCAAACAAAAACCAGGTGTACGTAGAAGAGCCAATGAATGTCGGGGGAGGCGACGGCATTGAAGCCCAACAGGCCCACGCCAAGCTCCTTGACGGCGGTTACATCGGTCTTGACAAAATGCCTCAGAACAAACCCTGTTCCGCCAATGCTGAGGAGCAAAAACAAGGGAAAGTAGTCAGCGGCCAACGAGATGTAACGCACCTGAGGCAACACCACTCGGCGTAGAAACAAGAAGGTGACTGCAGCAAGGAATATGAGCGAACTCATATACAAAACCGGCACGCCGATTTGCATGAAGCCGTCGAGGTTCTGCAGCCACAAAACGGGCTGCGGCACGGGCTCGGTGAAGAACCGCAAATGCCGGACAAACACGGTGAGGAATGTCCAGTGAAACGCCATGCCAGCGCCCCACAACCACTTGGATGGCCCATAGACAGCTCGGCCGTCCTCGATCGCCATCTGGGTGTTGCGAAACAGCGAGCGGAAAAAGAGTACCTCGAGTGCCATGCGAACAAACACTCCCCATTTGGTGTGGGGATTCTCGAGGTGGGACGACTGAATCCACGGCAAAGACTTCTGCTGGCCGCAGGTCGTCGTGATGTGAAATGGCACCGGCGACTTGGCCCAGCCAATCACCTTCGCCACCACACCAATAAGGAAGATTGCGATCGCCAGGTATGGGAGCGCGATTCCGAACAGGCTGTGCAGGCCCATCGAATCTACGCCAAGCATAGCGGCGAAAAACAGCGCAACCACGGCAATGAGCGATACGAATAGATTCATCGTTGCCATCACTTTGTGCGTTAGGTTTGCATCTCGCGAGCGTCTGCATCGTTAGCGTGACGCTCTTGATCGATCCGATTCAGACGGCGAATGAGCCCCGAAACGGTTCTC
>MGST01000262.1 GCA_001798605.1 Deltaproteobacteria bacterium RIFOXYA12_FULL_58_15 | reverse complement strand
GCGCATCGCGCGGCGCAGCCACTTTTGCGCCTCGATGTACTCTTTGAGCTTCAAGTGGGTCCTTCCCATGCGATGCATGACAGAAGCCGGGAAGCCGCGGGCGGTCTTGGCTGCCATGCGGTACTTGGACATGGCCTCATCGTAGTCGCCAGCAGCATAGGCGGCGTCACCCTCTTTGATGAATTGGGTCCTGCGACTCGACGTTTCGACCTTCTCTGTTTCCCGCAGCAGGCTCCCCGAGGGTGCCGGTGTGGCCTTGGGTGCCGTTTGAGGTGCCGGCGTAGCCTTGGGGGCCGTTTGAGGAGTCGGCGTAGCCTTGGGTGTCGCTACTGGTGGTGGCGATGGAGCGTGGGGCGGCGATGGAGCTTCGGGTGTTGGGGGCGCAAATTTTGGTGCAGCCGTTGCCGCGGAAGGTTCGCCCTTCTTGATGATGGGGAAGCCGTCCAATTTTATCTGGGTCGGGCCACTTATGCTGCCCTCAAAAGTCCTGAGGATCTCATAGTGCTTGGCCTCGTCGTCCTTAACGAGGAGATCTCCAGAGATCGAGCTGCCCGCGATCGTACCGCGGTACAAATGTTCGAGCTTGTATGCCTTGCCCTCGAACTCGGGCCAGAGCACGCGATGGACGGCGAGCTTTGTGCCTACGTTTTCCACGGTGACGGTTCGGTCACCTCCCATGCTCTGGATTTCCCAGCTTCCCGTGAGATCGGCGGCAAATGCCGAAGAGCTTGCGAGCAATGTGATCACAGCGCAGAGTATGCCACGTTTGTGCATGAGCTTTCTTCTCCTGTTCTCTCCGACGTTCTACCAGGCAATCCTATTCGCGGTCCCTAGATTGCGTGCGCGATGGAACTCACGTTCGCAGTTCACAGTTCGTGTTTCATGGTTCATTGTTGTTGGTCCATTGTTCACGGGTCGCGGTGAAGTTCATTGTTCACGGGTCGCGGTGAACGGGGTGATCCCCGCCTGTTCGAAGCGAAATGAGCTGCACGCGTCGGCATCGCACTCAAAGGTGATTTCGGTTACGGCCACCCGCAAATAGAAAACATCGTTGTCGCTCGCAAACATGCGATAGGGAGACTGCCCTGGCAGGTGAAAAAACAGGTGGCCAGTGTTGCTAAGCTCAACGTCGATGCTCCCACTGCCGGACATGGAATATCGACCGGCGTATTTTGCGAGCTTCCAAGGTTGCAGAACCAAAGTCGCAGGCAATGCCGCGGGCGCATAGCTTTCACCCGCAACCAGCTTGAGCAATTCCAATCCGAGGGCCGTCTCGGCACCGTAGGTGGTGAAAGTGTTACACAGAACCGTCACTGCAGCTCTGGATTGCCGATCAAAGCCAGCGAAAGTGCCGAACCCGTAAGTCCCGCCGTTGTGCCAAGTGTAGCGGTCGTCATTGATGAACCACGCAAGGCCAACATCCATATCGTTGGATATTGCGTACCGACTCTGGTGTGTGCTCTGCATGGCGTCTGTTAAGGAACTGGCGGAAACACCGGTTTGGGCCGCCAGATACGACAACATGTCCGTTGCTGACGAACGCAACGCACCGGCACCGGCGAGCACATCGAATTCCCATGGTGGCACTGGGGCGAGCTCGGCATCATGGCCCTGGGCAAATCGTTGCTGCTGATTGGCGGACAAGGTCATCGCGGTGTTAACCAAACCGAGTGGTGTGGTAACTCGTGACTCGATGAGCTCCTCCCAAGAAACGCCATCGGTACGAGCGAGGGCGTGTCCGAGCAAGCCGACTCCGAGGTTGCTGTACTCCCAGTGGTTTCCCGGCACGAACTGCAGGGAATGGCCATTCAGAAAGGCGTACATCTCTGACGCAGTGTAGTCCGCATAGGGGTTCTCGGGATCCGTTGGGTTGACATTGTCCGGCATACGCGGCAGCCCCGAGGTATGCGTCGACAGATGCTCCAAAGTGATCTCCGCCGTGTCGCTCGGCATCGTCACCTCCCCTGCCGGCAACAAACTCTGCACTGCCTGATCGAGGAAGACCGTTCCTTCGACCACCATGTCGGCCAACGCCAAACTGGTGAAAGTTTTGCTGATGGAGCCGATCTCGAACAAGGTATCCGCGGTGGGCTCCTCGCCGCCAACCTCCACCTTGCCATAGACACGGGTCTCAGTCGTGCCGTCTGGCCACATCAGGCCGATCACCATTCCAACCGTCCATTCGCCGTCAATGATGGGCAACGCCAGGGCGTCAATCTCCGATGGCTCATTGTTCGGTGATATGGGATTGTTGGATTCGTCGTCACCGCAGGCTGACAGGTGGGCGATCAGAATAACGACGAGAGGTTTCAGATAACGCATGGGTGATTCCAATATTGGCAGGTAGATTCTCAGACCGTTGTCGTTGAGTCAATGAACCCATCGGAGGGCGAGTTTTGTGCCCGCGTTTTCTACTGTGACGTTTCGGCGACATCAATCTGCAATCCGCGACACTGATTGACGGGTGAGCATTTATGCCTCATAATGAGTCAAAGTGAGTCGCGCATGAGTCAAACCATAAAGCAGCTGACATTGAGGGGCTTTGATCCCGAGCTCCGAAGGAGAATCCAAAGCCTTGCCCGTCGCGAAGGCATATCCCTGAACCGAGCCGCATTGAGGCTCATGCGGGCTGGAGCAGGTTTGCGGGAAAGCTGTGGTGACGAGCAGAGCGTCATTGGATCGGCATTGGATCAATTCATAGGAACCTGGTCCGATGGGCAGGCCGACGCCATCAATGAAGCGGCAAGGGAATTTGACATCATTGATGGCAAGATGTGGAGGTGATGATGCGAGCGTCAAATGCCAACACGGGAAAATAATCCATGCGCGTTCTACTCGACACCAATGCCTATTCTGAGCTTCGGCGCGGTCATGGGGGCGTGGCCAACATTGTGCGTAGGGCAGAGCACATCCTTTTGTCTTCGATAGTCGTCGGAGAGCTCCTCTTCGGGTTTCGTCGCGGTTCGAAATACGCTGCCAATCTCAGGGAACTCGAAGATTTCTTGGATAGCCCTGTCGTCAGCTTTCTGCCCGTGACCATGACGACCGCAGATCGTTTCGCTCGCATTGCCGCGAACTTGCGTGACAAGGGTACCCCAATTCCTTCCAACGATATCTGGATAGCAGCGCATGCATTCGAATCAGGTGCCGACCTAGTGAGTTTTGACAGCCATTTTGGCTCTGTTGATGGCCTGCCATGGGTCTCTTTGTGAGCTCGCAGTCTGAGGCGGCAGGCCCGGAGAGATGATCGGCTTTTCAGCGGCGGTCTTCCAGGGAACAGCCGGCCACCAACGCTCAGCGACGGTTGGGCCACCATACTCAACACTCTCGCCGGGGCGAGGGGTGGCGAGATCGACGCCATGGTTGGCGGTGGCGATTAGGAGCCGTTCGATGGGCTCGGTCCAAGCATGCAAAGACAGATTGAACGTACCCCAGTGAATCGGAATCATCATCTTACCGCGCAAATCGAGGTGCGCCTGGGTCGCTTGTTCTGGACCGTTGTGAATGTCTGACCAGTTCGAATGATAGGCACCGACCTCCATCATGGTCACGTCGAAAGGTCCATAGACCCGCCCAATGTCGGCAAAGGAAGGTGACATGCCGCCATCGCCGGAGAAGTAGGCTCGGTGAGTGGGGCCAATGATTGACCACGAGGCCCAGAGGGTGGAGTTGCGATCGAACATGCCGCGGCCAGAGAAGTGGCGGGCAGGGGTGCATGCGAGTCGTAGACCTCCGACGGCGGTTTCCTGCCACCAATCGAGCTCGCGAATCTTCTCGGACGCCACATCCCAATCGCGCAGGTACTCGCCCACACCGAGGGGGACCACGAACAGGGGCACCTTCCCTCGTAGCGCCTTGATGGTGGTGGGATCGAGGTGGTCGTGGTGATCGTGGGAGATCACCACAAGGTCGAGCTCGGGGAGGTCGTCGATGGCCAGAGGTGGCTCGAAGAATCGCGTGGGGCCTGCGAAACCCACGGGCGAAGCGCGTTTGCCCCATAGGGGATCGGTGAGGATCCGATAACCGTCAATTTCCACGAGCAGCGTCGAGTGACCGAGCCAAGTCACACAAAGCCCTGATGCAGGCGGTTCCGCGAATCTCGAGCGGGTTACGGCAACAATCGGAACAGGCTCAGTGGGTACACGAATCGCTGTACCATCGGTGAGAAACTGCCACATCGCCGAGAACACACCCTTGCGATGGAACGCGTCATCCGAAACCAGCAGATTGCGGAAACTGCCGTCGGCAAAGTGATCTGAATCATGCATGGCCATGCTCCCAAAGCCCGAGCCCGTTGTCTGATTGCGCGAGCTTGCGGCTTGATGCGCTGCGGTTGCGCAGGCGATGCCCAGCAACACTGCAGTGAATACGCCCATTCGGCGCCAAACCCTTAGCGCAGGTTTCGTGCTCATCGTCGCATATAGTAATGCATCGTGACCGACTTGTCGGCTTTGGCAGGCGAATGAAATGTGAAACTTTGTTAACGCCCCGGAGTGGAGTTTTGGCGTCGGTCAGGTGGGATTGACGCAATGAGCGCCGACGCTTGCTGGCACCACCACGGCCCTGGATCAGCCCTTGAGCATGCCCTTTTGAATTTGCAGTTGGGCCAGTAGGACAGCCGCGCTAATCTGCTCTTCGTCTTTATTCGGATTCTTCGCACCGTGCCCAAAAGAGTCTTGAACACACGGGGCTATTTTGTGGGTTTCGTTGGCGGCAAAGCTGCCCCAGCCCTCGCCCTGATCTTGTTGTTGGGATGCACGCTCGGCGGCGCTGACGACGTTGGGGTTGTCTTGCTGATCCTGTTGCAGCTCGATGTTCGAGTCTTGGAGGTCCTGCACCTTGTCGAGGTCCTGCGCGCTGTCGAGGTCCTGCACGCTGTCATCGTTGCTGCTGCCTGCCTCGTCTACCCGCATGGTTCACCTCGGCCGCGATGGGTTGCAAACTGTGGTCCATTGTAGCACGTCGCCACGAAAAACACTGCCCCGTGGAGATGGAGCCGAGATTGAGATGGAGATGGAGATGGCGGTGAGAGGGCTGAGAGGGCTGAGAGGGGTGTTCGCATCTCGACTCACGTCAGGCGTCGGTCTATGGTTTTCACCCGTTCAAGGAGGCCATCATGCTCAACGCATTCTCAAAGATTCCAGAGATCAAGAACGAGCCGATCAAGTCCTACGCTCCCAAATCCCCAGAGCGCAGAGAGCTTCGCCAGACCATTGAGGCCATGGCCGCAGAAGACCGAGAGTTGCCGTTGCTCATTGGTGGCAAAGAGGTCCGCAGCGACAAAAAGATCGACGTTCGCGCGCCGCACAAGCACAGTCAGAAGCTTGGAACCCTCTATCAGGGTGGTGCCAAGGAAATAGAGAACGCCATTGTCGCCGCCAAAGCCGCAAAAGACGAGTGGGGCAGCGCCAGCTTTGATGAGCGCGCTGCCGTGCTGCTGCGAGCTGCGGAGCTTTTGGCTGGGCGGTTTCGCCAAAGGGTCAACGCCGCGACCATGCTCGGGCAGAGCAAGACGCCGCATCAAGCGGAGATCGACTCAGCGTGTGAGCTCATCGACTTCTGGCGTTTCAATGTCGCCTTCGCCCGACAGATCCTCAACGATCAACCCTACTCGTCGCCGGGGATGTGGAATCGAGTCGACTATCGACCCCTGGACGGTTTCGTCCTCGCCGTATCTCCCTTCAACTTCACTTCCATTGCCGGCAATCTTCCCACCGCGCCAGCCTTGATGGGCAACACGGTGCTGTGGAAACCGGCAACCACAGCAGCACTTTCTGCTCAGTACCTCATGGAAGTTCTCACTGAGGCGGGATTGCCCCCAGGGGTCATCAATCTCGTGCATGCTCCGGGCCGTCTCATTGGTGAAATCGCGATCAAACATCCCGACCTCGCCGGCATTCATTTCACCGGATCTACCGGCACCTTCCAGCACATGTGGAAGACGGTCGGCGAGAATATCGCGAGCTACAATTGTTATCCCCGTCTCGTTGGTGAAACCGGCGGCAAGGATTTCATTTTCGCCCACTCCTCCTGTGACGTCGAGGCATTGGCCACGGCGGCACTGCGTGGCGGATTCGAATATCAGGGTCAGAAGTGCTCAGCTGCTTCGCGCATCTATGTGCCTGCAAGCATCTGGAAAGAATTCGCCGAGCGCTTTGAGGCCAAGGTCAAAGAGATCAAGGTGGGCGACGTCACCGACTTCTCCAACTTCATGGGAGCGGTCATCGATGCCAACGCCTACAGCGACATCAAAGGCTACATCGACTACGCAAAGAACAACCCAGGTGGCAAGGTGTGGCTGGGTGGTAATTGCGACGATGCGGAGGGTTACTTCATCGATCCAACCGTGGTGATCGCCGAAGATCCCAAGCACAAGCTGATGCGAGAGGAGATCTTCGGTCCGGTGGTGACAATCCACAAGTTCGAAGACAACCAATTTAATGAGATCCTGAGGTTGTGTGATTCTACGAGCCCCTACGCCCTGACAGGTGCGATCTTTTCGCGGGATATCGCTGTCGTGCGCAAAGCCATGCACGCTCTGCGTTTCGCTGCTGGTAACTTCTACATCAACGACAAACCCACCGGTGCCGTCGTTGGACAGCAGCCTTTTGGTGGAAGCCGCGCATCGGGCACCAACGACAAGGCGGGGTCATTGGTCAACATCATGCGTTGGACCAGCCCACGCTCTATCAAGGAGACCTTCGACCCACCCCGCGATTGGAAGTACCCCTATATGGCCGCAGAGTGAGCTAGCCTGGATTTCCACGGACGGGGATCCCCCTAACATCGACGCGCGCAGAGGTTGATCTGACGATCTCATGGCCCCAAAAGCATTACTGCAACT
>MGST01000261.1:6391-6569 GCA_001798605.1 Deltaproteobacteria bacterium RIFOXYA12_FULL_58_15 | reverse complement strand
AGGGTTCCAGGTGTTAGGGGACAGGTGCGGGTTTCAGGTGCGAGGAGGTTTGCTCGCACCTCGGGCTCGCACGGCTGTTCCCGGGCATCGCCTGTCTTTGAAAGCCGCCGAGGGCTGGCGTCCTGCCGGGCCTCGGCGGTTTTTTTTGCGCCGGCGCTCCCAGGGGCCGGGATGGCGT
>MGST01000261.1:0-6288 GCA_001798605.1 Deltaproteobacteria bacterium RIFOXYA12_FULL_58_15 | reverse complement strand
GCCCAGATCCGCGAGCGCACGCAAAGTGGCGAGAAATGAAAGCGGTCGTCGTCGGCGCTACGGGGTTTTTGGGGCTCAACATCATAGAAGCCCTCAAAGCGGCTGACAGCCCATTCGATGAAATTGTCGCCACCCGCCGCAAGTCGAGCAATACGATATTCCTGCGCCGGCTGAAGGTGCCGATGGTTGAGGCCGCCCTCGAAGACGTCGACTCTCTGGTAAACGCCTTTGAGAACACCGACGTCGTCTACTTTGCCGCTGGGCACTACCCGCGGTTGTCAGTTGATACCGCAGATCAAGTGCGACAGGCGGTGGGCGGCGCGGAGAATCTCTTCAACGCCGCGCGACAGGCCAAGGTGAGGCGAGTGATCTACACCGGCTCCGTCGTCACCGTGGGTCGCCCAACCGAGGATCGACTGGCCACGGAAGCGGACGGCTCGCCTTCCATTCCCGATGGCAGCACCTATTTCGCCGTCAAGGTGGCCCTCGAACCGGCTGTCATGGCCGCACACGGCGTTGAGACCATCGCCTTGTCTCCCACCGGCTGTTTTGGCCCATTTGACCATAAGGTGGGCACTGGATTCTACATTGTGGGTATGGCCAATCAGGCCCTTAGCGTGTACACAGACGGCCGCATCAATGTGGTCGATGCGCGAGACGTGGCGGCTGCACATGTTCAGGCAGCCACCCGCGGCCGCCCAGGTGAGAGACTCATCCTCGGCGGACACAACGTCAGGGTGACCGCGTTGCTGCAGATGGTGTCACGCCTGTTTGGAGTGCCGATGCCAGAACGTTGTATGACAGCCGCTGAAGCGGTAGTTTTCGCCTCGGCTGAAGAAGAACGGTGTCACAAAGAAGGAAAAGGTCGACCAGCGATATCCCGTGAGATCGTCGACATGATCGTACACGGGCAGTTTGTCGACTCGAGCAAAGCAAAAACGGAGTTAGGTTTCACAGTGCGGCCACTTGAAGACACTCTGATGGCGTCATTCGAGTGGTACCGAGCCAATGGCTTCATCCGCAGGAATGGGTAGTTGCGGACAACAGCGAACAAGAAAAACCAGGAGCAAGACCATGGCCAACAAGGCAGAGCTCACCAAATTCGTTTACGATGTAGTCGCCGAGCTGGCGGACCTCGACAGGGGGGAAATCAAGGGAACAGATCGCCTGCGTGAAGACCTCGGACTCGATTCATTGCAGAGCATGGAGATGCTCTCGCGAGTCAGTGAAGAGTTTGACATTGATCCCGACATGGAAGAGGTCATGAAGGTCAACACCGTCGACGAGACCATCACGGCGCTTTCCGGCGTTCTCAGCTGATAGCGAGTATCTCGTGAAAATCACATTCGTATACCCATCTTTCGAGCGACACGCGGACGCTCACCCCGAGTTGCGCGATGACGTGCCGGTCGATGAATACCTCGGACCGCCCTCCCTGGGTATCGCCCAGGTAGCCGCAACCACTCCCGAAGGACACGAGATCGAGTTCATTGACGACAGGATCACACCTCTCGACCCCGATCATGAGTCCGATCTGTTTGCATTTTCGTTTTTTACGCCCGCAGCAACCCGTGCCCTGGAGCTCGGTGATGCCTTGCTCAAGCGTGGCAAAAATGTCGTCATGGGCGGCATTTTCCCCAGCCGCATGCCCGACGAGACCGCGTTGCATTGCAACTCCGTGGTCGTTGGCGAGGGGGAAAACATCTGGCCCCGAGTGGTCGCCGACGCCGAGCGCGGGCGACTCAAGTCCCGATACGAATCCGGCGACGTTGTCGACCTGATGTTGTTGCCACCACCGCGGGTGGACCTCTACCTCAACAATGAGCGCGACGGTTTCAGACCCGACGACTACCCGTTGCAAACATCCCGTGGCTGTCCGCTGAAGTGCGACGCGTGCGTCTTACCGTTGATGCATGGGCCGCAGATCCGTCAGCACTCGATTGAAAACCTGTTGAAGACAATGCTCACGTTTGCCAACGCCGGCAAACGGATTTCCTTGACCGAAGACACCTCGTCCTTTGGGTTGCAGGGAACGCGCAAAGCCTTCCGTAGCTTTCTCGACACGGTTGTCGCCGAGCAAGAGAATGGCTCAAAGATCGACTTGAGTTATGTCGGCATCAGCATGCCGATGATCCTCAATCTCGACACCACTCTCCTCGAGCTGCTCAAGAAGACCGGAATCAACCGCTTCTACCTGGTTGGTGGTTTCGATCCGATCACACGCAAAGCCTTTGGAACCGGCGACGCCGAAGCCATGGGCAAGGCCGAGCGGACTATCGCTCGTTGCCATGAATACGGCATCGATCCTTACGTATCGTTCTTGGTCGGCAATCGAGATGACGACGAGGGCGTTTTCGATCGCATGCTCGAGTTCGCACAGCGGACCAAGATCGACCTCGCGGAGTTTGTGATCTCGACACCCTACCCAGGTACGCCACTGTGGCTCGAGTACACCGAGGAAGAGCGCATCTTCGACTACAAATGGAAACACTACAACGACGCCAACGTCGTGTTCCACCCACACAAAATGAGCTCCGAACGACTCCTCGAAGGCTACCTCCACCTTTGGCGAGAATTCTACCGCGGGCGCCACGACGACTTCGAGAAACGCGACGAAGAGCGCCGCATCGTTCAGTTCTGAATCGAAACCAACCCACCGCCGGATGACAAGTTCAGCGAGCACCGGAGAGTAAACGATGACCAATCCGTTTTCCTCAGTAGTTGAACACGCAACGGATATTGCCGATGGCCTCGTTCGCCCGGGAATCGATGCCGACGAGGCTGACGCCGTCGACATGATGGCAGAGTCGGTTCGCACGTGGGCAGAACGCCACATTGATGCCGCCGCCATCGACGAGAATCACACCATCGAACCCGACGTTTATAACTCCGCAGCTGAGCTCGGACTCTTCGGTCTCACCATCCCGGCCGAGTATGACGGTGCCGGTTTCTCGTTGAGCGCCGCCGCTCGAGTCACCGAAGAGGTGGCTACTTTCAATTGCTCCGTGGCAACCGCCATCGGTCTGCACTGTGGCCTGGGTCTTCGCGGCCTCATCGCCTTTGGCTCCGACGCTCTGAAATCAGAGTACCTGCCCAAATTGGCATCAGGCGAGCACATCGCCGCCTTCGCCGCCACCGAACCCGACGCCGGCTCACACATCGCCGGGGTCAAGACGACGGGCAGATGGGACGGACAGTCCAAGCTGACCGTCAACGGCAGCAAGTGCTACGTCACCAATGGTGCCGTTGCCGATGTCTACACAATTCTGGCAAAAACCCCCGGCTTTGGTGGTGCCAAACGCGGTTACAGCATTCTCCTACTCGACAAGGGTATGCCCGGCATCGAAGTCGGAGCCGAAGAAAACAAAATGGGTATTCGTGGCTCGTCCACCACAACCCTGAGCTTCGATGATGTTATCGTCGATACCAGCCATGTCATCGGTGAGCCTGCCAAGGGATTGGACCTCATGAACGAGATCCTCGCCTGGGGTCGCACCCTGATGTCGGCGGGTTGCCTCGGCGGCGCACGCCAAGCCTTGACACAGGCGTCGGCGTATGTGCTCGAGCGCCATCAGTTCAACAAACCCATCGGCTCCTTTGGCCTGGTGCGGGAAAAGATCGCTGAGATGCGTGCGCGCTTCTATGCCGCAGAGAGCCTCGTCCGCTTGACCACGTTGCTGCAATCGTCGTACGGCTCCGACATCATCTGGGAATCGTCAATTGCCAAAGTTCATGCCTCAGAGGCAGCGGGCTTCATCACCGACGCGAGCCTGCAGGTCCACGGTGGTGCCGGCTTCATTGAGGAAACTGGCCTATCACGTTTCGTTCGCGATCTTCGCATCACCCGCATCTTTGAAGGTGCCAACGAGGTATTGCGCTTCCACATCGCAGCAGCCGCCCTCAGCTTCGCCGCTGAGCTGCCCGATGTCACTGCCGTTGCCCCTAAGATTGCCCCAGAGCTCCAGGGTCTCGCGCGACAATATGACGACTCAGTGCGAGCGCTCGGTGGCGTCTTTCATAAGCTGCGCGCCGACCTTGGTATCCGTGTGGCTGAGCACCAATTGCTACTCGGCAAGGCCGCAGACGCCGCCATCGGCAGCTTCACCTTGTTGGCAACATTGTTGCGGACTCAAGGCCTCCTCAAAGATGCCAACGATGCCGAGCGCATTCGGCTCATCGATCTCGCCACCTATGCCTGCACGATATTGAACACCACCATCGAGTCAGGTCTTGCCGCTGCCTTGCGTCGCGACCAAGAAGATCTCGTCAACCGCATCAGCGAAGCCGAATACGAGTCGGTCCGCGCGCGGCTTTAGCTCTCAACTCCCGTCGAGGACACCATGCGATTTGTCATCACACTCTCTCTCTGTTCTGTCCTGCTCGGATGCGAAGGCGATAAGGTCGATGCCATGGCGAAGATTCGCTGGCAGATCGACTACAGCGACCCGTCCGACGACGCGCGGGTCCCTGACCTGCGAAACTGCGACAACCAACCAACCCCTGCGGTTGTCCCGTTGTATCGCGCCATTGCAAACGTTCACCTCGTCATCGTCGATCCCGAGGGACAAGTTCCTGGCATCGATAACGACTTCCCGTGCGCGCAGGGATACGGTGGCAAATTCGTGCCCATCATGGGTTTGGCGAAGCAGGTTTTCGCCCTCACTCTCGAGGCTGAAACCGCGGACGGAACTGTTCTCTACCGTTACACCAACAAGAGCTACGACGTGACAGCGTTCCGAGAAGATACGTTTGTATTGACGCCAACCACAGGCGAGGTCGTCTTCTATCCTGAGTTCGATGGCAGCAGCGAATGTCCCACTGACGTGGTTGCCATCGACTACACGATGTACCGCTATGATACAGACTTGGAGACAACCCCCACGGTAACGGGCATCCTCGACCCAGCCTGCACCGGTGGATTCACCAACGAGGTTCTCGTCCGTGAAGTGCCCGTTATCCAGGATGATCCCCGCAGGACCTACAACAGTTTCAAGCTCGTCCTCGAAGCGAAGAGTGCAAGTGGTGCGACCCTCCACTGTGGCATCAACGAGTCCCGCGTCGTCCATCCCGGCGTTCAGCGCCTCGGCGGCGACGAAACGCTCCTCGCGGGAACGTGTCCACCCGCTGAATGGACCTGCTCGGGAGGTTACGACCGCGGTGATGGTTGCCATTGTGAATGCGGCGCTCCCGACCCAGATTGTGCTTTGATCAATCAGAAGCTCATCGGTTGCGGCACCTCTCACGAATGCACGACATGCAACGTGAGCGGCCAATGCGCCGCCTGCATACCCGATTGCGATGGACGCGTTTGCGGTGACGACGGCTGCCATGGCTCTTGCGGTACCTGCGCGGGTACCTGCAACGCGGATGGGTCTTGCGTCGGCACCGTGTGCGGCCCCAACAGTCATCCCAACACCGTGGGCGACGTCTGCGTGTGCGACCTCGGCTACAGCCAAGGAAACACAGAGTGTGAGTGGGTCTCGCCCGGGGTCACCGGCGTCGATCGCGCCAAGCTCCTCAATGATCTGAACCAGTCAGAGGCAGAGCAGGTGTGCAGCTGGTTCGGCGGATTGTTCGATGGCACCTATGCCTGCGACGCAACCTGCGGCGATTCGATAGAGCTCACGGAAGATGTCTGCGACGGGATGCTGACGTTCCTCCCTTGCCAGGTCGCGCTGTTCGAGGATTGCTATCTGTCACAACAGGGCGAAGGTTGTCCAGCCGTCACGACGCAAGAGTGTGAGGACTTCTTCGAATGTGCTGGGACGTAGTGAGCTACCGCCCGGCCGGCAGCTCCTTGCTCCCCTCAACTCGTTTGAAGGCTTTGCGCAATTCACCGTCGTTGATCCAGCGCGACAAGCCTGGGAAGTGGCGAAACAGAAGACGCATGAACTTACTGTCGAGGCCGCAGAGGTGCTCGAACTTTCCTTGAGCTATCGCCTTGAGCATCGACTGGGCGACCTGTTCGGCTGTGTAGACCTTGTTGAAGCCTGACTCCGATTCATAGGACCAGACCGCCTTGGGTTTGATCTGGTTTTCTTTTTCCAGGCCGGGCGTCTCGGTGGTGGGGGGATAACTCAAGGTCACCTTGATTCCGTGCGGCAAGAGCTCATGCCGCAGGCTCTCGGCAAAACCGCGAACAGCATACTTGCTTGCCGAGTAAGCGGAGTAACCGAAGGCACCGAAGAAACCCAGCATGGAAGAGACCAGGCAGATATTGCCGCTCTTCTGCTTCATCATATGTGGCAAGAACGCCCGCACGACATTGACGTGTCCCAGGTAGTTGAC
>MGST01000260.1:435-7951 GCA_001798605.1 Deltaproteobacteria bacterium RIFOXYA12_FULL_58_15 | reverse complement strand
ATCGAAACTCATGCACAACTCACCCCGTTGGAAGCAGAAGCGATGGCAGCGAGGGTGTTCGAGTACGCTCAACTTGTCGGCACGGATCAATCACTCATTGAGCGTACCCGATTGCTTCTCCTTCAAGCACACCGGTGCATCTGACCCGAAGGCACACCCGATTTCGTGTTGCAGCACCAATTCTTGCGATATCCTATCTGGCGTCAGCTAGGTGACCTGGATGCAGTTGCACCCAACCACATTTCGAGGTTTCCGTTGATCATTATTAACTTGGCCAAGATCGATAATCACAGTTCTTTGGGGTTTCTTCTTCGGGTTCCCCTTCGTCTGGTTCCAAAAAACGCGACGATGAGAGTATTGCAGGGACCAATGCGGGGGGCGAAATGGGTGGCGGGCTCGTCAACGCATGGCTGTTGGCTGGGGACATACGAGAAGCAGAAACAGATGTTCTTTGCAGAGCATCTACGGGCCGGGCAAGTTTGTTGGGATGTGGGAGCCAATGTTGGATTTTACACCCTGATGGCTTCACTATTGGTGGGTCCAGCTGGCCATGTTGTGGCGGTGGAACCACTTCCAGAAAATTTGGAGTTCCTGCGACGGCACCTTCGACTCAACGATGTTGACAATGTCACCGTGATCGAAGGAGCAGTCTGCGAGTTTGACGGCGCTATTGGTTTTGAGCCGCACAACAGTCCGTCGATGGGGAAGGTCACAACGCACGGGAGCCGTCGAGTTGCAGCGGTGACGTTGGATACCTTGGTTTTTGAAAAGATGCTGCCCAAGCCTGATTTGATAAAGATAGATGTGGAAGGAGCGGAAGCGGCTGTTTTTGAAGGCGGACTTCGCGTGTTCGAGGAGGTTTGCCCGATTGTTGTTTTGGCGACCCACGGAAAAGTCATACACAAGAAGTGTCTAGATTGGTTGGACCGGCATGGTTACCAAGTGCGTGGAATGGGCGGTGCACCAATCTATGAAACCGATGAATTGATTGCAGAACCGCGAGGACGGGTGGTGAAGTCACCGAGCGCAAAGTCTCAGGAGGGACTGATCGCCGACGAGAAATGAAAGACGCGAAACAAAAGTGGTGGCTTGACTGCGCCAGAGAGCGCGTGTCTATAGCCCTGCTATGCTCCAATTGCTGCAATCCTTGAACGATGGCTCAATGGAGCTCGTCGATGTGCCGACACCACGGTTATCGGAGGGCTTTGTTCGAGTTCGGAATATGGCATCGGTCGTGTCTCCTGGCACCGAGCGCCAGATGATGGCGCTCGCATCCAAGAGTCTGGTGGGCAAGGCGCGGGCGCGCCCCGATCTGGTGCGAAAAGTCCTCGGCAAGCTGCAACACGATGGCCTTGCGGCCACCTATCGCGCTGTCACCTCGAAACTGGCTGAACCGGTGCCTGCGGGATATGCCAGCGCTGGCCGAGTGATGGACAGCAGGAGCCCTGGGTGTTCGGCGGGCACTCTGGTGGCTTGTGCTGGGGCGGGATACGCGAGCCACGCCGAAGAGATAGTGGTGCCACGAAATCTCGTCGTGCCGGTGCCGGACGGCCTGCCAGTGGAACAAGCTGCCTTCGGAACTCTGGGAGCCATCGCCTTGCAGGGTGTGCGCATTTTGAAGCCCGAGTTGGGGGAGATCGTTGCTGTGGTGGGTCTCGGGCTTTTGGGGCTGTTGTCGGTGCAGATTCTTCGAGCTGCGGGCTGCCGGGTTCTGGGAACCGACATGAGTGCAGAGCGAGCTGCGCTCGCCGAACGGTTTGGAGCTGAGGCGGCTTGGACTCACGATCGCGACGACCTTTCTCGACGGTTTCTCGATGTCACCAATGGTTATGGTGTCGATGCGGTGTTGGTTACAGCTTCGAGCCCGGACAACGGCCCCATGGTGCTCGCCGGCGACATCAGTCGTGACCGTGGGCGCGTGGTCGTGGTGGGCAGCGTCAAGACCGAGTTCGACCGCAACCTCTATTATAATAAGGAGCTCGAAGTTCGCTTGTCGCGTTCCTATGGGCCTGGCCGCTACGATCCGCGTTTCGAAGAGCGCGGACAAGTTTATCCCCGCGGTTACGTGCGGTTCACCGAGACTGAGAACCTTCGTTGTTTCCTCGATCTCGTTGCTGAGGGAAAGGTCGACGTAGCCAGCCTCATCACCCATCGATTTCCGATCGCTGAGGCGCTCCGTGCCTACGAGACTCTGCTCAGCGGCAAGGGACAGCCACTCGGTATTGTGTTGACGTACCCGAACACGTCAGCGGCGCCGGTGGTCGAGTTGGCTGCGCGCAGGTCACGCCCTCACGCGAGCGGTAAGCTACGTGTTTCCTTTGTTGGGGCTGGTGCTTTTGCTCGCTCTGTTTTGTTGCCCAGCCTGAACGGTTTGGTCGACTTCCGGTTGGTGGCAACTAGCCGTGGTTTCACGGCAGACGCGGTGCATAAGCGTTGGGGCTTTGACTTCGTGGCCAACAGCGCCGAAGAGATCCTCGACGATCCCGAAACTGATGTTGTCGTTATCGCAACCCGCCACGGTAGCCACGCAGAGCTGGTCGCGAAGGCGCTCGATGCGGGCAAGCACGTGTTCTGTGAGAAACCCTTGGCGATCGACGGGCCGGGGTTGGATCGAGTGGAAAAGGCATTGGCAAAGAACGACGGACTGCTGCAAGTAGGTCATAACAGGCGTTTCGCGCCATTCGCTCAACGAGCGCGGGCGGTGCGCGATGACAGCCACCAGCCGTCGATGCTGCAGATGAGAATCAACGCTGGCGCGATTCCCGCTGAGCACTGGACCGTCGACCGCGCCGAAGGTGGTGGGAGGATGATCGGCGAAGGTTGCCATTTCGTCGATCTGGCGCGCTACCTTATTGGTTCTTCGATCTCTGGAGTGGAGGTGACTGGACTGAGCGGCGACCGAGGGGCCTCGCCGGACGACAACTATGTTACCACGCTGACTTTTAGCGATGGTTCGCTAGCCACCATCATGTATACGGCCATGGGTGATCCGCGTCTTGCGAAGGAGCACGTGGAGCTTTTTGCTGGTGGCAGCGTTGCCGTCATTGAGGATTTCTCCCGTTTCAAAATCTTTCGGGGAGGCAAAGTGACGAGTCAGCGCACGCTCGCCAAAAACAAGGGCCACAAAGAGCAGATCGAATCGTTTCTCCACGCCATTCGATCGGGCGGGCCTCTCGCCGTACCTGTCGAGGAACTCATCGAGGTTGGTCGCGCCACTTTGGCGCAGCCGCTGGCGCTGCGCGTAGGAGCGCGCGTCCCTTCTGCCGATTTTAAAACCGTTGTCGATGGGGAGCCGGTCGTCGAAGGCGTTCGCGACTAGACTCGAGCACCCATGGCATCGCCAGCAACCTGGTTGCGCACCGTCAAGCACCTTCGAGTGCGACAGGTTTTGGCCCGGCCAAGCTTTCATTTGCGGCGACGTCTCTTGCCTCGTGTCTCGATCGAGATGGGGCGTCGGTTTATGTTCGGGGAGGTGGCGACCTTGCCATCCGCGGACTCGGCGGGTCCGAATCCCATCACTGTCGACGGGGCAGACCTCGACGCGCTAGCGAAAAACAATCTTTCCCTCGTGGGCCAAATGGCACCACTGCCCCAGAAGTGGCCCTTCGAGCCGGAATCCGGTGACCCACTTTATCGCTACGCTTTTCACGAGCTCACCTGGCTGCGTGCAGCCGTGGAGTTGCCTGCGTGCGGTCCAGATCTTCGCAATACGCTGACCAACTGGCTTGTGAGATATCTTGGATCGGAGCTGCCTTTCGCGTCGGTGTACTGGGATCCCTACACGCTTGGAACGAGGTGTCTGAATCTACGTGCCCTCGTTGCGACTCGACTGGTCGCCCCGGAGCTGGCGTTGCGGTTGTTTCCGCGTTGGACGGCGGTCCTGTTGGGTCTTACAGAAACCCATCTCGGTGGCAACCATCTGCTGCGCAACCATACGGCCGCAGTTGTTGGTGCTGCGTACGTCGGGGGCCGCCACGGCGCAAGGCTCAGGAACCATCTCTGGCAACGGTTGGCGGCTGAAGTTACAGCACAGTTCTCCGATGATGGCTGCCACGAGGAACGCACCCCTGGCTACCATCTTCTCGCTGTTTGGGAACTACTCGTTGTCTTGGCTTCATCGATCCACGAACGTCCCGATGTTCCGAACTCCGCACGGCAGACTGTAGAAGACGTTGTAACGCGGGCCTTGGCAGCGCTCGAAGTGATGACACATGCCGATGGGCGCTTGTGTGCCTCCGGCGACACAGCGCCTCTCTCTTTGTCGCCGACTGTCGAGATCACTGACTGGGCCCGCACCATGGGGTTGACCTGGAGTCTGCAGACGGAGGCTTTTTGCGATTCGTGGGGACGCCGAACGCTGGCCGACGGTGGTTTCAGCGTGCTGCGTTGTGATCCTTGGCGCGTTCACTTGCAACACGGCCCGTTTGGGATTCCTCACCAACCCGGCCACGCGCATTGCGATCTGTTTGCTTTCGAACTCGACAAGGGCCCAATGCGGGTGATCGTGGACCCGGGTGTGCATGCGTACCACGATGCGTACTGGCGTGAGCAGACCCGCAGTGCCTCAACGCACGCGACGCCAAGCCTGGGCAACGTAGAGCAGGCCGAAATCTGGTCGCGGTTTCGTTGTGGTTGGCGTCCGACGATACAAGACGCCACGTGGGAGAGGGGAGAGCAAGGATGGCGATTCGTTGGGGAGGCGATGGCCTTTGGCCCTGACCATCCACATTTGTTGCGCCGCCAGCTGGAATTTTGCGGCGATGCCGTTTTGGTGGAGGACCGTGTGGCTGACGCAAATGAGTTCTCTGTGGCGCTGACCCTGGCACCCAGTTGCCGAGTACGTTGGCAAGATATTTTTTGTGTCATAGAGAACGACGCCATACCGCTATTGAGGCTGTCTTTGACGTCCGGCAGAATGGTCGAAGAAGCCGGGTACGTCTCTCACCGTTTCGGGGCCTGTGAGCCAGCTAGCTGCATTCGGCTCTGGTGCGATGTCCGCGGCAGGTTGGACTGGCGGTTGGATTTGCTGTGATGAAGATTCTCTTCGTTAGCCAATACTACCCTCCCGAATCGAACGCCCCGGCAAACAGGGTTTCGGCGCTTGCCGCCTTCTGGGCCGAGCAGGGCGAGCAGGTGTCGGTGCTGACCGGGTTCCCGAACCATCCAGAAGGCCAGGTCTACCCTGGATACCGAGCCTGGTTTCCAACCAAAGGGTATCACGACGGCGTACGGGTCATCCGTACGCCGATCTTTGCCAGCGCAAATCGGGGCATCTGGTTGCGCTCGGCGACCTACGCCTCCTTTTTCGCCAGCGCTTCGGTACTCGGTCCTCTGTTGGCTGACCGTCCGGATGTGGTGATAGCGACGAGCCCTCAGCTTCTCGTAGGCGTCGCGGGTGCCTGGTTGGCAAGGATGTGGCGACGACCATTCGTGCTGGAAATACGGGACCTCTGGCCCGACTCGATTGTAGCAGTGAACGCCTTGCCGGCTGGTCATCCGGTTATTCAGGGACTGCATCGGGTTGAAAGGCAGCTTTATCACCAGGCCGATCACATCGTGGTGTTGACCGAAGCCTTCAAGCGCATTCTGAACTCCCGCGGCGTTTCCGAGAGCAAGCTGACAGTGATTCCCAATGGCCTGGACACCGAGCTGTTTGACGCCAACGTCCAGCCAGGTGATCCTGTTGGACACAACGATCCCTACGTCGGACGCTTCGTCGTCTGCTACGCTGGAACAGTCGGCATGGCCCATGGGCTCGGAACTTTGCTGCAGGCGGCCCATCTGCTCGTTGACATTCCGGAGGTGTTGTTCATCGTCGCCGGAGAAGGGGCCGAAAGGGAAGAACTCGAAGCCCGAGTCCGGCAGGACGGCTTGACCAATGTCCGCTTCATTGGCCGCTTGCCGCGCGAGAAGATCCCTGGCCTTCTTCGTCGTGCTGATGTCGTTCTGGTCATGCTGCGTGCTAGCGAGCTGTTTCGCACGGTAATTCCGTCGAAGATTTTTGAGGCGATGGGCTGCGCCCGTCCAATTCTGCTAGGCGTGGACGGTGAGGTGCGGGAACTCATTGAGAAGGCCGGCTGCGGTGTGTTTTTCCAGCCGGATGACGCGCAGGCATTGGCCATGGCCGTGCGTGACCTCGTTCGTGATGATGCCCGTCGGTGCGAAATGGGAGCAGCTGGTCGAGTTTTTGCTCTGGCTCGATACGATCGCCGCGAGCTGAGCGCCCGCTACCTGGCGGTTTTGAGGCAGCTGTGGTAGACGAGCGTCCGTTCACGAGTGGGGTTGGGATCAACAAAGCGCGAAGAAAAAGCCTCCGCTAGGGAGAAGTCCTCTGACTCATCGCCTGAGGCTCTGAAGATGATTACCGTTTCCATCGTTTTTGCATTGAGTCTGGTTGTCGCCCTGGTGCTCACTCCCTGGGTCCGGCGCTTGGCATTGGCAATTGGTGCAGTTGACCCTCATGGCGTCACCCTTCGCAAGGTTCACGATCGAACGATGCCCCGATTGGGAGGGCTCGCGATTGTTGCTGCGTTTTTGTTGCCACTGTTGGCTCTCTTGGTCGCAGATAGTAGCGTCGGCCGCATTTTCCGCAGCGATATGCTCAAGGTCATTGGCCTCATCTCCGGCGGGTTGGTGATTACCGTGCTCGGAGTCTACGACGATTTGCGTGGCGCAAACGCGCCCCAGAAATTTTTGGTGCAGTTTGGGGTTGCTATTGCTCTCGTGGCGCTTGGGTTTCAGGTGTCGATAATCTCAACGCCGTTCGATGTAACGCTTGAGCTTGGCATTTTTGGCCCGGTCATTTCGGTGCTCTGGATCGTGGGCCTCATCAATGCCATGAATCTCATTGACGGCCTTGATGGCCTCGCTGGCGGCGTCACCTTCTTTGCATCGCTCACGATGTTGGTCATCGCCTGGGTCAATCATAATGTTCTCATGATGTTGTTCATGGGGGCTCTCAGTGGGGCGACGTTGGGATTTCTGGCTTTCAACTTCAATCCGGCGCGAATATTCATGGGTGACACAGGCTCGATGTTTCTCGGGTACGTGATTGCCGTAACCTCGTTGCAGACCAACACGAAGGGGCCGGCCACCGTTGCTCTGCTGGCTCCCATTCTGGCGTTGGGATTGCCTCTGGTCGACACGTTGCTCGCTATGGGCCGGCGTTTCTCTCGTGGTCAATCGATGTTTCAAGCTGACCGGGAACACATCCACCACCGCCTCGTGGCTCTTGGATTGAGCCACAGGAATGCCGTGCTCATCCTATATGGCCTATGTCTGCTACTGGGGTTTTCTTCCCTCGCAATCGCCTTTGGCAATCGTCTTCAGAGTGCCATGGTGCTCGTGGCGGTGGTAATTGCTGTGGTCGTCATTGTGCGTCGGCTTGGATACTCAATTTCCCCGCGTCACCGGCCTCGCCTGAGGAAAAAGGCTTCCGACGCCCGCAAGCAACAGGAGGTTCGTTGGGCTGCACGTGAGCTGGGAGCGAGCCTCCGGAACATTGATAGTATCGAAG
>MGST01000260.1:0-385 GCA_001798605.1 Deltaproteobacteria bacterium RIFOXYA12_FULL_58_15 | reverse complement strand
TTGGAACTGTCGGTGGAAACTGAGCAAGACGGGACGACGGAGCGACGACAGTTTGTTTGGGAAGTGCCAACAGACAATGGCTACGAACCGTTCACCGCCGAATACCAGATCGACGGCGTCGATAACGCCCGACCGATACTCACGTTCACCTGGCAGGACGGCCGAAAGGCACTTAATGGAGACGAGCGAGCGGCCCTCGACACCATTGTCGAACATGTGACGCTGGCTGTTGACCGGATCAGACAATCCAACGTGGCTGTCGCCATAGAGCCGATGTTATCGAGATGATGTTCCCGATTTCTTGTCTTGAACCCAAGGCTCGCGATTCAGATCACCGTTGTCGAAGGATTCTGCCTTTGGATTCTGCTAACCTTTTTGATCAACG
>MGST01000259.1 GCA_001798605.1 Deltaproteobacteria bacterium RIFOXYA12_FULL_58_15 | reverse complement strand
AGCCCAGTGCGGGAAAACCGCTCGCTGGGATCTGTGGAGGGGGCTATGGGCAACCATGGTTCCTACTCCGACTGTTCTGAAGTAATGGCCACGGAATATTAAGCAGCATGACAAACGGCGCAATGGTCCTGATGAAAATCTTTGTCAAACGCCACGTCTTGCGCCCGGGATCAGAGCACTTTTACTTCCAGTCCGGCGTGTCGCGCAGCGTCGGCATGTGCTTCGTGACTCAACACAGAAACACCGGCTCTTGCACCCTTTAGATAGGTCTGGGCAACCCGCCGCAGATCCTCGAGGGTCACATTGAGAACCGCACGGCGATATTGTTGTCGCCAATTCGGATCACGTCCGCTAGAGGTACGAACAAAGGTGGATATTGCCTCGTCGGCCGGTGACCCCGGTTTGTCAATCGACGCCACCGTCGACAAAATGGCTTCGCGAAGATACCGCTCCTCTTGCTCCTTGCCGAACAGCCATTCGATCGATTTGTCAAAATCAGCCACCGTCTCGATCGAGCGTGGATCTCGGTAGGAGTAGAATGAGAACCCGCCGGTTTGACTGTTGTAATAGGCGCCGCCGCCGTAGGCCCCGCCCTTTTCGCGAATGGCACCATGCAGAAAACCTTGGCGCAGATAGGGTCCAAGCACCTCGAGCGCCGGGGCATCTGGGTGGGAAGCGGGAACCGTATCATACGCCTTCGCCGCGAAGCTGACATTGCTGGTGGTGGTCCACAACTCACAGACCTCCCGAGCCTCGACTTCCAATGAAAAGGGTTTCCCCCTGTTGCCTGGACTCACCGTGCTCCATTGGGACTTGAGGGATTCAAATATTTCGGTGTGGTCCCCTCCCTCCGCCACCACCACGAGCTGTTTCGGCGCTGTCATGACGATGTCACGAATGCGCGTCAACTTCTCCCCGAGGTCACGAAGTGCCTCTGGGTCACTCAAGCTCTCATCGAGTCTTTTCAAGAATTGCACCGCCCAGAGTCCCTCCCAGCGATTGTCCAAGGCCGCGATGGGACCGTGTGCAGCGGCAGCGGCATAGACCGCCATGGAGTGACCACTTTCGCTGACCTCTCGTTCGGCGCTCATGCGCATCTGTGCGACGATATCCCGCAGCCGGTCGAGCTCGTCGAAGCGGGCATCGATCAAGGTTTCGCGGACGAGGCCACTGATCTTGAGTTCATTGCGCGTCAAGCCCGTACCGGTAATCGAGAGAAAGACCGTCACGTCGTCCTTGGTGCCGGGATTGCCGCGGGCAGCAACCTGGGTCCGCAGTGAGCTCACGCTCGATGACTGTCGCTTCTGTGTCTCCTCGTAGCTGGCTTCTCCCAACCCCACCTCTGTCAGCATCTGCGCAAAGACGGGCATCAGATCCAAGAGCTCGGGATCGAGGGCAGGAATTTGAGCCTCCACCCGTTCGGTGACCAACCCATTTGTGGGCGCGTCAAACCAAGTGGCAGGTATCTCGCCGATTGAACGACTGGTGCTCGTGGGGATCTTGCGTGTCGATGGAACGTCGTCGAGAGTAAGCTCAGGAAGCACATCGACGTTCATGGGTGCCGACTGCCTCTCTGACAGTCTCTTGGCCTGTTCGACCAAAGCGATCCGTTGTTCGAAGGACAGATTGTCACCAATCTCACGCAGACGCGTCGCTTCTTGCTGTCGCATCGTTTCGGCCAGACTGTGATCAGGTTTCATCGTCAATCGGACACGGTGGGGGTTGTCGACGACTTCCCGCACAAGTCCTTTGACGAACTCCGTGTCCTCAGTCAATTGCCGCAGCTTGGCGAGTGCTGGACCTATGTCCATCGCCTCGAGCGGATCCGCACCATGCAAAATTGCGGGCAATGACTGCCGCGATAGTCTTCGCCCCTGGCCCGTTTTCACCTGCCTTTGGTCTAGCTCCAACTGATGCATGACCGCCTCGACGTCGGCAGCGGGCACACCATGTTCACTCACGCCCACGAGCACGTCCAGAATGAGCTGCTCAATGGTCGCGGCGTGCTCGGGATCGGAGCCGCTGACGCCACAGACGAATGCGGCCTCTTTGTTTCCGGTTTCGATACCCATGTAGGGGAATGGCGACGAGGCGAGCTCTGTGGTCTCCAATGCTTTGCGCAATGGCGAGGCACTGTTATTCAACAAAATCCCCTCGAGCAATTGAGCTTTCAACTGTTCCAACGGACTCGAGCACTCGCCCAACAGCCAACCTAGGACAATGTCTGTCCTTCTGGTGAGGGTCTCCGAGGGTGCCAAAGGATACCGTCCTTCGAAAACGACGGGCGCGGTGTATCGCTGTTCCTTGCCAATGGAAACGTCCAGATCGCGAAATGAAAAATGTCGAAGAACGCGATCGTTGATTCTTTCTTGGTGGTCGGCCAGCGAGAAGCTTCCATAGGTGACAAAGAAAGCATTGGACGGATGATAATGTTTGGTGTGAAACTCTTTGAGCGCCTCGTGAGTAAGATTGGGAATGTCCTGAGGATCGCCACCACTGCAGTAGTGATAGGTGGTCTTGGAATACAAATGGGATGCCAATGTCTCCCAGGTCAGGCGCGCGCTCTCGCCAAGCGCACCCTTCATCTCGTTGAAAACGACGCCCTTGAACACCAGATCTGAATTTGGATCATCCAAGTTACTTGGCTCGACGCGAATGCCCTCTTGCAGGAAGTCCTCCTTGGTGAGGTTCGGAAAGAAGGCGGCGTCCAAATAGACGTCGAGAAGATTGTCAAAGTCGGCGCTGTTCTGAGTGGAGAATGGGTAGAAGGTGAAGTCAGACGCGGTGGCCGCATTCATGTAGGTGGCCAGGGACCTGCGCAGCATCAAGAAGAACGGGTCACGCACGGGGTAACGTGCACTGCCGCAAAGAACCGTGTGCTCGAGGATGTGCGCCACCCCGGTTGAGTCCTTGGGTACGGTGGGAAATGCCACTGCGAAAGCGTTGTCGCCGTCGTCGTTTCGCAGATGCAGGTGGCGAGCCCCCGTCCCTGGATGAACATAGAGCTCTGCCGTTAGATTGAGGGCATCAATCCACTGACTGCGGACCGGTCGAAAGCTTGGATGAAAATCTGTTTGCGCCAACATCATGGGATTCTCTTGAGTGGAAAAATCGCTACCAGTTCGCAGTGGAACTAAGTTGTTCCTTTTTTCGCTGGGCAGTGGCCTGACATACGATCTCGCTGTCGGCCGCGCGGATCACCGTGGCCGTGACGGTGTATGCGCGCGACCGCACACCCTCGCGTGGTGTGCTCAAGACCGAACGTATTTCGAGACTGAGGTGATAATCAGCATCGACACCTGGCTCGCCATGACGGTTCATGTCCAACAGTCGAAACTTCTTTGCGCCGGTGGTGGTGGCGAGCATCGCGTCAGCCATCGAATTCACGTCGAGATGCTCGTCGGTCTTGTTGATCAATCGGTCCAATTGCAGGGTGGGCCGCGAATTGCCGGCCCATGCGGGATCGGCCAGACACACAGCACTCAATTCGCCAGCGACAGCATGAGAATCATTGTCGTTCCAAGGTCCGTCGAGCACCAACACCGCGAAGACAACGCTGGCCGGACAAAGATATGGGGCGTTCGCCTGATCCGTCTCGAGACATACATCGGCCACACGAAAACGTTGCGAAACATAACCCTGTCCCTCCACTGCCACGAAGCACGCACTCGACACGCCGAAACCGACGTAGCTGAAGGCAGCCTCGCCGTTCTTGTCAGTTAGCGCCTGGCTTCCCGACGGCGGCAGGTAGCCCGGCGCAACGTCCTGGGGACATTCAATGCGAACCGTCGCACCGGCGATCGGCTTGGGCACTGTTTTGGGAGGATGAGCCGCCACCACCACGATCCGTTGTCGCCAGACGGGATCGCATCCGAGGATGGCCGAACCGCTAACGAGCGCCAACGACAAGCCAAAGAACCGAGCAGCACAGGTTTTCATGCTCCCAGGTGTCGCACGGAACTGCTGTCCATTTCAACCATCGGTTTGCGCGCGGGGATGATCGCCCATCGTCGCGACGATCGCCCGCCAAAAAGGAGCGCTCTGGATATTTCACAACATAACGCAGAAATCCCGTGTTAACCCCGCGGATTTTGCTACAAGGGGATTCCCCCCTATGTCTGTGGCGACACAGATTACAAAGCCGGTCATGACGGCGGTTTGCAAGAGGCAGAATGGCACGGACACCAAACTACGGTTTCGAACAACGCAAGCGAGAACAGGACCGGGACGCGCGCACCGCAGCACGGCGTGCCCGCAAACAAGAACGAGTTGAGACGAGCAGAGGCGCACTGGCCTACCGCGGTGAGGACCCCGACCTCGCTGGCATCATTGTCGGGCCCCAACCCAAGGAGGAGATCCCCAAGGAAGAAGCGCGGCGCGCGGTCGAGCGAGCACTCAACCCCGGAAAGCGACTGCCCGGCGACATTGTGACACCGGTGCGGACCTCGCGACTCTTCGTCGGCAACTTGGACTTCGGAGTCGAGGAGCAGGACCTGCGCAACCTGTTCACGGAGGCCGGCTTCACAGTGGGTGAAGTGGCAATCGTCACGGACCGGGATACGGGGCGGCCACGGGGATTTGCGTTCGTGGATGTCGTTGGCCTCACGCAAGCAGCGCGCGCGGTGACCGCGTTGAATGGTGCGGAGCTCGCGGGTCGTGAGCTCCGCTTGAACGTCGCGGAGGAGCCGGGACGGCGGCGGTAGGTCGCACGGGATCGCCCCACCCCTTTGGAGGCCGTCCAGCTCAACGTCCTCACGGCATCTGACACGCTGGGGGAGCCTTGCAGGTTTGAGTCACATTGTCGCAGTACCACGTGGCGCACTCATTGGCCATCGTGCACGTCCCGTCCAATGGCACGAGCGGGTCGCAGGTATCGACGTTGCACGTGTAGCCATCGACGCATGGCTCGCTCCAGGAGCAGGACTCGCCGGGGCCATTGATCTTCGTGCACACGCCTGTCGGTCCTCCTGCGCAGTACAATCCCGTCGCACACTCACTCGCATAAGGAGTCGGCATGCATGCCTCCCCCTCACCAGCGAGGGCCATGCAGAGGGAGGTCGTCGAACTGCACACGGTGCCGGCGACACAGCCATCGCTCGTGAGACATGGCTCATTCACCCCACCCGAGCCACAGATTTCGGCTGGAGTGCATTTCCCTTGCACACAGAGATTGCCAACCCTGCAAATCTCGGAGGTATCACAGTCACCATCAATTCCTGGACGGTTTGTGCATGCACCACCTATGCAAACCAGATTCCCAGCACAGCGCATCCCTGCCGTGCAAGTCGCCTGGCGGGCCAAAGGAGTCCGACACGCATCTTGCCAACACCAACCCGACTGACATTGTCCGTCGGTCCAACAGTCAGCGCCGTTTTCCTCCAATGCGACGCACAACCCGTTGTCGCCGCAGTAGGTGTCACCAGTGCAATCGAGGGAATTGTACCAAAGACACGGCGTGCCAGCGGCGCCCCTTGGTGTGCAGATCGGACAACCATATTGTTCCGAGCTGGTCTTGCAATAGTGTCCCACGACACACCCCTTTGCGTCGCAGCTTTCCTCGGCGACGGCTCGCGGCGGGTCCAAAGCGGTAACCAAGACGCCGCACGGGTTGTCGAGATCGGCGCGGCGATTGTCCATGACAATGCTACGTTCGCAGGAAACGGTTGATAAATACGTTACGCAAGCATTAATCTCTTCCTGAGTATTGAGCCAGGTCCTAGTGGCACAGGTCGGATCCATCAAGGCTGGCATCCGTGCCAGGCACTCGTCGCGACTTGCAAAGAGCGCACCGAGCTGCAGTTCGCAGCGCACAGCGTTATCGCAAAGCGCCGCAAATACGGGATCGGCTGGTACGGGAACGGCAATGGGCTCACCGCCACTCTCGGCGCAACCGCTGGTTGCCGCACACAGTCCACAGATCCATCCGCAAAATGAAATAACCTTCATGATGTCGTCACCCTTTCTCATCTGATTGCTTGGCCGATCGTGTCGACGGGCTTGAACTCTCGCGTCAGACTCTTAGCAACGAATGTGCCAACCAAACACAAACCACCAATGGAAGGCTGTAACACACCCAACCCTGTGCGGGACTGTCGGCACAACCAAGTCGGGCAGTGACGTCGTTGGTCCCGCCGGTTGGGTGCAGTGTCCAGTATCCGAGACGCTGTGATGTCGCCTGACTACAAACCGGCGTACTACACCGACGAAAGGGAGACCTCTCCGTTCTACATTGGGAGTTTACCAGAGGTACTCAAACCATGGGTCGCTTGCAAAACAACGATATCCAACTTCTCGCATCGACTAACCCAGTCTCTAGGTATGCCATCAATGCCGTTGAAGCATGAAACGATGCCCCCAACGATGGCGCAATTGGTATCGCAGTCGCCCCCTACCTCTATCGTCGAGAGGATAGCCTCTCGATAGTTGTCGATATTGCGGCACGCATTCCAGACGCAAAAGGGTACCGTATCTTGGCTGGTCACTTGAAAACCATTCCCCACCGCTTGGGTTACGATTGCTGAATGGGTGTCAGCGGGAAAATCCAACGCCCGTTGGAGCTGCTTTCGGGTTTCGCTCTGGGGTGTATATTTCAAGACAATATGAATGATGTCATCCACGACATCCGTGGGGGATTTGTCTTTGAATTTTGTTGCCGCGCCACTTGCAAGTGCGACGGCAATTGCTCCAGCGATA
>MGST01000258.1:12289-32825 GCA_001798605.1 Deltaproteobacteria bacterium RIFOXYA12_FULL_58_15 | reverse complement strand
GGGGTGACAGTTCTGCTGGTCATCGCCGGCCTCGGTCTGGGCACCCGCGACGTGGTGCTCAAGGAAGTGGTGCGTGAGCTCCCGGTCGACACCATCGAAGTGATACCGCGAACCATCAACCTCGGTCTGTTTGAGATTGGCACAAGCGCCTTGCTCGACGCCACGCCCATCGACGTCGAGGCTCTCAACCGTTTCGCCTCACTCGACTCCGTCGCCGCCGCCTATCCAAAACTCGAGGTCAATCTGCCCATGGGTGCCCAGGGGGGAGCTCGCTTTTTTGGACGGCGGCTGTACACCGATCTCTTCATGACGGGACTGCCACCGGAACTCCTCGCCGAAGAGGTTGGTGAGAATTTTCGTGACAACCCCGACTTCCTGCCAGTTGTGATCTCCGACCAACTCCTCGAGATCTACAACAGCTCAGTCGCCCCGTCCCTCCGATTGCCGCGTTTGACGGCACATACGTTGGAGGGCTTCGAGTTCGAGATCGTCTTTGGCCGCTCCCTGATGCTCGGAAACCGCGGCGCCAAACAGACCGGGGTCGAGCGTGCACGCATTGTCGGGGTTTCTCGCTACGCCATGCGTCTCGGCGTTAGCGTGCCGCTACAGACCGCCCAGCGCCTGCTAACAAAATACGGCGATCCCGATGTTGCGCCCACCTATCGCTCCATTCTCCTGCGAGCCAGATCTCCCGCGGAGGTGCCGGCGATTACCGACGCCGTGCGGGCAGCCGGGCTTGCTGTCGACGAGACCGCCGAGCGCACCAGTAATATTCTCGGTGCCGCGACGGCTCTCGCGAGCTTGGTGGGTCTGTTGGTCCTCGTCCTTGCAGCGCTGAACATCGCACACAGCTTCTTTGCGGCGCTCTCCGAACAGCGGCGCGAGCTGGCGGTGCTGCGCGCCGTGGGCGCTACCCGCCTCGATCTTGTCTTGTTGGTGTTGTCGCAGGCAGCAGTTGTCGGCCTGTCTGGCGGAGTCATCGGGGCTCTCGGCGCGCACCTTTGCGCTCTATTGATCGACTGGGCCGCAGCTATGTGGCTTCCCGACTTCCCATTTATGCCAGATAGTTTCTTCCTGTTGCCTGGTTGGCTCAACGCCGCGGCGTTGGTTGCCGCGGTGATCGCCGCCGTGCTCGGGGCGTTGTGGCCCGCTTTGCGCGCTGCTCAGGCGTCACTGGTTGCTTCCTTGAGCGAGGTATAACTTGGTGACACACGCCAATATCGATGGCGGCAAAGTCACCCCGCTGTCATCAGCGCAGTTTCACAGGCAAAGCGAAGTTGCTAACCGTCGACGACCGGCTGGATACCGGGAATCTCCAACCAGCCATCGTCTCAGCAAAACAGGCTGGCAACGACGTGCCGAGTGCTTGGGGCGGACCCTTGAGCTTCGCGTTGGACACGCTACCGTCTGCGTTGATGGTCCAGTCGAGGATCAAAGAGACCTTGCCAACCGGTATCTCGCTTCTCGATCGGGCTGACTTTAGGCAAGCCATCAATGATGGAGCGTTGGCCTTGATGCCCGTCGTAATGTCCAGCTTCGTGAGCGATCGGTTTCTCGAGCTCGAGTCTTCTGGCGCAGGCGTCGACCGCTGGCGTGGTGACGTCGGCCCTGCTTTCACTGTTTTGGCACTTTGGGCAGCCGCTGGCGCAGGACCTTTACTGGGCGCTGACTGTGTGCTCAGTGCTGACTGTGTGCTCGGCACTGACTGTGTGTTCGGCACTGACTGTGTGTTCGGCGCTGACTGTGTGTTCGGCGCTGACTGTGTGTTCGGCGCTGACTGTGTGCTGGGCGCTGACTGTGTGTTCGGCGCTGGCGCAAGTGCGGGCGCCGCGGCGACAGGCGACTGTGCCAAAGCAGTCCTTGCGACGGGGGTTGAAACAATCCGTGGTTTGCGAACCAGCTCCGTGACAGCCCACACCAATCCGGCAATCAACAAAACGAAGCCAGCCACAATCAATCCGATCACCAGACGATTCGATCCGTCCGCGTGGTCTTGCCGCCACTGAATCGACTGAAGTCCCGTTGCCGGCGGCATGCTCCAGCTGTTGGTCCAGCCACCACTTTGGGACCGAGCCGCACCGCCAACAAAACCCAATGAGCGCAAATCGGGCAAACCATCGATCACATCCGCAGTCAAAACGCCAGGTGCCGGTTGCTGCAGCGTCCTGTCGCCGTCGAACTCCATCGCCACTAGGGCTGACAAGCTCACGGCGTCGTTGGTGACCCATTTGACCACGGGCGGTTGCTTCTTGGGCTCCATTTGCGGAATTTGCTCAAACAAATAACGCAGCTCCAACAACCCAGAGACAGGTTGCCAATCGGGCATGCCCGGCCGCCACATCAACGATGACGGCTTGATTTCTCCCACGCGCCAACGCGACTCCACCTCAGAGATGTCAATGGGGCCGACGTCGATGTCGTCAATGGCAACAAACCATTGCCGAAGGTCCGACGTCTCTTCGGGCTGTGCTTCCAAGATGCTGCTCATGGTCCCTTCCCCACCCTGCGACAAGATAACGTGATCTTCTGCATATGATAATCCCATCACGCACCTCCACAATGTTGATCATCGCAATGACCAGCGCAAAGTTGCTCGATTTCGTTGGACAGTGTTGGACAGTGGGACAGCGCCTCCCGCCTCCCGCCATTGTGGGCTTCTGTTTTGCCACCATTGTGGGCTACTGTTTTTCGTTGTTGGGCAGATTTTGCAGGCAATGGGTGAAGCTCTGTCGGTCAGCCTCGTCACATACTATGTTGTTCCGCAATAACGGGGGTCAATTTGAGACTATGTAATTGTTGGGCGATAGCCATACTCACCCTGGTGGCCACCGCCGCGGGCACCGCCGCCACCGCGACCCCCGCGGCCGCCGGGGGGGAAGACACCCAAACAGAAGGCCGCGCCAAATCGGCGCCAGCAACACGCCTTGTCGTCCTGGCGCTACCTTTGGCAGCCAAAAGAGTCGATCCGGCACTGGCGCAATCCCTCGATGACCTTCTCGCATCGGAACTCGCCAAGCGCGATTACCTCAAGGTCACCACCCTCGCCGACATTGATGCTTTGCTACAAGAGGAAAGGCTCAAGGACGTCCTTGGCTGCGATGATGTCAGTTGTGCTGCGGAGATCAGCGGTGCCATTGGTGCCGATCGAATTCTCGCGGGGAGCCTCGCCAATTTTGGTGACAGGTACGTGCTCACCTTGCGTTGGCTCGACGCGGTGTACAATCAACCGCTCGCACACGTGTCAGAGGAGATTTCAGAATCCGATGCCCTCACCGCCACCAGGCGTGTTGTTGGCACTCTGCTCAACGATTCACAGACCGTTGATGCGACGGCGCGCAGCCGCAAACAGGCACCGACGTTCTGGACCCTCGAGCTCTCTGTGGGCCCCGATCTCATCAGCGCCCCGGAGCCCTACAACTCGGAAATTCAAGGCACCATTCGTCTGGCTTGGGGCGGTCAACCACGCGACGTTCCGATTTACTTCTACCTCCTCGGCGGTTTCGGTTTTGATTACTTGAGCGGTGGCAAGGATGGTCCCACTGGCAAGATCTCCTACAGCCGGACACTGCTCAATCCATTTGCAGAGCTCCGCCTCGCCCTGCCCATTGCCTTCAGATCGCGCACTCGCCTTTACGCCGGCGTCGGTGCCGGTCTCGATGTCGAGTTCTTCTCTGCGCTCCAGGCCGGCGGGCAAGAGCCTGCTGGGACACAGATATTTCCTGAGGTGCGGGCCGTGGCCGGCCTGTGGCACCGATGGCACCACGGCCATTCTGCGTGGGTGGGTTACCGACTGCGCGTGCTCTTTCGCGGCGATGGAGCTGACAGTGTCAGCGAGTTGGTTAGAATGGGCTCCAGCACCGAGTCTTTCTGGTTGCATGCGATTGAAATTGGCTGGGCTTTTCATTTCTGAGGCGTGAACATGGGACCTCGCTCGCAAACGTTCAATCTTGCCCGTGTCGCCATTCTTCTGTGTCCTATCGCTTGCGGTTACAACGCAACACCGATCCACATCAACATTGATGCGAAGGTGCGCGACACCGCCGAGATCAAGGAGCTCAACCTCCGCGGTACAACAGATCCTGCCGGTAGCTCCTTCGATGACGGACTCTTGCTGTCGACACGTTGGTACGTGAGCCGAGAGGGCACGCGCACCATAGAATTGTTCATCGACGTTGACCGCTCCGCATTGCCCGAATCCCTCGGTGCTGCGGACACAGCCGTCACCATTGCGGTGGACAAAATGCGAGCCCGAGTCGTGCAACGTGACACCCAAGGCGACGTCAACCTCGACATGGAACCAACCTGGATGGGTGTCACCTTCACTGCATTGGTGAACGAAGGGGCACGTGAGCTGACATCCGGTAATTTTAGTTTTGCTTTCGACCTGCCGAACGGCGACGCCAGCCTCTACAGCACCCTCGATGCCACCTGGCAATCGGTGCCTGCACCCGATGGGATTGCCATAAGCCCGGGAGATTCGAATGAAGAGAAACCCGAATACGTCGAGGACACCGGATGCGACTGCATCGCCGATTCCGGATCAGATGAAACAGGAGATGCGGATCCGGGCGACCCAGAATCTTCCGAGGGTGATCCCGGTCCTTCCCCAGAGGATCCCGAGTCAACCTCCAACACCGGCTGTGATTGCGTTGGCGACTCTGGAACCGACGAGCCAGAGCCAGAGCCAGAACCAGAGCCGGAACCAGAACCAGAACCGGAGGATGAACCCGCTCCAAACAGCAATGGCTGCGACTGCGCTGGCGATTCGGGCACCGACGATACCCAAGAGGAGGAGCCAGTCACGTCGATGACGACAGCAAGTATCGCCGACCCTTCGGCGCTCGCCTGTGGCCTGGTCGCGTCACCCCTTTACCAGGGCGACGTAACCACCAAGGTGAAGACAAAGAAGTACACGAAACGAGTGCGAAGATGTCGACGCTCGGGGCTCGGCACCGGTCTCGAGCTGTCGCCCATCTTTTTCGCCTACGTCATCTCGCGCAGACGGCGGCGGATGCCCTAACGAGAAAAGCGGTCGTCGGCACTCGCGCAGACAACCTGCAGGTACTGCTCATCATCCTCAAAAACGTCGGGGGTCACCCTCCTTGCGGAATGGAGTAGCAGGGTTCCCCGCAAGATGGCGGCCGCTTGCCGAGTTTGATTGTGACGGGCAGCTTGAACAAATGAATTGACGGCACGTTCGAGTCGCATGGCCCCTCCGAGCGCAAGCCCAGTTGATGTCCGCCACGGTCGCGCAACCAGAGCGGGCACCTTCTTGGTTACTCCTAAGTGAGCCAACCGTCAAAAAACCGGCGGGTTGGCTGGCAGCTGCAAACCTTGCCGAACCGAAATTCCACGCTACACTTTGGGGGTGGGTAGACAACCGAGCGTTATAGAGCAAGAAAGCTCACGTGCTCAGAAGGTCGAGCATTGAACATGAGCGATACTCGCGTGGTCGTCAGTTCTGGACTCGAAGACTTTTTTCGCACGGAGGTGACACAGGCCCGATCCAACCTTGGGATTGATCTGTCAGACTTCACGGAGTTCTATCTCGTCAATATGTTGTGTGGGTTTTCACAGACCGGACCCATACTGGATGAGCCATTGGTGCTGCAGTACAAACGGGCCTTGGAGTCCCAAACGAACCAACGGTTCAAGATACTCAAGGAACTCGGAGACGCGACTCTTTACATTGCCGGATTCTTCGTCGAGTTCATCGAGCGCTCCCTCGTTGACATCGACTATTACGTCGCCATGGGTGGAACAGCTTACAATAACGTGTCGAAGATCGCCGGCAACCAGCCTGGTGGCGAAGTGTTCGTCGACCTCTACTCTCAGCTTGCGCACCGTTTTGCCGAGTTGGTTGATTTGCTCAATGAAGTGTCCGAAAAGTGCCGCAACAAGATGCGAGCCGACCGGGACCTCCTGCGCCTCTACGACCGATGGTTGCGGACCAAGAGCGCTCGCATCCGCAAGCTGCTTGCCGAAGAGGGGCTGATTCCCATTGAGACGCCCACGAAGTACGTCCAATAGCCCCGGCCGCCCCGGCCGGCACAACTACGAAATCGGTTCAAAGTGTGACATATGTCCTGCTACACATCAGGACAAATGTTTACAATCCCGCCGCCAGAGTTATGGAGGGAATCATGTTGTCAAAGATAGGGCTAATGATTGTGGTGACCCTGTGTGTTCTGCCCCAGGCCGGCAGAGCGCAGTCGACCTTGTCCCCAGAAGACGTCGCCCGCCTACGCGAGCAGCTCGAATACTCCCAGAAGACTGCGGCCAACGCCAACCGCGAAGCCAGACAGCACGAAGCTCAGGCCAAAGAGCATTCGGACCAAGCGGCCCGAGCCAGAGCCCAGGAACAAGAGCACCAACAAATCGTCGCGAGAATAGACCGCGATCTCGCCGCCTTCTTCTCGCAACAACCACGAAAAATCGGCGTAAAGACGTCACCCGTGGATGCCCAGGTGGCGAGCCTTTGGGGAATTCCACCCGATGCAGGGGTGTTCGTCGCCAAGATCAAACAGGGCAGTGAGGCTGATCAGGCCGGGCTAAAAGCTGGGGATATCGTTGTCACCCTCAATGGCGTGCACCTCACCGGCCCCGATCACTTCACCAAACAGGTCAAACAAACGCTGGCCGGTGAGCCCCTCACCCTCAGCATCGTTCGCCAAGGTGAACGTCACGAGCTCACGATCAAGTCAACAGACGCCAAACCTGCCACGAATTTTTCGGCATACACCACGGACGACGATCTCGGTGCCTTGCACAAGGACGAAAAGTACTCACGCCTACTCGACCAGCGAGCCAAATCAGAGAACGAGGCCCTACTCCTAGCCATTGATCTTGGACTGCAAGACGCCGGATTCAACTCCGCCTGCGGTCAAAAGAGCAACCGCCATCGGCGCCTGTGTAGCCTCGGTCGGCAGATCGACGACTTCAACCGCCGGATCGCGGCGATTGAGAAGCAACACGGCATCTAGGTTGTCTTGCTTGCCCCACCGACCGGCAGGGTTAAGAGCGGCTTCAACCAACCTTGCCGCACTGGGCTGCAACCTCCGGCAGGTAGTGCGCATCAAAGAACGATTTGGTGAGCACTTCTTGGAGGAGGACGGGCTCAGCGGTTGCGACCTGCTTCAACCAATACTGCGCGATGTTCTCATTGCGGTGCCGAGAGGCAAGCTCACGTACGAGCAGAGTGGCCATCGATCGCTCATAGGCGTCCCACAATCGCCGAATGGCCTGGTTGAAGAGGTTCACGTGAGCCGCTGTGCGTTGCTTGTCGATGGCGGCCACAATCAGGCCAACATCTTTCTCGCGTACTGCAGAGTCGATGGTTTTGTCCAAAGACGGCAAGAACAGCCGCAAAATAATGAGGGCAGCCACAATCGCAGCGACGAATCCGAGTAACGTCATGCCCAAAGATTAATCGTCCGGACCCACCTTCGCAACCATCATTCCAAGCGCCTAAGGGCGGTCGACGCAAACCGCGTGCAAAGAAACAGGTTGCCAAACACAATCGCGTCGATAGATTATCAAGGCAATGCGAATGATTGCTAAAGATTGAGGCGGCCATGACGAACCCAAAAGAAAGCGACAAAACACCTGTCTTTTACCCAGGTGCCTTGTTGGGCGAGCCGATTGGAGATTCCCTCAGCCGTGCCGACATCGATGGCAGTGCTTTCTCCGCACAGCAGCAGCGCCGACCAGACGGAATGACCCGGCCCCAATACATGGGCTCTGGCCCGGGGGAGCAGACTCGGGTGCTCATGATGGACGCTGGTCTGTCATCCAAGAGTCCCTGGTGGATCGTCGGGGTTGCTTGCGCCATCGGAGCCGCAACGATCATGGCGGTCTTCCTCTTTGCCTAGTCGCGCTCTCGCTTAGGCCGTTCGGCCTGGCATAGACCCCTTTGCGGCTTGGGGCTGGTGAGCTTTCCCCCAAGCTTGATGTTGATGAATCCGTTGCCGTCTTTCTTGAAGCGCACCTGGGCGAGCTGCAAGGCTGAGTCGAGCTTCGGATGCTTTTTCGAAAATGACTCGTCAACCTTGAGCTTGAGACAGGTGTCGAGATTGCTCATGCGTAGACTCTGACGCAGGTTAACCGAACCGGTACCCTGCAACGACAGATCGCCGCCGGATTGCTCGAGAGAAGTAAGCTCGGCCCGCCCACGTTTCATCTCCAAACCGATGGCAATTTCTCCCAGGCTCACCGCTGTTGGAATGGTGAATCCGGCCACAGCACCTGGGCCAAAACTCAACCCTTTCACTTCGATTTTTCCCTCTCCCTCTGAACGCTCCGGCGCAATCTGGTTCTGGTTGGCCAACGGCGTCTTGCCCTTGCCTTGGCTGCCAAATCCGACGCTCACCGTGAGATCACCTGCAATCTCCCCACGCAGGGGCAGGCCAGCCATCTTGCTCAGGGCGGGCACCGCGGCCAGGTCGAAAGCGTCGATCTCGAGATCAATCTCAACAGCGTCGTCCGTTTTGGTAACCAATGCTGAAATCCCGCCCTCACCGATCTCAACGTCAACCCTCGTCGACACCTTGAGCAGCAAGAGGGACAACAGTTGCAGCCGAGCCGTAACCTCATCGACCTCGAGCTCGAGAACCTCTCCCGTATCGTTAGCCTTGCGAATCTTGACCCCCTCAGCAGAAATGCCCGAGAGTCGATGGAGGGAGACGTGATCGAAGGAGACGGTGACGTCACCCCCCGTCATATTCTGAACCTCTTGCACCAGTCGCAAGCCAACGGCCTCGGCGGGGAAAGTGAAGTAGAAAAACAACAAAAGGGAGACGCCGCCAAAGGCTGCATATCCCGCCACTTTGATGAGCTTCTGTTTGCGCATTGTCCTTACGACTCCTTGCGCTTGTAGGCTGTAACCGTCAGCTCGACATCGAGGGTGTCGCGTCGATAGGGCCGGCTGACTTTCAGTCGCCGCACCACCACCACTCCGGCCGCCTTCTCCAACAGATTGAGAAATTCCTGCAGCCGATCGGGCGATAGGTTGGAAGCTCGTAGGTCGACCCGCGACTCGACGATTCCTTCGGCAGAAGGATCGCTCTCCTCTGGTTTGAGCTGACCAATTTCAACACCGGCGGTGGTTGCCATTTTCTCCACCTCGGAGACCAAGAGCACCCTTGACTTGGACAGCTCGCGCATGCGCTTTTCTTTGTCCGCTGCCCGAACGCGATACTCGCCCTGTAACTGGATCACCTCGTTGAGTTGACCTGAAAGAACCTTGACCCGGTTCTCCGCCTTTGAAATAGCGCCCGAAACTCCCCACCCAAGGCCGAGAAGAATCAGCAACACAAACGCGCCGATGCCACCCAAGATCATCAGCTGCTCTTGTTGACTCAGACGAGAGAAGGCTAGCCGTGCGGTCTCGACGCTCTTGGGCATTTTAACCATGGCTCACATATCCTCCGGAACTTGTTCGGAGTCCCTATCCATTCCGCTCTCCTCATCGGCTGCGCTCAACTCCGTGGCTGTGTCCGCCGTCTCGACCTCAGTCATCGGCGTCATGCCTGGTGCGCAGGTGACCTTGGCGAAAAGCTTGAAGTTGACCCGATTCGATTGTCGCGCCTTGCTCTGATCTTTGACCTCCACCTCCTGCACACATGGATGCGTCTTGAGTCGGTTCGCGATGATCTCTGTGGTCTCGAAGTCCGCCGCCTCACCCTTGGCGGAGATGCGATCCGGATCATCGGGGCGCCCGGTGACCTTGATCTCGACGTCCTCGAGTTTCACATCAATGTCTGCACCGATCGTGCTCGACATCATCTCGAAGATCGTGCTCGCCGAGTATGTTGGAACTTGAAACTCGCTCGCATCAACGGAGCCGCCACGCAAGATGGCGATGAGGCGATCGGGGTTACACACCTCCTGATTGATGATGCGTTTGCTTGCGTCGCAGAATCCTTGTCTGATTTTGCTCTCCTCGGCGGCGATCAAACCGTAGCGCAGAATCGAGCCACCGATGGCGAGCACCAAAACGATGGCGAGACCCACGCCAATGCGGACAACTTCACTGCGATAGACTTGAAGATCGCCGTGATAAGAGAGATCGCCGCGCCGGAAATTCAGAATCATGCTGCGGCCACGCCGAAAAGAGGCCAGCGCCATCGCCAACGCTTCGGCATATTCGGGACCCAAAGGCGCAGTGCAGGTTATCTCACCGAGACACGACTTCAGGTCCAATAACTCAACCCTGGCCCCTAGCTTCTCGCTCAAGTACTCAGCTAAACCGGGCAAGCGAGAGGTTCCCCCCGTCAGCAATATCTTGGTGGGCGCATGCTCGGAAGGCAGGGACTTGATTGTCGCAGCGACGCCGCGTACCACTGGCGCGAGACCCTCCATGACCGTAAGCGCTGCGGCACGTGCATCTTGGGTGGAATTCTCGCCGACGATGCTGGCCTCGGCTTCCTTGGCCACTCCAGCCTGCTCGACGGTTAGACCGTACATCTTGGCCAACGCCCGGTCGATGTTGGCACCGCCTGCACGAATCGTCCGAGCAAACTTGAGGCCGCCGTGCACCACGGCAAGGTGAGTCTCGCGCTCACCGATCGACAGGACGGCCAACGGCATTGCCGATGAATCATCGGGCACAAGCTCCACCAGAGCGGCCGAGGGCACAACCATGGCCCGCGGCTCCAACTCTGCCTGCTGCAAATATTGAATCTGTTGCAGCAACCCTTCCCGGGGCATGACCGCTGCAAGAATCGTGGACTTGCCGCCGCCACGTTCGCTCACCGTCCAGGTGGAGGCGATGTCCTCGATGTTGTAGGGCACCTGATTCTCGAGCTCGAAATCCAACGACGCCTCAATCTTGCGCGCGTCCTCAAACGGAAAAGCCAAAAGCCGCATCGACAACGACCTGGTCGGGGCGTTGACCACCACCGAATCGATGTGTGCGGGTAGAGCCTTGTGCACCTTGCGCCACATCATCTCGGCCACGTCTGTCTCTGGGTCGATGTCGATGCTGTGGCACCCGGTGATCTCGGCCTTTCGCAATGAGGCTTCGATAACCACGGCGCGGGCTCGCCGCGCCCCCATGTCGATGGCAACCAGTTGCTGCGGCATACCTACTCGATCCTCACGTAATAAAACTGCGCCTCAGCGGACTGAAACACAGCTGTGATCTTGCGCGTCGCATTGCCCACTCGGCCCATGGCGTGAAGGGTGTACCAAGTATTGACACTCTTATCGGTAAACACGTTGTTCACCGCGGCCGTATCGATGAGTGCACCGAGACCCGTGGTCTCAATGATGCTTACCAGAGTCGCAACTTTCATCACGGTGAAACTGGCTCCGCCCAACATGCGCATCTCGGTGAACATGCGTACGAATTCGACAAATCCGGGATGATTGAAGAGCTCCACGACGCTCACACCCTGGCGCAAACAACTCGCAAGGCCGAGCCAGATGCGCTCGTCTGGGGCAGTAGAAATCTCAATCTGTGTACTCTCACTGTGCACGGTGACGTGGGGTTTGAGTATGTCGTACAGCTCGTCGTCGACGCCGTGTACCAACTGCAGCTCCGCAACGGAATCGAAGGGAGCGTTCTTGGGCAGGTAGGAATCCTTAAGGTAGGAGTAGTGCCGATCTTCGTCGGCAACCAGATTGCCGGTTTCGTTCTTGTCGCGATCGACCCAGTCGGCAATGGCAGCAACGAGCTCCTCCGGGTCCTCAGCGTGTACGCCATTGTAATCGTCTTCATCGAAATGGCGCTCGAGACTTGGGTTCATCAACAGCCCCATCAAAAAGGCTGTCACTTGTTTGTTGGCACCAGCGGTGGCCTGACCGAGTTTGTTGATGGAGATCTTGGTCTGCTCGCTCTCACTGGTGGCGGAACACTCACCCGCGAAGACATCACTCGCGCCACCCTCCTCGAAATCCTCGGAGTCCTCAGCGTCCCCCCAGTCATCATCGACCTCACGGACGATGGCCGACATCAACCCGCAATCGACGGGTATCATATCCAGCATCTGGCCAATGGGTGGCATCGCCCCCGACTCCATCCCCAGGGCGCCCGCCAACCCCTGCGCCGCTGAGTTCAATCGCTGCGCGTGCTTGATGATCAGCGCCCGCAAACGCAGGGCGCTCAGGGCGTTGTACTCCGCCTGCAGGCCATCTCGTGCATTGAAGCCGAGCATGACGTCGACGTGGCTGTTGAATTGCAGGTCAACCGTAGCGGCGGTTACCAAGGCCAAGGTCGACAGCACCACCAAGAGGGCAACGCCCCGTTCGTTGCCGCGCCCTGTGCGGGACCGGCGCGACACCGGGCCTCTCCGATGCAGGGGCCGACGATCATCCCGAAGGGTACGACGCAGGCTCGCAACGAAACCCGCCCCCTTCTCTTTCAGTCGTCCAAGCATCGTGATGCTCCCATTCCGGTGATGAGGATCTCCTTCTGCACAAATATCCGTGTCTTGGTGACGAACTTCTCTTCATTGCCAGCCGGATCGAGGGCTTTCATATTGATGGCCACAAACATGGGCAAGCGACTGCGCTGGTCCATGTTGGTGGAATCCCACTCATCTTCCCAATCGTCTTCTTTGGGATCGTAAAACTCGAAGGTCAACTCGGTCACGTCCTCGGCAAAAACTTGTTCGAGACCGCCTTTCTGTGGCTCATCATCGAGACGTGCCTGCTCGCGACGCATCAACACTGTGCGGCTCGCATCGTCGGGGTGTCGCGCGACAAAATAGGAGAGCTCGTTCTGGTCGGACTCGTTGGCGTCAACTCGGGTCTTGTAGTGAGAGAAACTGGTAAAATCGAGACGCATGCCGTTGGCGCCACGCTCACCAATAAATACCGTCTTGGTGCGTTTCTCTTCACAGTCGCGGTGGGCCGACAGATAGGCCATGGAAATCTCATTGGCCATGCGTTGCATTGCCTGACGAACCTGATGATAGTGACTTGCGATCAGCTCCGCCTTGTCGCGCGCATTGACGGTTTGAGAAAACGTGGCGTACGTGAGGACGCCGATAAGGGCGAGGATGCCCATCGACACGATGATCTCCATCAAGGAGAAGCCCACTTGGCCATTGACTCTTGGGCGAATCATGGGACCTTCTCGTTTCCACCACCCAAATCGAGGAGATTGCCGCCGCCGCCCTCGCCCATTGGCTGCAAGTTGAAATCTTCACGGGTCACAAGGGCGCGCAGAGTCATCTGGTCGGTGAACTTGCCCTTTTTCCACGACACCGTGAGCTCCACCAGACGAATGGAGCGCCCGAGCTCATCGGTGAGCGACTCGAAAGGCCCCGCAAACCCAGAGAGCATGGCCTCGCAATCCCCTGACTCGCCGTCGGTGTCTTCGGAGAAGCCGCTGCACATTGACGTCAAGCTCGACAGATCAATCTCGAGCTCGGCAATTCGATAGGCCCACTCGTAGTCCTTCTGTCCCTCCTCCTCAAAACTCCCTTCTTCTTTCTCCTCTCCCATGGTGAAGCCCTCGTCGAAGAGCTTCTGCTCGACGTCGATCATCTTCGACCGCGCAAGCAGTGTGGCGATGGTCAGGTCACGGGCACGATCGACATTGTGCAGTGAGTTTGCCTGGGCATCGAGAAGCGCACCAAGACCTATTGCCAATATGGCGATGGAAATGGCCACTTCGATCAGTGTAAATCCAGACCCGGAGTGCGTTTGGCGTCCGCGCATTCTCATTTGCCCGGCTCCAGGTATCCTGCTTGCACTTCGGTGCGACCGGTCAAGCCATGCACCCGCACAGTGAAATCAGCGCCGCCTTCGTCGGCCAGATGGATATACGCCCCCTGGGTGTACCCGCTGGGGAAGAAGTAAAGGTAGATCTCGCCTTCCTTGGCGGCTTCACCCATCCCCTCCATCCACACATCCACCAAGTGAACGTCATCCCCCAGATCGAGATCGTGCTCGGTAGGGGCAAAGGTGGCTCGATTGTCGCGCTCAGCACCATTCTTGAGGCCAGCTAGGGCTTGCAAGGCATTCGGCGGCCCCTGCTCTTCGACCTCGTCGAGCTGGTCGTCCATCTCACCCACGTCCGTGCCACCCAACATCAACGCACCGAGATCGAAGCCGCCACCCTCAGCGCGGGCTTCGGCGCCGCGACTAAGGACGTTGCCCTGGTCGTCAAAGCTGAGCACTTCATCGGTGGCCTCGACCCTGATCTTGCGGGTGGAAGGCTTTTGTGTCTCTTTGTCCGTCTCGAAGGAGAACACCAACCGATAGGTCTGTCCCGTGAGCGCCGCACTATCAAAAGAGGCACGGATGGTTCCCGAGAGCTTGCCCGCTGCACTGCGAACATCGGCATGACCGGCACTGAGACTCACCATGACAACGCCCATCACTAAAGCGACGATAGCGATGCTCACAGTCGCCTCGACGAGGGTAAATCCCCGGCCTCGCGAACGGGGCTTTGCGTGCATGACGGTCACCTAGGCTCTCACTCCTTGGGGGCGTTGGGGTCGTCCCAGTTGGTGACGTCGTCACCACCGCCCTGCACACCATCGGGGCCGTAGCTCAGGATGTCGAAAGAGGTGGTGTTTTGGGTGCCGGGAAAAATGTAAACGTAGGGTGCACCCCAGGGGTCGTTGGGGATGCTGTTCATCACCGGCTCCGCCCCTCCCACCGGCTGCGTCAGCGCCTGCAGGCCCTCGGCGGTGCTGGGAAAACGCCGGGAGCTGAGCTTGTAGAGTTCCAGGCCTTTGCCAATGTCTTTGATCTGAATGAAAGCGGCCTTGCGCTGGGCGTCCTTGAAGCGCCCAAACACCTGGACCCCGACAATGCCCGCGACCATCGAGATGATGACCACGACCACCATGACCTCGACGAGGGTCATGCCGCGTTGGCCAGCACCTTTGGGGCGCGTAGCCAAAGCCTCAATGATTGTCCTGCCGAGCTTCTCTGCAAATTTTCTCATCTTCATGACAGTTTCCTAGGTGAAAGAGCTGAGCTCCAACATGGGTAGAATGATTGAAAGGACAATGAAGGCGACGATGACACCCATGAAGATGATCATCACCGGCTCCAAAATGGTTGTCATGGCTCTTAGCCGCGCCTCTACCTGAACCTCATAGGCGCGGGCGACGTTGTTGAGCATCTCTTCGAGTTGCCCAGTCTTCTCGCCGACCGCAATCATGTGCGTCATGATGGCCGGAAACTCGCCCGAACGCTGAAACGGCGCGGCGATGGCATCGCCCTCCTTAACCGCGTCACGCGCGTCTTCGATCACCTTCATCAAGGTGCGATTCTCGACCACGTTCTTGACGATGTCGAAGGCGGTGAGGACCGGCACGCCACTCGACAACAAGGTCGCCAGTGTTTTGGCGAAGCGTGTCACGGCGATCATCCGCACCAGGGGGCCAAAGACAGGCATCTTCAACAGGGTCTCATCCCACCATGGCCGACCCCGCTTGCTGTTGATGAACCGTATCCAGGCCCAGATGCATAGGATGAGCAGAGGCAAAACCACAAACCAGAAGTCACGGGCAAAACCGCTGATGCCAATCAATACCTCTGTTGGCAATGGCAGAGCGACTTTCTGCGCATCAAAGATCATCTTGATCTTGGGAATGACAAACATGAACAAAACGCCGGTAACCACCCCAGCCATCACCATCATGATGATCGGATAGAAGAGCGTGCCAGCGACCTTCGAACGGAGCTCCGCTTGACTCTCGGTAAAATCCGCGAGTCGGCCGAGCACAACATCGAGGGCACCTGAGGACTCGCCAGCGCGCACCATGTTGATGTACAGCCCCGTGAACACCTTGGGATAGTTTGCCAAGGAATCAGCAATGGAAGCACCCTCGTTGACTCGCTGCTTGATGTCCGACCACACCGACTTGAAGTACGGATGGTCGGTCTGATCGACGAGTGCCACCAAGGACTCGACGAGCGGAATGCCAGCACCAATCAACGTCGCGAGCTGACGGGTGGCTGTTGCCAGATCTCGCGCTCCCACTCTCTCCGCCAAGAAAGCGACCTCAAAAGAGCGACGCTCCTTGCTCTTCTTTCTTGCGCCGCTCTCTTTGAGCTCGGTGACAAACACTCCATCACGACGCAAAAGCTGCTTGATGGCGCGCTCATTGTCGGCGTCACGGGTACCGGTGACGGCACGACCGGCTGAGGTAAAACCCTTGTAAGCAAAGACTGGCATAATATTAGGCCGAATCCTCCGAGGTCACCCGCAAGATTTCAGCGCTCGAGGTGATCCCTGCAAGCACTTTGCGCGCGCCGTCTTCACGTAGGGTCCGCATTCCTTGCGCCATTGCGCGCTTCTTGATGGTACCCGAATCGACGTTCTGCAAGATCAACTGACGGATCTCATCCGTGGGAAGCATCAGCTCATAGATTCCAGTCCGCCCCTTGTAGCCGGTATTGAAACACGCGGGGCAACCGCGACCACGCCAGAACTCGACGTGTTCGCCGATCATGTCAGAGCTGAGCCCAATGTTCTCGATCTCCTCTTGGGTCGCGAGATACGGTTCCTTGCACCCGGGACACAGGGTTCGCACCAACCGCTGGGCCAAGATGCCCACCACCGAAGACGCCACCAAGAAGGGTTCCACACCCATGTCCACCAAACGGGTGATGGCCCCCGGGGCATCGTTGGTATGCACTGTCGAAAGAACCAAGTGCCCGGTGAGCGCCGCCTGAATAGCAATCTCAGCGGTCACGAGGTCGCGAATCTCACCGACCATGATCACGTCAGGGTCGTGACGCAGAAACGAGCGCAAGCCCGAGGCGAAGGTGAGCTCAATCTTTGGATTGACCTGGGTCTGGCTGATACCTGCGAGCTGATATTCCACCGGGTCTTCGATGGTGAGAATGTTCAAATCGGGACGATTGATCACCGACAGGCAAGCGTACAAGGTCGTGGTCTTGCCTGAGCCCGTGGGTCCCGTGACCAAAATGATGCCGTGGCTCTTGGTGATCAAGCTGTTGACGGTCTTCAGATAGTCAGGGGAATAACCGAGATCCTCGAGGTCGAGCAATACGTTGGAACGGTCGAGCAAGCGCATGGTCACCCGCTCACCGAAGGACGTGGGCGCGGTAGCAACGCGAATGTCAATGTCCTTGCCAGCAATCTTTATGCGAATACGCCCATCTTGCGGCAACCGCTTCTCTGCAATGTTGAGTCCGGCCTGAATCTTCACCCGACTGATAATCGAAGCCTGCAGCTTTTTCGGGGGTCGAATCTTCTCGTAGAGGATCCCGTCAATACGAAATCGTACTGCGATGTCGCGCTCACCGGGCTCGATGTGGATGTCGGAGGCATGTTCTTTGACAGATTGAGAAAGCAGCGAGTTGACCAAGCGAATAATAGGAGCCTCGTCCTCCTCATCGAGAAGGTCAACCGCCTCCTCGATGTCCTGGGCAAAGGAGGCCATATCCTCGTCCGCCATCTCCTCCATGGCCGCAGCGGCATGCGCGGTGCCGCGATCGTAAACGCGATTGATCGCCTCGATGATGAGTGCGGCGCTCGCGAGTTCCACCTCAATGGGAGCGTTGAGAAGCGCCGCGAGATCGTCGAGGGCCCCCACCTGCAGCGGGTCTGCGCTCGCAACCCGCACGACCCCACCGTCGATTGTCTCCAGAGGCAGCAACTTGTACTGCTTGGCAAAGTTGATCGGGACCTTGGCAATGAGATCGTCGGGGACCTGCTTGTCATCGATCACGACCAGTATGGGAATGTCCAACTGTTCAGAGAGAGCGGCGATCACATCGCTCTCGCGGATCGCCTTCTGCGCAATGAGTACATCGCCAAGATGGCCGCCCTTTTCAGCCTGAATGGCGAGCGCTTGCTCGAGGGCCGCCTCGTCAATCGTACCGCGGCGAATCAATATCTCGCCGAGACGGCGATCACCAAACAACGTATCGGGCTCGGAAACCGGCATAACTCAGTCTTCCTCGCCACCTGGGGCTGGCTCTGGCACTTCGGTCAGTGGGCTGCCGGCAACACCGGCATCACCGGCAACACCGGCATCACCGGCAACACCGGCATCACCGACGTCACCGACAACACCGACGTCGTCACCGATAACAACGTCCCCACCGGCGTCGTCGCCGCCGGGGCCACTCAACTCAGGTGGAACCACTACGGCATCGCCATCATCGGTCGATTCTCGATGTGGGTCCGCGGCCGCCGGCTCCACGAGCACCTCGCTGCCATCTCCGCTGCCCCCATTCTCAAGTCTTGCCTGCTCACGTTGAACAGCCTGCACCAATCGCGCGAGTGGCCCACTCTTGCGGGTGAAGTCGATGTGAGCACGATAGGCGCTCTGGTGACCATAATACTCCGCCGCAAACTCCTCGTGTTCCTGGATCTTGCGTTCGAAGATGGACTGAAAGTCTCCAGCGTCGCGTATGATGTAGGGGGTCAACACCAACAGCAGATTGACCTTCTCAACCTTGCTCGAACGTTGTTTGAACAACCAACCGATCACCGGCAGATCACCGAGGATCGGGACCTTGCTCTCGCTGTCAGTGGTGCGATCACGCATCAACCCACCGAGAACGATGGTCTGTTGGTCATCAACGACAACGACGGTCTTGGCAGCACGATTGGCGGTGATCGGGGTTTGCGTCGCTTCGTCCTTGCCGACAACGTCCTCGATCTGTTCCTCAATCTCCATGCGAACCCTGTTGCGCTCGTTGATCTGCGGCGTCAAGGTCAGCTTCAATGAGACGTCGATGCGATCGACGGACGAGAACATGTTGTTGTAGCTACTCAACCCTGAGGCGAGTTGACCGAGGTTTGAACCGTTGGTACCACCCGCGAGACTTCCGAGCCCACCGAGTCCTCCAAGTCCACCCATCGACGGATAGCTGGTGCCACGCCGAAACGGAATCTTCTGCCCAACCTCGATGGAAGCCTGTTCATTGTCGGTGGTGAGAATGTGCGGAGTCGAAAGAACCCGCGAATTTGACGATGATTGCAGCGCCTTGAGGATGACACCAAAGCTAGGCAAGCTGATGTCCTTCCCGTCGATCTCGAAGAGCTTCTGTGGTTTGCCAATAATACCGACCACCGAACCACCGGCGAGCCCGAGCAGCTGCGTCGGATCAGCCAACACATTTAGAGTGGGGCTCGAACCACCTTCGCCACTCTGAATGAAACCAATGGTCTGAGCACCGCCGAGGTCATTGCCTATATCATTCTTGGAAAACCGCATCGGCGTGTGCCAGTTGAGTCCAAAACTGTCGTCATCACTGACGTTGACCTCGAGAATCGCCGCCTCCACGTATACCTGCCGGCGTGTAACATCGAGTTTCTCGATGAGCTTTGACAATGCTTTGTAGTCGTGACGACTGCCGATGATGATCAAGGAGTTGGTCGACTTGTCGGCAGTAATTTTCACCTCCCCCTCAAAGAGAACCGCGCTCTCGGTGGTGGCGGTGGCGATGGCGGTGGCACCAGGGGCAGCAGGGGCAGCACCCTTGCCGCCACGACGCGGATTGGTCTTCTGCCCACTCTGGCCCTGCGCCAAGGACGAGAGTGTGGAGGAGAGTTCTTCGGCGCTTGCGTTCTGCAGGTAGACCACGTGCACGCCTTCATCGGAATCGCTGGCAGGAAGGTCGAGCTTGTCGATGAGTTTGCGAATGGCGGCGAAGGCGCGACGGTTTGCCTTGATAATCAGCTTGTTGGTGCGATCGTCGGGAACGATCTTGGAAATGCGAACATCACCGCCTTCGCCAGCGGCTCCATCATCGCCCCCACCTTCCGGTGCCGCAGCGTCCGTTTTCGGTCTTGGTCGCACGGGAGCGGTGCTTGCGCCGCCACCTTGTTGGCGCTGGACCTCAAAGATCTGAGTGATCACATTTGAAATCTCTGACGCAATGGCGTGCTCGATTTGCACAATCTGGATCTCGTCCTCGAAACCCGCGACGTCGAGGTGCTCGATGATGCGACGCAATCGCTCGAGATTGGGGGCATACTCGCTGATAATCAGCACATTCGACGGTTGAAACGTCGTGATCTCGCCATCTTTGGAAATCAACGACTTGATCACTGGATTGAGCTTCGACACCTCCACATATTTGAGCGGGAGAATCAAAGTCACCATGAGATCAGAGAACCGCGGACAGTCATCCTCCGGACCGATGCAAGTAGGAATCGGTGCCTTGATCGAATCCTTGGCCTCGATGAGCTTGTAAAATTTGCCCGAGCGGACCACGGTGATGCCGTTCACTTGAAGGGCAGCGAGAAAGACCTGGTAAGCCTCGTCGGCGGTGATCTTGGTAGGAGACAGGATCGTGATTCGCTGGCTCTTGATCTTCTCCGGAATGATGAAGTTGCGCCGCAAAAGATTTGAAATGGCTTTGACCACGTCGACGATCTCAGCCTTGGAAAACTCAAAGGCGAACCTTCCTTTTTTGGCACGCTCGAAAAAGTCGATTTCCACAACATTGCCGGATTCGCCGCCCCCGGGGGCAGTAGAGCTCGCGCCAGACGCCACGGACGAGGCAGGCGTAGGCATAGGCGTCGGCATCGGAGGCGGCATCGGAGGCGGTGTTGGCATCGGTCGCGTTGGCGGACGCGCGATCGGCC
>MGST01000258.1:0-12247 GCA_001798605.1 Deltaproteobacteria bacterium RIFOXYA12_FULL_58_15 | reverse complement strand
GAGAAGTTGCCCGCCGTCGCGCTCCCGCCTTGAGGTTGTCCCGGCCCATGAAGCGACGCGGTCCCACCGATGGCAAAGGCGCACGCCTCGGCTTCTCGGCCTCCCCTTCCTCCTCCTCGGCCTGAGCGACACGGATCGGCACCGACGATACGGGGTGCAGTTGCCACTCGACAAATGCCGAGGAACCCTGGGTTGCCGATGCAGTTGCCCTGGCAACCTGTTGCGCGACGCCCGTAGACGTCATGGCGACGGTTCCAAAAGTCATCAAAATAGGAAGCACAACCATCCCACCTACCTCGCAGAGTTCGTTCCGAGCACACAGTGATAAGCTTCGCCCCCGTGATGCAGGACGACATAGTCTTCAGCGATGAGCGCAACAGCCAGCCAACCGAGTGGCGTGCGCACCCCCTCCCCTTTTCCCAAAAGGGAGCTGTTCTCTCCCCATCCGAGCACCGCGAAAGTAGAGCTGGGCTCATCCCCACGGACGATCGCCCGAACCTCGACGGGACAATCCTGACTCGGCTGCGTGCGCGTCGACTCGACGTTCACCGGCGGTTGTGGAACCTCAACCACACCGAGTCCGTAGACACCCTCGCGATTGAACGGAATCTGGACATTCTTGAGCTCGCGCACCTCGGTCGTAACCACACGTCGATGGGAGGCGAAAAAGCCAAACAAGGCGACACCGCAAACAAGCAGGCCACTCACCACCACAACCTGGCCGCTGCCGCGACTTCGATCGACTTGGCCGCTGCCGCGCCTTCGATCGATTTGGCCACCGTCGCGACTTCGATCGACTTGGACGCCGCCGCGACTTCGGTCGACTCTTCGCACCGCGGAGGTGCCAGCGTTGTCGGTGGGTGCACGCATCGTCCTCACTGAATCGTGTAACTAAGGTTCTGGTTCTGTCCGCGCCGCTGCAGGTCGATCGTCACGGAGCTCGCATCCTTGAGTTTCTGGTAGATTTCGAGCGCCTTGTCCGGACTGTTCATCTCATAACCGTTGATCTTTTGGATCACATCGCCATTTTTCAGACCTATCTTCGAATAGATGCTCCCCGGCTTGATCGAGAACAACTTGAACCCATTGGGTTTGCCGTTTTTGAAGCTGGGGACGATACGCGCCTGTGTTGCGACCTGACTGAGGTTTGACAAAGCATTGTCAACCTCCGAGCGGGCAACCGTGAACTGGGAATCCGAAACCTTGGTGACGCCCTCGCCGCCTTCGCCGCCCTCGCCTTCCTCTTTCACTTCCGGCGGGGCCGCAACCCCCGGTGCCTTGGCATCACCATCCGTGACGCACAACTCATAATGGTCACGGCGCTTCAACACGATGGCCCGATCACGAACCTCGAAGAGAACCATGTCCTCGCCTATCCGGTTGTACCCCTCGTTGATTGAAAAAACATTCGGCTCTCGTTCGGTGCTGTCATAGATGACGGCGAGCGACCACTCGGGCGCACCCTCTGCCAGCAAGGTCGCACGAATCTCATGGGGCATCGTACAGGGCTTGAGGTCATTGGGATTGTAAGTGTTGCTCGCCATGGTCTCGATCGTCTGCTCGTCCTGGGGTTTTAGAACCTCTCGCTTGGCGTCGAGCAAATTGCGTTCGGCGATGTTTGAGAAATCGGCGCGGGGCTTTGATATCCGCTCACGGTTGCCGTTGGGTCGGACGGGTGCCTCCTCAATGGACGGCGCCTCGCGAATTCCACTCGCCACCACGGCGTTCGCCGCACCAGCGACAAAATAGGAGCCAATAAAAATGAATGCCAGATTGAGCAGCCAACCGTGCTCTTTCAGAAATGATGTAATACGCGCGCCAACCATCCGTGACTTGCCTCCACAGGCCCATTTGCAAAAATCGATCCACAATGCATTCACAATGCAGATCCATAACTACCTAGAATATCAACACTATTCCTGGTCCGGGAGTAATCGCCCAGGACATTTTGTCACTCGCTGCGCCTGGGGATCAGTGGTTTTTGACAACCTGTCGAATAGGATTTTCCTTTAAACTCGGGCGGTTACCGAACAGAGGTCAGAGGTCAGTGGCAACAGCACCGCGGCATCGCGCCTTTGACCCGACGAGATATATATGTCTGCCCGCTGCCTGCGGTTACGTGATATAGGTAAGCAATGAAGCTCAAATGCATGTTGATCGCCGATCCTATGGCGAGCACAGCAGAGATGATCGCTGAAAAGTGCGAGCGCCTCGCAGAAGATCGGATCGTTACCACCACCGCGGCAGAAACCCTCGAACGGGTCCAAGCCATGAATCCAGAAGTCGCAGTCGTTTCCCTAGAGTTACGGGACATGGAGCCGAAGACGCTGCTGCCCAAGCTCCTCGAAAGACAAACCAACCTGTTTTTGCTCGCCACCTACCGCGAGCTTTCGGTGCAGGAAATGGAACGGCTCGCCAACCTCGGCGTCGACGAGTTTGTTCCTCAACCTATCGATATCTTGCAGCTCTTCCGGGCCGCGTCACGACGTTTCAACGTTCCGTTTCGGCGGCACGACCGTTACAACCTCGCCATCGATGTCGTCCGCGCCGATGGCATCACGATCGGCAGGACCTGCGACGTATCGGAAGGTGGGATGTGTATGACCGCCTTCCACCCTGCGAGCCCCGGAGAATCAACACTCGTCGACATCACTCTTGCCGACAACGAAAAACCCTTGCGTGTGCGTTGCGAAGTTCTCAGTGTCGAAGGCACCTCCCCCGCTCCCGTCACAGCCCGAATACAGTTCTCGAGGCTTTGGGGGCCGGATCATGATCGCCTGACCAAGTTCCTCAAGAGCCAGAGCAAAGATCTCATCGCCGACGATTAGCAAATTGTATGGGCCGCGAAGGCACCTAGACCTAAAAACCGATGCTCTTGAAGATAAACGGATAGGTAACGATGACTTCACCACCGCTGGGTTTGGGGAAAGTCCAACCGCGGATCGCGCCCATGATGCAACTGCTGACCGCGGTTGATTCGAGGCTGGTGTACGTCTGCCGGACAGAGCGAACACCACCGCTCGTGCCGACGGTCCACTCAACCTGCACCTTGCCAGAGAGACTGGGCGTCTTCATGAGCTCACGCTCGTAGCAGCGCTGGATCTCACCGATGTGGGCGTTGATGACTTTCTGGATTTCGTCCCGATCGAGTTGACCCTGTCCCACAGAGCGCATCGCCTGGGGATTCTTCTGCACCAAACCGCCGACGCCTTTGCCCTCGGCGCGGACGAGGCCGCCGCCGCCGCCACCGCCACGCAGCAAAGCGGCACCGCCTTTGGTCATCAAGCCACCGCCACCGCCACCGACAGACAAACTACTGGATGGCAACTTGCCGATGAGCCCCGAGACTTTGAATCCAGCCGTTCCGCCTGGGACTCTTGCCGCGGTCAAATTGGACACTGCAGCGAGCGCCGCCGCGGGGCCCGGTGCCTGCGACGAGCCATGCTTCGACAACAAGCCCAGCACCCCAGCGGGTGCCGCCGACTGTCCACCAGGGCGAGGTTTGCGCTGAGTCGGTTTCGCCTCACTCTTGGCAGCCGGCTCAGGTGCCTCCTCTTTGGCCTCCTGCGCTTTCTCCGCGGGAGGGGGCTCGTCGAGCCGTGGAGCGGCATCAAGGGTCACCTCAACAAAGTCGTCATTCTTACGCAGGGTCGAGTGCACGAGATCGGCAGGTACGAGCAGATAGACGAGCACGAGTGCCACGAAGTGGGTGCCGGCCGAGCTACCGAACGCCGTGACCATATTCTTGTCCGGCCATACGCGTGCCATCAGCGGCCGCCTATCAACCACCGGCGGCGGCGGCGTCACGAAACGGATGTGGTAACGATCGGCCCCATCAACGACATCGAGCACCTCGTCGCGCTTGAACACCATCCTCTGACCGCTCTTGCCCGATGTATTACCCGACCTATTGCCCGCCATCTCGCCCGACGTATTGCCCGACCTACTGCCCGACGTATTGCCCGACTCCAACACAGCATTGACGTCGACGCGCTTCTGACCGCGTTTGAGGGTCGCCGTGACACCCTCGGGCAACGTCACCTCACATTGGCCTTTGCCGATATGGCGCAGCAGGCGAACTCTGGGTCGTAGATCCCGCGCGCGCCGACGACGCCAATAGCCAAGCTGCGGTCCGGTCCAAAATGATTGGCCGCGCCCGAGAAGACACGAATCTGATACGGAGTCACCGCGCAGTGTGATCACCTCGACCTTGGGATCCCCACCGCCCTCAGCAACAATCGTCTCATCCTCTTGCACCAACTGCGCCGCCAAGGAGAACGGTGGCACAAAGTTGGCGTCTTCGTCGTCGTCCCCCTCGCTCCACCGAGAGTCGGCCTCCCAGTCGGCCTCCGAGTCGTACGTCTGCAACTGTTCCGACTTGGATTCTGGCAGCGCCTCCGACAACTCCGCTGACGGCTCTTTCGACAAATGCGCTCGCAGCTCTTCCGACAAATCTCCTCGCAGCTCTTCCGACAAATCTCCTCGCCGACTCACCGGCAAATCAGCCTTCTTGGCGCGGCCCCCCCCAGCGGACTTGCGCCGCAGTGATGGGAACGCACCGGATACGTCATCCCATTCGTCGATGGGGGCGGCTCTCCTCACCTTGGGGGCAATCTCGGGTTGAGGATCGGGCAAGCTCGCCAAGGAGTCCACGACGGTTTCGCCGTCGTCGAGACTTCGCAGCCGCTCTAACATGGACGGCGACATGGGCTCGGCCACCGTATCGCTGTTCGAGAGTTCCTCGACCATCCCTGTCGGCACCAAGCCGCTATTGGCAGTTGCCACCGGCGCAAGCGCATTGGCCTTGCCCCGCACCACCAACTTGACCTTCAAGGAGTAATCGCCGACAAGAGCCTCGTCGCGACTGCCGAGCTCGCTCTGAATGACCTTCTTACTACCGAGGTAAACACCATTCGTGCTGCCCAGGTCACGAATGACGACGCTAGCACCATCGTGCTCGAGCATGGCGTGCTTGCGAGAAATCTGGTTGGAGTCGAGCACCAGGTCCACGGCCTCGGGATCCCGACCGATGGTGACTCGGTGCTGGGAAAACATCTCCGTGCCGAGAAACTCGCCGTTCCGAAAAATGAATATCTGCAACACCGCATGACCCGGCGATGGGGGCAGTGAGACCTCAACCGCTCGCCGCGCCTGCTCCAGAACCTTTGCTGCCAATCCCAACGGCGGTTCTATCTCCGGCAACGACTGCGCCAACGCACGGGTGGCACGAAGGTCAGAGAGTTCCTTGTGACAGCGCGGACACTGGCGCAAATGGCGCTCGAGCTCCTCCTCGGCAACTGCATCGAGCTCACCGTAGAGGTAGCTGATCAGGATGTCGTTGGCGTTCGCGTTGGCGTTGGCGTTGGCGCGGTCGCAGTTCATCGCATCCACTCCTAACGCACGGCCTCAGCGACATCACGATACTCGCGCAGGGCCGTGCGCAGATACTCAAGCGCGTACCGCATGCGACTCTTTGCCGTGTTCTCGCTGCAGCCGACGACTTCTGCAATCTGCACAAATCGGAGATTGAGGTACTCACGCATCAAAAACACCTCGCGTTGTCTTCCCGGCAACCGCTCAAGGGCTTGCTGCAGTCTGTCCTGGAGCTCCAACCCCATCACCTGTTGTTCAATCGACCCGTCATTCGACCCGCCAGTCGACCCGCCAGTCGACCCGCCACTCGGCCCGCCCCTTCCAGCAGGCCCATCGAGAGAATCGGCCGCCCGGTGCTTGGAGCGCCTGACATGATCGACACATAGGTTGCGAGCAATGGTGTACATCCAGGTCGTAAACCGCGCCCTGGGGTGATAGTCGGGCGCCGCCTTGATCACCCTGAAAAACAACTCCTGAAAGATGTCTTCCGCCGCTGCTCGATCTCCCACGAGGCGACAAACAAAATTGAAAACGGGTCGTTGGTGCCGCTTGAGCAGACGCTCGAAGGCACGGGCGTTGCCGCCCACAAAAGCCTCCATGAGTGCCTCGTCGCTGATGTGCTCAACCGTCACTTGCTTCGATACCCCCGTCACTCTGTCACGCACGAAACCAGTTGCAAACCCCGTTATAACCACTTCAATTGGTCTTTGCGACAGATCGTGTCACACACCCACCACCTGTGCCCAAACTACCCACTGACACCTACCCTGCGAAAACCCGAGGACTAGACGATCTAGACGATCCGAAAGATCTGGACGATCTAGACGATCTCACGAGCCATTGCTCTGTTCTCTGCACAACTAGAGATGTAAACGCATGGGTCGCGAAATAGTTCTATCGAAAACGGTTTGCTCACAGGTGCCAACAAGCAACAAGCAACAAGCAACAAGCAACAAGCAACAAGCAACAAGCAACAAGTAGCCGCGGGGCGGACACCCAAGCCATTCCTCCGGCCTCTCGATACTCGCCTTGCTCGTATTCAAACGTTGCGGCAACTGCGGTTGGGGTCAATCCGATTCGATGGCAGAAATGCGATAGCGCACTGCGACTTGAACATAATCTGTCACGATCGCGGCACCATCCGACAGTGTGCCGTTGTAACCCAGAGGCGCGATAGCGAGTCTCAGAATTCGCGCGGGCCCGGTCAAAAATGAGGAGGCCTGGGAGGCACTTTCACTCGTCCAGGTGAGGACGCCTGGCGAGGCGGCTGACGCCGAGCCCTCGGCCAAGGGAACCCATTCGTCGCCGTCGGAACCATAAAGTCCCATGCCATGGGTGAGTCCATCTTGGGTGGCAGAGGTTTGCAGGGACAGTCGTACACCGTTGAGGGTGCCGCTGAGGTGCACATCGAGTGCCACTTGCTGTACGGGCTCGAGTGTTTCGCCCCGCAAGTCGATTCGGCTGACAATTCCTTGTCCGCGGCTCAGGGGTTGGCTGGGCGAAGCGCAATAGGGGGTTGCAGGCCGGTCGGCGAAGGTGAGGCACCAGGAGTCGAAGGTGGCCGAAACGGGGGAGAACCAGTCATTGGTTTCGATCAAGAGATCCCAGGTGATGTTGGGATCCGTGCCGACCAGGTTGGTGAGACTCTCCCGTGCCGGATAGGTGGGCTCCTCATCGCTCGCAAAGGTGCGGCTGAGGCCCGCAGGTCTGTATGCATCGCCGTCGTCATAGACGAGGATATGTTGCGGTCCCTGGTAACTCGCCCCGGTGGCACCTGCGATCCAGGAGACTTCGATTGCATCAATACGGGTGGGCTTGAGGATTTCGAGGAACGCGAGGCGTGAGTTGGTGGGCCCACTACCGATTGTCAATCGGCCGTCGGCCACACTTACATCAATCATGCGATCGACAAATGGTTGGTCCGCGCTCGTCCTCACATCGACAACGCTGACTCCTTCGACGGTGACGATGTGACGACGTGTGTCTTGGGCGCGCGGGCTGCCGACGACGAGATGGAGGCGGTAGTCACCGTTGTCGAGCGCGTATTCCCAAATGCAATTGTAGGCGGGGTCGACCTGCTCAGCGTAGCGCATCTGTACGTAGGTGTCGTAACGCTGGTCGGGTGCTGAGGGTTCGTTGTCATCAAAAGCCTCCGGGTTGGTCTGTGGCAGTCCCGCCTGGCAGGTCCATCCGTACGCACGTCCGGACGCATCGGCAGCATACAGCTCGGTTCCCTGTACGAGATATCCCAGGGGACCAGGAACGGAGCTCGGCTGGAAGTTGACGCGCTCGACGAGGATCTTGGAGCTCCCCCCCGCTGCGAGACCGAATGCCGCACGAAACACGTGCGCGGGTCTGGAGGTGGCAGCGCTCTGCCACAGGAACCCTTCGGTCCCGTAGTCCGCGCCAAAAGCGACGACGCCGTGCATGGGTGGAAAGTAGAATGCATAGGAAGAGGCGGTCTCGGGAAGGTCTCGCAGCGTCGAAATCGGGGCGCTCGGCGGGCATGCGAGGGTTCCATCGCCAACGACCCAAGGACGACCGCAGGTGGTTTGATCCAACGCATTCTGGAAGAGAGAGTATACACCCCAGCTAAGGATCTCGTGCTTCGATGCATCGAACACGAGGTTGTGCCCATATCTGCCCAAGCCTGTGTCTGCCGCAATTTGGTGCCATCCGGACGATTCCAGGCGCCAAAGGTCGCTCAGGAGGGCGTCGTAATCGCCCTTGCCGCCATGAAGGAGAAGCTGGGAATTGGCGTCGTCCCAAACCAGCGTTGTGGCAACCCGGCCGACCGGATCATTTGCACCACCGGCATAGAGGCGTGTCCACACGCACGGATCGGAGGTGCAGTTCAGCGCCCAGGTTTCGTTGTATTCTGTCAGTCCACGTGCGCCACCAAAGAGGATCAGGCGATTGCGGCTGAAGTCAAAAGCCATGGCGTGACCGCTGCGCGAGGATGGTCCGGCAATGCCGAGGTTTACCCAGGTCGCGCCGTCCCAGCTCCAGGTGTCACCACAAGCACTCCCCGTCGTGGGTGAGCAGGACGAAGGTGCCCCGGTTTGACCGCCACCGAAAAGGATGATCTTGCCGAGGTTGTAATCGTACGCCATCGCTGCGTCGCTCCTGTTTTCAGGAACCGATCCTGACACGTATGGGACCTCCCAGGTCACACCATCCCACTGCCAAAGATCGCCGCGTGAATTGTACAACTCGTCGCGACCGCCGAAGGCGATGATGGATTCGCGTCCCGGATCGTAGGCAACGGCCATGTCGCGATTGACCAAAAAGGGTGCCGTGGTTGCCGTTGGCATCCAGTACCCCATGCCCGTTGTGACCAAAACTCCGTCGGGATTGCAGCTCACGAGACAACTGGGGCTTGCCACACCTTGTCGCTCGCCGGCTTCGTTTGCCCCCGGTGGCTCGAATTCTCCATTCCATACGTTGGCGGCCAAAAACTCGTTGGGATTGCCAATGGCACTGTTTGCAACCTTGCCCCCCAAAGTTGCGATCCAACGGATCTGATCAACTCGGGCCACGGGGGACTTGTTGCCCGCCCTGTCGATCGCGATCAGATAGACCGCGTCGGCGTCGAGGGGCGGTAGGGCCAGTTGGGTGGGGTTGATGCCGTCCACAGCAGTAACGGCACCCACGGTGCCGTCGACGGCTGACGCACCGAGAAGAAATCCTCCCTGTTCCACTGCACCGACGTTGGCAGTGACCCAATAGGCGGGGACTCCACCGGTGACATAGGCTCCCCAGGGTACTCGGGTGTAGACAATGGCACCTTCGGTCTCGACATCGGGCGTCGGTGGTGGTGTGAGATCGACGGTGACCGCGCCGGTCGCTGTGTGGCTGCCGGTGTTGCCTGCGGAATCAACCATGTCAATGTGAATGTCATAGGCCCCTTCTGGCGTAGTGGCCTTGACCTCCCCTTCGTACACGAAGGCCGCGCCGACGGTGCTGACAAATGCGAAGGTGACGGACGTTTCTGCCTGGTTCGCGCGTACCGTGATTTGATCGAAGGGGTCCAAGACCTCGGTTGGCTCGATCTCGACTCGCACTCTGGCACCCCTTGCGGCGTGTGACCCCAGGGCAACCGCCGGACCGACCACTGCCGCAGCGATCAAGAGGGGGTTGTCATGCGCGGGAATGACGGTGATCCGCGGGGAGCCAACCACGACTGGTGAGGTGAAATCGAGTCGCAACGAAACCCCCAACGGCGTTTTGAGCTCATTGTCGTTGTCGTCGGTGATCACAGCCTCGAGATCGAAGGTTCCTTCGCTCTCGTCACCGTTGGGCACGTAAGTAAGTGTGTGTGTGTACGTGTGCACCGGATCTTCATGCTCCGTCGAATCTCCGCGGACGAAGTCGCGCCGTACGCCGATGTCGTCGAAATAGACCGAGGCATTGCCGAGTGGCTCGCTGGTGGCAAATTGGAGGGTGACGATTTGCCCCACGCCTGCGACCATCGGATCAAGAAGGGCCGGAGGCAAAAAGCTCGGCGGTTCCGTATCGGGATTACTCAAAGAAACACAACGCCCAGTACCAAGGTTGCATATCCAATCGCTGGGACAGTCGGCGTTCCCGGCGCAGGTGATCTGTGCATCCTCGTCCACTTGGAAGCCGACGGTGCAGGCAGCCACCACCGTTGCCCATGTCAATACAACAACGCGCATGGTTTCCCCTCATGTATCAAGCGATTCAGCAATTCAGCGATTCAGCAATTCCGCGATTCCGCGATTCGAAGGAGCATGCACCATTTTGAGGTCGAGTGCGACCCTGAGTTTTTGATGGCTTCCCATTGCCCTTCTCTGTCAAGGTTTGTGTTGACCTCATGGACCGCCTTGGACTAGATTGCCCTGAAGTACCCCGACTACCGAGAGGCGTGCGACGTGGACTCTCCATCCATGACCGTTCGAGAAGTGGCCAATTATCTGAATGTAGACGAGAAAACCGTCTATCGCCTCGCACAGAAGGGGGAACTGCCGGGCTTCAAGGTCGCCGGTACCTGGCGCTTCAAGCGCCAGGACATCGATCAGTGGATCGAGGACCAGAAGAAGGCGGCAGCGCAAAAGGAGGGCAACGAGTAGTGTCAGCACGCTTACTACCGCCGAGCCATCGTCGGGGCCGATCCCTCCGATGCTCCTTGGTACGAGCTCGGTCCCGAGTACGGTGGCAAGAAGGGTGACCGGATAAACGACCACCACCTCACGCTCGCGGAGAAGCAGGCCGCGCGGGCCAAGAGAGGAGAGTGATCTATGCTGAAGAAGTTTTATGTCGACAATTACAAGTGCTTGGTGAACTTCGAGACGGCGTTTAACGAGCTGTCCCTTCTGCTCGGCCAAAACGGCGTGGGCAAGACCTCGGTGCTGGACGTCATGTTCGCTCTGCACAAGCTCTTGTCCGGCACAGCCAAGGTCACCGATCCGGAGGTCTTTCCCGGACGAACGCTCACCCGCTGGCAAAAACGCAACAAGCAGGTGTTCGAGATCTCCCTGGAGCTCGACGACGTCGGGGAGCTGTCCTACCGCCTCGAGGTAGAGCACGAAACCTCCACACGTCGGGCTCGAATCGCGCTCGAACGACTCACCGCGGACGGCAAGCCGCTCTTCGAATTCGAGCACGGCGAGGTCCAGCTCTACCTCGACAACCACTCGCAGGGGCCGGCCTTTTCGGCCGACTGGTCAGAGTCGGCCCTTGCCCGTGTCCCCGCACGTGACGACAACAAGAAGCTCACCCTTTTCCTTGAGTTTGCGCGCAAGATTCAGGTGTGCGGGCTTTATCCTCGCAGCTTCGAAACCGAGTCACGCACCGAAGACCCGCTGCTCCTACGAGATGGCAGCAACTTCTCGGCGTGGTACCGCCATATGTTTCAGGAACGCCAAGATCTCGTGCCCGAATACACCAAAGCTCTCGGTGAGGTGATCGAGGGATTCAAGTCGATTCGCCTGGCCACCGTCGGTGAGGAGACCCGCGCGCTCATGGTCGTCTTCGAAGAGCGCGGCGAGCGCTACGAGCTTCGACTCGATGAGCTGTCCGACGGGCAGCGCGCGTTGCTCGCCATATACGCGCTCTTGTACATGACGAGCGGCCAGGGATACAGCCTCTTTCTCGACGAGCCGGACAACTTCATCGCCCTGGCGGAGATCCAACCGTGGCTCATGGCACTTTCGGACGCCTGCGGGGACACCATTGGGCAGGTGGTCATCTGCTCGCACCACCCGGAGCTCATCGACTATCTCGGCGGCGATCACGGGCTTCAACTGAAGCGGGAGGCATCGGGGGCGACCGTCGCCAAGAAGCTCACTGTGAACCATGACACGGCTGGCCTCAAGCTATCGGAGATCGTGGCGCGAGGCTGGGAGAGATGAGCCATCGCAGAGTCCAACTCGTCATTCTTTGCGAAGACACGCAGCAAGAAGCTTTCATAAGGCGGTTTCTGAGCAAAGCCGGGTGGAACACGCGCCGGTTTCGAGTTGAAAAAGCGCCTTCGGGACGCGGATCGGGTGAGCAGTTCGTCAAAGAGCGATTCCCCCTGGAGCTCGATTCCTATCGAAGGAAGAGCGCGCACGTCGGTTCCGCGGTGGTCGTCATGATTGACGGCGACAATCGCGGCGTTGCGACTCGACAAAAAGAGCTCGACGATGCTTGCACGGAAAAGAACGTTCAACAGCGGCAATCAAAGGAACGCGTCGCGGTCTTTGTGCCGACCTGGAACATCGAGACCTGGTTTGCATACCTGGATGGCCAAACAGTCGATGAAACGCAGTCCAATTATCCAAGGTTGGACCGGGAACGACTTTGTCAAGAACACGTCAACACGCTCTTTGGCATGTGTGAATCAGGCTCGCTCCGAGAGCCTTCGCCGGCA
>MGST01000257.1 GCA_001798605.1 Deltaproteobacteria bacterium RIFOXYA12_FULL_58_15 | reverse complement strand
TCGGGCTCTTGGGCCACGGATCCCTGGCCGATGATGCGCACCAAGGGTTTCTTGCCGAGGGCCTTGGCCTTGTCGGCCGACATGACAACGAGGGCGGCCGCGCCGTCGTTCAGCTTCGAGGCGTTGGCGGCGGTGATGGTGCCGTTCTTATCAAACGCCGGCCGCAGGGTGCCCATCTTGTCGAGCGGAGACTTGAAGGGCTCTTCATCCTTGTCGATGACGAGGGGATCTTTTTTGCGTTGCGGCACCTCGACGGGTGCCATCTCCGCGTTGAACTTGCCGGATTCCATAGCTGCCTGGGCCCGCTTGTAGGAAGTCAGAGCGAAGGCGTCCTGCTCTTCGCGGGTCATCTTGTATTCGGCCGCGGCGAGCTCGCCGCAGTTGCCCATGTGCTTGTCGCCGTACGGATCCCACAATCCATCCCGAATCATCGAGTCCTGGACCTCGAAGGCACCCATGCGATAACCGCCACGGGAGCGCTCGAGAAGGTGCGGCGCGAGGGACATCGACTCCATGCCGCCCGCGATAACAGTTTCCCACTCCTCGGCACGGATGCCGTTGGCTGCGTCCATGACGGCCCGCAATCCCGATCCACAAACCTTGTGTAGGGTGATGGCGCCGGCCTTCTTAGGAATGCCACCATAGATGGCGGCCTGGCGCGCCGGAGCTTGACCTTGGCCCGCTTGCAAGACGTTGCCCATGATGACTTGGTCAACGAGATCAGCGTCGATGCCTGCTGCCTCGACCGCCGCGCGTATGGCGGTGGCCCCGAGTTTGGGTGCCGCAATCTCCGAGAGAGTGCCGAGAAAACTTCCGATAGGCGTACGTTTGGCCGAGAGAATCACTACGTCTTTCATCGCTGTTCCTCCAGATGCAGTCGGTCCGCACACCTAACAGATATGCGGACTGGGGGCCAGACGATGGCACTCACTCACCTCACTCCATTCACTCTCCGGAGCCCGAACCCTGTCAGGAACGCATCTTCATCAGACCGACGTAACTGTCGCCCCAGCCAAATGGGACGATGTCAAACCCTCCCACCCTGAGGCATCCGCCGGTGAACGCCGTGATTTCACGAACGGGTTCTTTCGGAAAACCAAGCAACTCCTCCGGATGCACCAGAAGTTGGACGTTTCTTACATTCTTCGGCCTGTTGCTGTCCCGTAGAGGCGGATCGAAACTGAAACGGATCGCACCATAGGGACCTTTTGTGCCGAAGTGTCCATAGACGGTAACCGAGCCGTTCCCATTGACCACAGCATCGTTGCCACCTACCCAAACGTCAGGCCAATAGGCCCGCAATGCTGGGATCGCACCAACGACATCCTTCGGGCGAAAAATGGCTGGTGCGTTCAAAACAACTTCAGCGGTGAGATCCTCAATTTTGTCGATCGTCGCAAAGCCCACATAGCCGTTGCCAAAGTCGCCCCCCTTGGGGCGCGTCAACAACCCGATGCGCCCGTCCTGCAACTGGAACAAGCGGACGTCTTTCATGTCGGCGGGGCCTTCGGCGACCTTTTCGATTACTGCATCGCCCTGCTCGCCAAGCCGGTAGATGCTAGTCGCATAACGCTCCATGATTCTGTGCCCATTGTCGTTCTTCTCCTCCTTGAAGCGGACCGCAACAGCACCAAGGAACAGCTGGCCATCAATGACGGAGAGGAAAGGGTCCTCGTGCCAGACCCTACCGCTCGTCAACAACGTTTCCGTCCGGTGGAATTTCGCGTGCTCAAAACTGAACGGTGGATCCGCTTGATAGAGCCCCACTTGGGAGGGTCCAGGCGGTGACATATCCTTGGGCAACAAATCGGGGTGGAGCTGTTCGCGCACCGCCATGATAACTCGGCCGTCGGCAAGCATCACCGGCGCACTGGGATTGGTCGCCAGATAGCCTGAGGGCACTCCGTCCATTTGCAATGGACGTACTTGAAGATCTGGGGCGCGGGGTGACCTGGCGAAGCTGATATTCTCTATGGGCGTTGTTTTCAGCAAAGGCTTTGTGTTGAAATTCTCGGGCAAACCAAAAGCAGACAAATCCAGGTTCGGTGTTGAATTGTTCGGTGTGGAATCAAAAGACGTGCCAGTGACGGCATCGTTCCGAGGCAATGCGCGAGGAGCAACGATCTCGTTGGCACCGCCAATGTTCTCAACACCGAGGTTTGTGATCTTCGACACGACGCGCCTCCCCGATTGCAAAAACACGCATATGCTAAACTTCAGAAGTATAGCAGCCAACGCAAATTAGCAATCACCCCAAATAGTCGAAGTATGTCTTGCCGAATGCCGTCGAGAAGTAGTAGGCGTGGCGCGCTAACTCAGCGGAACGGGGGGCCACAAGAGGGCGCAGATGCCCAGAGGTTTTGAATGAAAGCGCGTCGTGATTTTTCGATTTCGGCAGTTTTCTCCCTACTCCTGACCGTCTCTGTCGGTTGTGCATCAGAAGAGGAGTCGCCGACCGACAATCCGCAACTGCTCCCGGTGGTGCGCATCAACCAGGACATCGACACACCGACCACCTGGATCCCTGCTAACCTTTATCTCATCGAGAAATCGATCTCGGTCACCGCGGCGTTGACGATCCAGCCGGGGACGATCGTTAAGCTCGAGGAAGGCCTATCGATTTCCGTCAATGCGGGCGGAACGATCGTTGCGGACGCTGAGAGTGCTGCGACACCGTGCCTGTTCACCTCGGTCAAAGATGACGCAAATGGTGGTGATACCAACCTCGATGGAAACACCACCTCGCCGGCGCCGGGGGACTGGGCCTACATCAACGTGCGAGAGAACGGCACCGTGTTCAACTATTGCACCTTCACGTATGGTGGTGCCAACATGCCCTATACCGGGACGCTGGTGTTGGCCAATGATGCGTCGGCAACCGTGACCAACTGTACATTCGCGCACAACCAAGGTGGCACCTTGACCGACACGCGCGCCGCAGCGCTAAACGCCGGCAGCGCGGGAGCAGCAACGGTGATTACCGGTAACACCTTTTTCGACAATGACATGCCACTGGTCATCAACGGCAAGTTCAGCATCGACGACTCGAATGTCTTTCATGAATTGATCGGTGGCAACGTGGTCACCAACACCTTCAACGGCATCTTCTGGGGTGGCGGCTACGCACTTGTTGGCGACATCAACTGGTCCAACACCGACGTGCCCTATGTCATCATCGACAATCCCCTCGGCATTCCCGCGGGCGCATCGTTGACCCTCGGCGACAACGTCGTCATCAAGTTCGACGATGGGCAGAGAATCGACGTGGCGGGAACTTTGACCGCTGACGCCACGACCGACATCGTGTTCACCTCGATCCTCGATGACAGTGTAGGTGGCGATACGAATGGCGATGCCTCGACAACGACGCCCGCACCCGGTGACTGGGGTCATGTTGGAGTTAGCGCCGACGGTTCTTTGTTCAACCGCTGCCGTTTCACCTTTGGTGGGAGCGCCGAGCCCTACAGCGGAACCCTCGCAGTCACGCACGGCGCGAACGTGACAATCACCCACAGCACGTTTGCGCACAATGCCGGCGGCGACCCCGACGACAACCGTGCTGCGGCGCTGAATCTTGGGGGCGCGGGCGCCTCGACCGTTGTCACCGACAACCTCTTCTACGACAACGACATGCCATTGGTCATCAACGGTCAGGTGAATGTCGATGACTCCAACGTCTTTCACTTCGGCGAGGTCACACCGATTCGAAACTACTACAATGGCATCTTCATGGATGGAACATCCCACGCGGTGAGTGGCAGTACATCCTGGTCGAACACCGAGGTGGCCTACGTGCTTTTTGGGAATACCTTGAGCATCGAGACAACTGGCACCCTCACCCTCGGCGACAACGTGGTGGTGAAGTCCGATGGCGCACGAATCGACCTCATGGGTGCCTTGATCGAAGGCACCGATGATGTTTTCACCTCGTTCATGGATGATACCTGGGCCGGGGACACGAACGGTGACGGATCCGATACGGAGGCGGCCGCGGGAGACTGGCCAGGAATCAACGATTGCCGAGATGGATCATGTGCGTATGTCGCCGGAGCCAACATCCTGTACGCGGCACATCCCTGAATCAGGGCCCATTTTCTTCCTACAGAAACCCTTCAGCCCGGTGGACCTCGTCGGAGCATTGCGCTTCCATCTCGAAGAACCAGGGCGGATAAGCTAGGAATGAAGTGTCGTGGCTATCCGCGTCATCCGTTAAGGTGCGCACCTCATACAACCATATTTGCAGGTTTCGAAATTACAGGTTGCAGCAACAGCCTTCCCAAGGCGATACTCTAGTTGGACATTGGAGTATTTTGTGGGCATCAAATCTCTCGAGGAGAAGCTGGTCCTGGCAGAAGTCGAGTCGTATAACGACACGTTCGACAATGTGGCGTTGCAGGACAGCATTGCAAACCAAACCGAGGATGACACCGAGCAGTTTTCTCGTATCTCGTTCAACCGCAACAAAGACAGACGCGAGAGCCGCGCAGGAAAAAACGTAGCCTCCGTGTCGAATTTCACGGAGGGTTTTTTTTCTGAAGGACTGAAAACCGAGTCACCGACGCAAGGCATCCCATTGCGTTACCAGTATCGGAATCGTAACGGCGACATCTGGTCGCGTGCCACCTCTTGGAATGCCAGCGAGATTTCGATCGAGCTTGCGGCCGGTCGTCAACAGAATGGCCAGGTCTGGCTCAATGGCAAGCTGCCATGTGACACCCACGAATACGATGCAACCATCCAAGACGCGGCGGCGCTCTTTGGTCTGCCGCCCAGCCTGCTGTTGGCAATCCTTATGGTCGAGTCCAGTATGAAAACTTCTGCGGAGCGAGGTGCAGCACTTGGACTGGGTCAGCTTCAGGAGCCGGCTCTCACTGAGGCATTGGCCATTTTGCGTCAACCGAAGTTCAAGAGAAGAGTCGCGAATGCTCTCGCCGCGAGTGATCCCGAACGCTATCGGGGCTTCGACCTTGATGCGGAGCCGAAACAGCTCGGCTTGACCGACTTTCGCCTTGACGGTCACCTCTCGGTGTATCTGGCGGCTGCGTACTTGCATCATCTGGTCTTTGTGGAAGATCGACGTTCCGCAGTGTTAAGAGACCAAGGCGAGATTGTTCTCGAATGGGTCGCAGGAGCATACAACGAAGGCCGCAAGGGCGTTTTCAGTAATGGAACCAAACCGGTCAACAACAAAAAGTTGACCAAGAAGGCTTACGTCCACATGCAGAAGGTTATGCTTTGCATGCAACACCTCGAAGCCACCCGGCGTTTCTAGAATCTCCCGCCATTTAGGCTACCCTGGCCACCCCGGTGGAAAGAATTGACAGTTGGCAGCGACATGACTAGATGTACAGGAGATGATTGAATTTTCTCCGAAAGATTACCTCAGTGGAGTGTTGCCGACCCTGATCGATTGCCATGCTTTCGTCAACGAGAAGCTGCCCGTCGTCATTCAGTTCCAACTGCTCGACCAAGACGATGTGAGTTACTTTCTGACGATCGGCAAGGACGGCGTCGCCGTCGGCAAGGGCGTTTCTGATCAGGTCGATCTCACCTTGGGCTTTTTTACCGCGGAGCTGCTTGCCTTTAGCAAGGGCGAGTTGGATGGGGAAACGGCGATTCGCGAGGGGCGCTTGCGGGTTTACGGCGACGAGAAGTGGTTACTCCATCTCGCGAGGTCAGTGGCCGAGTGACTCAGGCCGAGCGACTCAGGTGGGGAGATTGGTAGTAGTGGGTTATGACTGAAATAGGTGGCATCCGAGCATTTGATCTGCGTGGACTGCAAACAATTACGCAGGGAGAGCTGCAAAAAGCCGAGCAGTTGCTGGAGAAGCAGTCCACCCCGGAGGATGTCTACAGCAAGGACGGGAAACTCCCGGGCTCGGGGGTGAGTTCCTCGGGGACAGTTCGTCCCGTCGCTGAGCTCCAGCTCCAAGCCCTGAAGGGATTGTGCGAGAAGTATGGCAGCTTGCAGGGGCTCGATGTCGCCAAGCTCGCCCACGACGCGAAGAAGGCGGCGCAGCAGAGCCTCCTCAATGTGTATGACGCCGTTCAAGTCATGAAGAAAGAGGGCCGCCTCGTCCGCATGAAAGGGACAACGACGGTCAGCAATGAAGCAGTTCTGGCGGTGCAAAACCACACGGCCCCCAATCGTGTCATCGGTCATATTCGCCAAGTCGCGCGGCAGGATCTCTGCCGCCTGCTCGACCGCCCCGGTCAAGACGATGTCATGCACCTCCTGGTCGCCCGAGATCTCGGGGACTTCTATCGCGGCCAAACCGTTCCCGAGCGTCGCTTCCTCGGCACTTCGGTGTCGTTGCAAGAGCGGTTTGGACGGATGGAGAACGCTCTGTTGGTTCTCTTGGACGACCCCCGCATAAGCACGCAGTTGCAGAAGCATTGTATTTATCAGTTGCAGCGATGTGGCGGCACCAAGTCCCTCGCGACTCTCGAGCGCATTGCCGGCAACAGCCAAGATTCGACGGTGAAGTCTCTGGCGGACAAATCGATCGCAACCATCAAAAAGCTCTCCCACATGACAGTGGTGACCGTCGGCTTTGAAACCAAGCCATGGAATCCCGGCGGTGGCTTGGGCAACTTTATGGAGGAGCACTCCAAGGCTTTGGTCAAAGCCGGCCATCGGGTGGTGAAGGTGATCCCAAGGCACACCCAGGTCGATCGGACCAAACTTCAACCTACGGGGATCACTGTCCAGATCCATCACCCCGGCGGTATCGAGCCGGTCAATCTTCTCAAGGTGGTGGAGGACGGGGTCGAGCTCCTATTTCTTGAAAACGACAAGTACTTCAGCGCCAACCGCAACGGCGTCTACGGCGACACACACGGTGCTTTCGGCGACAATGCCGAGCGCTACGATTTCTTTGGTATGGCCGCGGCTCAAGCGGTGAAGGCGTATCTGGGGGATGACAAGCCGGACATCTGGAAGGCCAACGACGCCCACACGGCCACCTCCCTTGGGTTCATCTCTACCGATCCCTACTACGCCAACACCAAATCGGGCTTCGTCATCCACAACATGGGCAGTGCCTATCAGGTGCGAGAGAACAGTAAACGCCTGACCGACATGGCGGCGAGGGACTTTGGCGACTTCTATCCCATGGGTCCCCTCGAATATTTTGGCGATATCAACTTCATGAAATTTGGCATCGTCAAAGCCGACCGCGTCTTCACCGTTTCCAATGGCTACAAAGATGAGATCCTAACCCCCGAGCTGGGCGTCGGATTGCACGGTGTTTTGCGCACCCGGGACGCCAAAGGGGAGCTTTGGGGGGTTTCCCACGGTGTCGACCCAGCCCAGTGGGACCCAGAGACCGATCCCGTTTTGCCTGCCAATTTTTCCTTCCTCGACCAGCTGGGCAAGGCGGTCTGCAAAGCGGCGGTGCAGAAGAAGTACGGTCTTCCCGAGGACCCGAAGGCGATGTTGTGGGTTATGTGTGCGCGCATCGCTTCCCAAAAAGGTTACGACGACGTCATTCGTGCCATCCGCCGGGCTAAGGACACGGGCAAGAATGTCCAGGTGGTCATTGCCGGGGATGTCGCCGAGTCTCAGGTCGTCGAGGATCTCAGAGGGCTCGCCGCAGACCTTGGTGCCACCGATTTCTTGGAGAAGCGTCTGTTCGAGCTCGACGGCAAGGAGAAGGGCGACAACTTCATGCGGATCGACGTCGCCTTCGGCAAGGACGACAAGGTCGGTCCCAACCCCAGAGGTTATACCAACGACAAGGAGAAGCTCCTCTATGCGGGGGCCGATCTCGAGCTCGGTCCCTCAGGATTCGAACCCGGGGGCCTCGCCATACCTGCGGGCATGCGGTTTCTGAGCCCCGGTTTGGTTAAGAACGTCGGCGGCCACGGAGAGCGGATTCAACATTATGACCCCGTCAATGGCACCGGCAATGGCTTCAAGTACGACACCCACATCGAGCCGGTGATCGATGAGATTTTTGCCTGGTACGAGCGCGGTGGCGATGGCCGCCAAGAGTTGGTGCGCAATGTCGCCGCCACACCCCTGACCTGGGAGGAGCGCATCCCCGATTGGGAGGCGCAGTATCGAGACATGGTGTTGGCGGACAATCCGATGCCCATCGAGCTTCTCGCGGCATAGGCTCTTAGGCGCATGGTCGCACCTTCCAGGTGAAGATCAGCAGGACAATCGCCCCGACCGTAGCGCCTAAGATGGCAAGCATAACGCCATCCCAACCATAGGCTTCGTTTGCTGCCATGAAACCGAGAGCCTTGGCCTGCACCATTCGGCCGATATAGCCAAACAATCCGACGAATCCGGCAGCGGCACCGACTGCCTTCTTCGAGGTGAGATCCAAGGCCGAGACCCCAAGAAGCATGACCGGCGGATAGATGAAGAAGCCGATGATTCCGAGAAAGACCATGTCGAGCCACAACTGGCCCGGCGGATTCTCCTTGAGGCCAATGAAGGCCGCGAGGATTGGAATCATACAAAGCAGGCTCACCATGCCCCGTCGGCCGCCGAGCTTGTCTGAGGCCCACCCCAAGAGCAAGGTGCTGGGAATGCCGCCAAACTCGAGCACCAAGATGGCGAGTCCGCCACTGTGCAGCGTCGCCTGCTTGACCTCCTTAAGGTAGGTCGGCCCCCAGTCGAGCATGCTGTAGCGAACGATGTAGACGAAGAAATTGGCGAGGGCGAAGATCCACAACAACCGATTCTTGAGGATCATATCGACCAAGAGCTCCCTGGTGCCGAGCTCCCGCTCATGATCTGTCTTCTGTATGCAGCAGTTTTGTTTGTCGATCGCAGCGTCCTTGTAGATCTCCACCGGTGGCAGTCCCACCGACTGTGGCGTATCCCGTAGCCGCCATGCCAAATACGCGGCTCCGAGCAAGGCCAATGCACCGGGTACAAAAAATGCCGATTGCCAACCCCAGCTCCCGGCGGCCCATGCCGCAAGGACACCGGCTACACCGCCACCCACATTATGCGCGATGTTCCAGATGGCAAAGACCGTTCCACGTTCCTTGACACTGAACCAATGGCCGATGGTTCTACCGCAAGGCGGCCAGCCCATTCCCTGGGCGAGACCATTCATTGACCAGAGCGCGAGGTGCAGGGGGTAGCTCGAGGTGGAGCCAAAGACGAAATTGATGAGCGCGGTGATCAACAGTCCCGCGGGCATGAACCGCTGCGGGTTGCTGCGATCAGACAAGGCACCCATGAAAAACTTTCCGACGCCGTAGCTGACAGCAGTCAGGGCGAGGATGTCCCCGATCTGTGAGTGGTCGTAATGGAGTGCGTCCCCCATCTCCTTGGCCACTGTCGAGAGGTTGTTGCGGACGATGTAGAATGTTGCGTAACCGAGGAAGGTCGATTCCAGCATGCGCCATCGGTAACGCGGGTACTGCTTCTTAACCTCGTCGTCGGGCAGTTGGGGGATGTGGGGGGCGGGTCGGAAGAATTGCCTGAACATGGAGAAGAACCATAGGCGACTCTCACAACGAAGTCACGACGCTCCGCCGGTTGGCCAGCCGGCCCTGCAGCCCTGCAGCCGTTGGCCACGCTGCCGCCCTAATCCGTCACTACCCAGGTGATCCCCCGGAATTC
>MGST01000256.1 GCA_001798605.1 Deltaproteobacteria bacterium RIFOXYA12_FULL_58_15 | reverse complement strand
GGAGCGTCTCGTCATCCGCTGCATCGACCTCAGCGTCCCCAGAATCATCAATGTGTCCCGCACCCAGCTCGCCGCAGCCCACAGACAGTCCAAGACAAAGTGCAACCCATGTCACCATCCCACGCCGCTCGACCGAAAAGTGGATCCGAGTGTGTCTGCTGTTTGGGAGACATCGCGTTTTCATGGAACCTCCTGGCTGTAAGGACGACCCATGACCCCGATGCAACCTCGATGCCGGACTCACCGGGCGGAGGCAATTATGTTGATTTCTTGAGACTTTTCCGTCGGCCCAGGTATCCACTGTGAATCTTCTTCCGACAATGTTCCTTGTATGATGTCGACCGCTGACATCATCGGGAACCGCTCGGCTCTCCTCCACAACAAATCCATTTGCATCCAAGTTCCCTTGTGGATCTTTCAATGATGAACCTATTCGCGAGATGCCCAGGGGCGCCAACCTGCGATTGAAAGCAGTCACAGTGTTTGAGCAAGGCCAGTCAGTCCGAGAAAGACGACTCCGAAGCCTCGATTGAGCAATATTTACGGCAAGCGTCTGCTGGCAAGATGGGTGCCACCCCAGCTGTCCGAGACGACGGCCAGGACGGGCTAGCTGACTTCAGGTATCATGGTGGCGTCGTCGGCGCTGACGGCGCGAGCATCTGCAGAAGACCGTGATTGCCAATAAATAGATGCCCGCAACTTCTCTGCCGTTTTGAGAACAAGAAGTGCAGGAGCCTACGAGTCCACTAGGCGCGGTCCGGACCCCATCTTGGTTTTGGTCTCCATCGCCAAGCGCATCTCCCCGAGCTTCTGCATCTCCCCCAGGGTTCGTATCGCCGCGGGCATCTCCATCACCAGGGGTGTTTGGACCGTCGCCACCGTTAGCATCGCCCTGGGTGTCTGTATCTCCGCCACCATCGGCATTGCCACCTCCGTCCGCAGCAACCAAAACGCCTAGGCACACACCGTCAATGCAGACGTCATCGACGGTGCGTGGATCCAGATCATCACACGATTCGCCCTGCCTGATGGGCGCGCGAACGCATGTCGTGGTGTCGGAGTTGCAGGTGCCGTCGTTGCACGCATCATCCAACTGTTGGCAGATTGATGCGTCGGGGCAATTGCCGACGCGACACGGACCGGCGTCAATGGTGCACGGATCAATTTCGGGGCACGAGACGAAAACGCCGCTGCGCCCGGGGTTGCCTGCACTGCAAGGCCAGTCCATGCAATTGGCGCTCCAGGGCAGCCCGAGGGTATTCCAGAGATAGACGGTCTCTTTGCCGGTACCGACGATATCGGTAAAACCATCACCGTCGAAATCACCCACGACCACTTCGTTTAAACGCGACCCAAGGGTATCCAGGGGGAAACCATCCACCGAGGTGCCATCGAGGTGCCAGGCATATACGTAGCCGCCCATAGTTGCTAGCAACACCTCCACCACGCCATCGCCGTCGATGTCGACGATTGTTGCATTGCTATACGGCCAATCGGGGGAGAGATCCTTTGGCCATCCCGAGCCCACGTTGCGTCCGCGATGGTCCACCACAGTTATTCCTGCTTGCAGACTAAAAACCGCCTCGACCGTGTCGTCCTCATCGAGGTAACCCAAGGCCGTGCTGTAGACCATCGTGCCGTAATTCCACATTAGGGTCCCATCCCCCAGATTGCCGGCGGAATCGACGCGGAGGCCGTTGGTGAGAATATCCATCTGACCATCGTTATCGAGATCCGCCGCTGTGACATTCCAATTCCAGCTATTATCGAGGACCGGAAAACCAGACACAGGAGTACCGTCGTGACGGAACGCGAGCAGTGCCCCTTCATCAATCGTGGAGTTGCGCACCTTGACCCCCAAGAGCACCTCCTGCATACCGTCACCCTCGAGGTCGACCAGCACAGGGGTCGATTTGGCGTCCCATTGGACACCGTAGTCGACGGGCCAACCGGCTTTGGGTGTGCCATCGTGAGCGAAGGCGAAGAGGTGGTGCCAATCGAGAATGTCTTCGCCATCAGCGAAGGCGTTGCTGGAAGGTACGAACACCTCGGTGTAGCCGTCGGCGTCGACGTCCCCCACTGCCACTCCCGTGGTGTTGACCAGGATCCCTTGAACGCGTACCGGCCAACCCGGTACGGGGGTACCGTCCATCTCTATCGCAAACACCTGCACATTGTTGTAAGCCGGCACGGCGATGGAGCTGAGCATCTCCGCGGTGATGATTTCGCCATCGCCATCGCCATCGATGTCGGCGACTGCAGGAGCCATCAATGCATAGATGGACAAATGGTGGTCGAGATGCGTGCCATCGGGGAAGACGATGTGCACGTAACCACCCGTCGATGTCCAAGAGCCGACGATGAGTTCTGCCTGGCCGTCGCGGTCGAGGTCACCCAACACTGACGCCGTAGTCCAATTCACCTCACCGGTCGCGGCCGTCAGATTGACAAACATGCTGGGAACATTGACCCAGAACGGACCGGCGAAATCATCAAAATCAAAGCCGTCGTTGTTCGTCATTGAAACACGCAGAAAGTATTGGCCCGACAGCTCTGAGGTATCCCAATTCCCCAATACCCCATTGGAAATGGGATTGCCCGCGACAATCAGTGTCCAAGGTCCAGACACAGCTTCTGCATATTCGAGACTATAGGTGCTGCAGGTGACTCCAGAAGCGGAACCGGTTATGGTCACGTTGTTGTCTTCGACGGCAACTTCTCCCCGCGGTGAAGTAATGCGCACGTTGCATGGATACTGAATTTGCAAAGCAAGGTTGGCATCGATGCGACCGTGACCCGTCTGTTCGTCAAAACCAACCGAAGCAATGTCCGTCGCCGCGCTGCGCATGACCTGTCGCACGTCCTCGTTCGTCAGTGCCGGGTGGTGCGCCAACACGAGTGCAGCTAGGCCCGATACGTGCGGCGTGGCCATGGAAGTGCCATCGTGGTAGCGGTAGCCGCCCCCCTGCTTGGTCGAATAAATGTCTTCGCCGGGAGCCGCCACGTCTAGAGCCATGCCGTAGTTAGAGAAAGATGCCTTCGTGTCACTGAGAGTGGTAGCACCAACCGCGATGGTTTCGAGCTTCCCTGCCAGACTCCTGTGCAGCGCTATTCGGCCATTGTTGTTCCCGGCACCAAAAATGAGCGTTGCTCCCAGGGCGTATGCAGTCTCGATGGCCGAGGCAACAGTGGGATCCAGGTCGTAACTGATCCAACTGTTGTTGATGACGCGCGCACCATTGAGGGCAGCGTACAGAATGGCGGGAGCTGTTGAGGCTATGCTTCCGCCCCCTGCGTTGTCGAGCGCCTTGACGGCCATCAGTTGGGCTGCGGGGGCAACACCAATCACACCGATATTGTTGTCGCCCGTCGCGGCGATGGTGCCGGCAACGTGGGTGCCATGGAATGTCTCGTCAACGTCATTGTCATCCATGGGATCGTTGTTGTTGCCGCAGAAGTTCCAACCCCTGATGTCGTCAACGTAGCCATTGCCGTCATTGTCGATACCATCGCCCGCTGTCTCTTCGTTGTTGTACCAGATATTGGCAACGAGGTCGGCGTGGTTGTAGTCCACCCCTGTGTCGACAACTGCAACGACGACTCCCGCACCTTGCGTGACGTCCCACGCCGCTTCCGCGTTGATGGCCTCCATACCCCAAAGAAGGTCATAGTCGGAATCGTTGGGTCGAGCATCGGCAAACACGCGATGATCTGCGTGGGCGTATTCCACCAGCGGATGGCTATTGTAATCGCGCAAGGCAGCAGGCAACAAATCAGCCGATTGCAGCTCGATGACGTAGGTCTGCAGGAAGTCATCCAGAGTCGGCCGCCGCATGGTTGATTTCCACGCCATAGTCGCCAACCGACGGCGGACTGAGCTGAGCGCAGCCTCCGCGGCACCGCGGAAGAAAACACGCTCGATTCTCTTTACCCCGTACTTGGCATGCAGGTGGTCGAGAGCACCGGTCGGAGCTCCTCCACTTCCCACCGGCAGATTGGCTGAGCTCCCCGACAACGCGGTTGCGCTCGGTCGCGAGAGATCGCCGGCAAATGCATTCTCGCGAGTCGTGTCGAGCTTGATGATGATCCGGTTGATAGATTCGAGATCTGCGGTTCGTTCACGCAGCGTGGCCGACACGGGCATCTGATCTGGAAGCTGGCGGCGCATATCCTTCGCCGGTTGCGGTGAATGCCCGTCGGCTGGGGGATGAGCCTCCTCATCAACGGTAGATTGATTCGTGCAAGCCCAGGTCAACATGAAGCCGGCCGCAGCCAACACCATCGTAGAATGCCGACGCGAACGCCAAAAGCCCATGAAGACAACCAACACGATTGTGCACAGCCAGTCAATCAATTCGGGCTCAATTCGCGCGCACCAGCTGTTCCAAAATTATGTGTTACCGAACGGCTGATCCGGAGGACAACAAAGAAGGCCAGGTTTTGGTGAACATGACCGATAATCCAGTCATGCAGCGGCTTGCGTCTATTTCTGACCTCCGGCCACAAGGTACAAGTGGTGCGTCTGCCGACAGGGCGTCGGTGACAACTGACCACAAGTCGAAAGAGGCTGTGCCGGTCACTGACTTCACGTCGAACTCTGGCACCTCTCCCCAACGAGGTGTCCGCCCAAGACATCGCTGCCAGCATCGTCGTCGCGACCGCAGAAAGCGCTCATCGAAAAGATCGCTCGAGAATTCTAGCGCACCGCACGCCTTTTTGAACCGTCGTTCGGACCACTGGTTTCTTTCTATCCAGGCCCACCAGGTGGAGAGCCCATCTGCGCCAACGCCCAGACTGCGAGTCTCCGCGTTTCGTCGTCTGCATGCCCTTTCGCCATCTTTTCGATCTCGAGCACCGCATCGGGCGCGACCGAGACAACCGGAGGACCAACCCTGCCTACGGCCCAGAGCAATCCCCGCTCCACCGGTCCCGTCTGCAACATTTCCTCGGCGGTGAGCATCGAGCAGAGGATGGGCAGATAGGTTTTCTGAAGCTCCGAACGCTGCACCATGATTTCGCCCATCGCCTCAGGGATACCGTAAGGCACCGCGCCGGACTCATCATTGAGAGCCCAAAGAAACCGCCGCATCATTTCCGAGGCGGTTTCCTCAGAGACCAATTGTGGGTCAGAGCAGAGAGCGCCGAGGGCACGTACCGCCCGCCACTTCTCCTCGTCGCCAGCGTAGAGACGGCCGATCAGGTACCGCAACACCTTCCAAAGTCCGCGACCCGCCATGCCGCTCAATCCGACATGATCTTCCCGCTCGAGCAGCTGCTGCAATTCCCGTTTCGCCACCGGAGTCAACCGCCACCGACAATCAACAGAACAAACACCTGATCGCCATCGCCCAAGGAGGCTGAGTGTTTCACTTTGATGCCGTTGACCGCGACCGAGAGGTAACGACTCTCGAGGGAGTTGAAGCCCAAGGACTTGAGGAGCTCGACGACCGTTGTGCCGTCGGCCATTTCTATCTGCCGTTTCGGTTCTGGCCATGGCCGACGCATCGGCCCGGCAAGCTCGACATCAATTCGAATCATGCCCGTATTATGCTTTCAAACCCACCTTGTCGTTGAACTCCTTGATGAGCTCGTCATACTGGTCAGCCATCCGCCAACGTTCTGGCCAATAGGTCTTGTACTCATTCCACTGCGCGTCCAACTCTCGAACGTCTTTGCCCTGCTGCTCCACCCATGTGTAGTACTTCAGATTGTGAATCCTCTTCTTGCCGCATTGGTCGAGTTCGAGAACGTTGTCAGTTTTGAGCCCCAATAGGTGAAGATGATAGTCGATCGCCGCGCGACCACTGTCGTAGGTACCATGGGCCGCTCTCGCCTCCTCTATACGAGATTGATACAGCTCGGATGAGTCAGTGAATATGGTGAACAACACGTCGTTCTCGTCGAGGTCCAACCATTTGGCTGTCTTGATTGCGGCCGCCAAATTGCCGATGCCGCTGATTCCGAGAAGCTCGAGCTTCGCGATGGCCGTCGCGGGCACACCCTGCTTTGCAAGATACGCATGGCCGGCTTCTTCGTTGAACAGACTGAGCAACGCCATCGGATCGTTGTCATCGACCGCCACCACCATGTCCGTGTTTCGCACGTTGTGAATCCATGGCACGTGCTTGTCGCCAATGCCTTCAATGCGATGACCGCCATAACCGTTGTTCAGCAGGGTCGGGCACTGCAACGCCTCCGAGGCGACTACCTTGCAACTCGGGAACCACTCCTTGAGCCGATCCCCCGCGGCCAAAGTGCCCGCTGAGCCGGTTGCCGATACATAGGCCGCGAATCGGTCCTTTGGCCCAAGAACCTCGTCGAGCACTTCTTTGATGGCTGAGGCGGTAACTTCGTAATGCCACATGCCATTGCCAAACTCGTCAAACTGGTTGAGGACGACGACGCTGTCACCACGCTCCTTCTTGATCTCCCAGCACTTGTCATAAATTTCCTTGACGTTCGACTCACACCCAGGCGTGGCAATAATCTCTGAGCCAATCTTCTCAAGCCACTCAAATCGCTCCCGACTCATCTCTTCGGGCAAGATCGCCACCGCCTCACACCCGAGAAGCGCGGAGTTGTAAGCGCCACCGCGGCAATAGTTGCCCGTCGAGGGCCACACCGCTTTTTGGGTGGTGGGATCGAACGCTCCGGTGACCAAACGCGGCACCAAACAACCAAAGGACGCGCCAACCTTGTGGGCTCCGGTAGGGAAGAATTTGCCGACCAGTGCATAGATGCGGGCGCGCACCCCTGTGAGCTCGGAAGGAACCTCCATGAAATTGACGCCGTGATAGCCGCCAGTCTTGGGATCGTTTTTCCAGGTCACGCGAAAGAGATTGCGTGGATGGACGTCCCACAATCCCACAGAGCTGAGCTCTTTGCGGATG
>MGST01000255.1 GCA_001798605.1 Deltaproteobacteria bacterium RIFOXYA12_FULL_58_15 | reverse complement strand
CCACCTCCCGTCTCTCGGAAGTCGGGTGGTGGTTTGGTTCCTTCTTCGCCCACACGAGTAATTTGGGATGCAAGCGAATGGAGACGGCGCGGTATTTCTCTGCGGCCTGTTTTTGCGGTCGCCCACGTTTTGGACGTTCTTTGCCCGTCTTCGCCTCGATGGCTTTGCGAGCGGATTCAGTTTCCTTCGCGGTTATCCGCCGTGCTTTGTCAAACGGGAATTCGTTTGCTTTCTTCATAGAGCCTCCTCTCTCGTCGATTCGCTCGTCTCGCACTGATGATCCTATAGATGCGCCCACGTTGTCGTTTGGTGAAGATCACAACGACCACCGTAACCCTGAGATTAAAGACCTCATCCGTGATTTTCGTTTCCACAAGCGCATCGCCAAAGACTCGATATGTTGCCCAGCTATGACCGAACGTTCTTTCGCGTATTTGATGGTCGGAACAACGGTGATCGCAGCCCCATGTGTGTTCGCGGCATCATTTGAGACAACAACGCACGTCCGTGTCTTCGTCGGTTCGACGCCGATTGATGGATCAAAGCCCAACCACACGCTGCCCCCCGTCGAAATTCAATCATGATCGTCGCCCAGAAGTTCCAATTGTGCACCTTCTTCGAGCGCATCCACGTCGTCCCGTTGAGCAAGATAGTCGGCCTTCAATTGGCGCTGGTGCTCCTCCTGCTCCAAATCAGCAATTCGTTCCAGGATTAGTCGTCGAGCTGCGGCCGATCGACGGATTCCCCAGCGACTTGCGTGCTCCGAAATGCGCTGGAGCGTGTCTTCGCTGAGTGTCAGATTCATTCGAAACATACCACCACCATCCTACTTGACAGTTGATACCTATCCAATTGCTGTTTTCGTTGTAAACGGCGCCTGTGGCGGCACAGCCACGATAATTTGGAGAAATGGGGACGCCCATCGCCTCCCGTCTCTGGAAGTCGGTGGTCAGGATTTGCAGTCTGTCTGCAGTCTTGGCTCGTTTACGGTCTATGACCCCGCTCCTGAGAAATGATTCCGCTTGCCGCTGTCTGTTTGCGCCTGCGCCCATTTTGAAGTAGTTCTGCGACGCGGGTGTTGCAACGGTGAGCTGTCATTTCTGAGGAAGGTGCAAACACTCAAAAGGCGAAACGATGCGGGTGTCACGATTGCGCCTGAAAAACTGGCGTAACTTCAGAACCGTGGACGTAGCCCTTTTGGACAGGGCGTTCATCGTTGGTCCCAATGCCTCCGGAAAATCAAATCTCCTTGATGTCTTCAAATTCTTGCGTGACATTGCAAAACCTGGCGGTGGTTTGCAGACAGCGGTTCGTGACCGGGGTGGTGCGTCGAAAATTCGATGCTTGGGGGCACGACAGGCCCCGGAGATTGTTATTGACGTCGAGCTGTCGAACGAGTCAGACAAGCCAATCTGGCGGTACGAGATTGCCGTGAAACAGGAGGTGCGAGGTCGCCGGCAGCCCTATTTGCTTTACGAAAAGGTCTGGAATGATTCCAAACTGATCATTGAAAGGCCCGAAAAAGCGGACGGACTCGACTCCTTGCGGCTGACACAAACCTACTTAGAGCAGATCAACTCGAACTCTCAATTTCGAGAGATCGCAGATTTCTTCGCTGACGTAACCTACCTCCATCTCGTTCCTCAATTCTTGAGGCATCCTGCGGCCTATACCGGTCCCGGCGTGCCTGGCGACCCATTTGGCAGAAGTTTCTTGGAACGGGTTGCTAAGACTCCTGAGCGGACGCGCCGTTCGCGGTTGCGGAAGATCGAGGCAGCCCTGCAAATCGCGGTGCCACAGTTGAAGGCTCTGATCGACACGGTTGACGAAACAGGTGTGCCGCACCTGGAAGCCACCTACGAACACTGGCGAGCACACGGAGCGAAACAACGAGAGGACCAATTCTCGGATGGCACGCTCCGGCTTATCGGGCTTTTGTGGTCATTGCTCGACGGCGAGTCACTGTTGTTGTTGGAAGAGCCGGAGCTGTCGTTGAACGGTGAGATTGTCCAGCGAATACCCAACTTGATGCACAAGATTCAACAGAAGCGGCCTCGTCAACTCTTGGTCAGCACCCACAGTGGTGATCTTCTCTTGGACCCCGGTATTGCGCCAGAAGAGGTTGTCTGTTTGACGCCCGACAAAGACGGCACAAACGCGCTTGTCGCTGCAGACGTACCCGGTGTTGTAGACATGGTCGGGGCTGGAATGAGCGTTGGCGAAGCCGTCCTCCCGCGAGCCGCGCCCAAACAACTTGACTTGATGGTCAATCGAGTGTGAACCGACTGGTACCCATCAATTTGGCGGTTGAGGATATTCTCAGCGAGGCCGCCGTCAAGAAGATCCTCATCGAGGCTCCGCAGGATTTTGCCATCGGAACCACGTACGGCAAACGCGGTTTCGGATATCTCAAGAAGGCAATATTCGGTTTTTGCAAAGCGGCACACACGACGCCGTTCCTTGTTTTGACGGACTTAGACGCAACCGACTGTGCACCAACGCTAGTCCAGTCGTGGTTGCCGAACGGTGTTGAGGCAAACCTCATTTTCCGGGTTGCCGTTCGTGAGGTCGAGGCATGGCTTATCGCTGATCGGACCAGACTTGCGGATTTCCTTGGCGTAAGAGAAAGCTCAATACCGTGCAATCCTGACGACCTTGCTGATCCGAAGGCGGTCATTGTCTCAACCGCGGCATTGTCGCGCCGCCGCGCAATACGTGCAGCCCTCGTTCCAGCTCCACGAACGACCGCAAAGGTGGGCCCCGGTTACAATGACACCCTTGTCGAGTTTGTGAGAGACTATTGGGTTCCCTGCGAGGCTGGATTGCGGTCGCCGAGTTTGCAGCGCGCACTCGATAGGATTCATGCGTTTGCCCCATCGTGGCACTGAGAACAATATTTCCGCACAACGGAAGCCTGCGCGGTGGCCATAGTCAGTTAGACAAAGCGCGTCCGGCGCGAAAAGCGTCTATGTTGGTTTGCACCATCTTCTCGCCCTTGCCTGCAAAGGCTTCGGTGATAAATGACTCGAGGGTGTCTTGGCGAAGAGGCAGGCTCCCCGAAACCGCACCGACCATGACCATGTTGCTCGCGCGCGGCGATCCCGCCTTGCGTGCCAGCCCGTCGGCATCGACCAAGACGCTACGGGGCAGGTTTTTGATTGCCGCGAGAACTGATTCGAGCTCCGGGTAGTCGGAAATATTGATCACCGGGCTCTCCGATGCCACCACCAGGCCTTCGGGCGATAGGTACTCGAGGTAGCGCAAACTCTCGAGAGGCTCCATACTCAAGATGACGTCGGCGCAACCACGCGGAATGGTGCTGCTGTGAATGGGGGAGTCAGACAAGCGAAGGTCTGAAACCACGGCGCCACCCCGCTGAGCCATGCCATGCACTTCGGCCTGTTTGACATGCAGGCCTTCCTTGAGGGCGCTCGCCGCTATGATGGTCGAGATCGAGAGCACCCCCTGGCCGCCGACGCCGGCTATGATGATATCGCGCTTCATGATGCTACCTTTTTCTTGGATCTGCGAGCGGTCTCCAGACACTCGCGCACCATGATAATGACCGACAAGCCGCGGTGATCGATTTCCTTGCGAATGACCTCTGCCATCTGTTCGGTCTTCTTCGGATGCGCCTCGATGACCTTGAAGTGTTCGGGCTTCACTCCGGTTCCCAAAACCAGTTTCTCGATGCCAGAGGAGCTGAGCATGGTTGGCTGTCCCCCCGTCATCCCCACGGTGCCGTTGTCGAGAATGAGCAACGTCATGTTGGCGTCAGCGGCCACCGCGTCCATCAATGGCGTCACCCCGGAATGAAGAAAGGTGCTATCGCCAATGACAGCCACCGCGGGGTGAAACCCGGCTTCGGCCGCCCCTTTGGCCAGGCCCACCGAGGCACCCATGCACACGCACGACTCGATGGCTTCGTAGGGCGGTAACGCCCCGAGGGTGTAACAACCGATGTCGGCTGACACCAAGCTGTGATCGAAACCCTTGAGTACGTCCTTGAGCGCTTTGAAGCTGTCCTGGTGTGGACAACCGCTGCAGAGCTGCGGCGGACGTCCTGGCAGTGGCAATGTCGTCAAGACTGTGGCCGTGCGCTCGCTCAAACCCAAGGCCTTGCGCACCAAATCGGTATTGAGCTCGCCCGCCAGAGGCAGCTCACCGGAGAGCTTGCCCGCGATCGGTTTGATCTCGGGCAACAGGCCGCGCAGTTGCCCCTCCAGCAGCGGATAACCTTCCTCGATGACCAACACACGCTCCACATGATCTAGGAGCTTGCGGATCTTCTGTACTGGCAGGGGATAGGCACCGACATGCAAGTGGGAGGGCATGGTTTTGAGCTGGCCGGCGCACTCGAGAAAATAGTTGCGTGCCGTTCCCGTGGTGATGACGCCAAGGGTGCGATCGTCTGCATTGAGCGTCAGCACGTTGTGCACGCAGGTCTCGGTGTATTCGCGGATGTCGGGCAAGCGATCGAGAAGCGCCTGCCATCCCTTGCGCGCATTGCCTGGCAAGAGAATCCACTTCGACGGATCCGGCGCTTTGCGAAGGTCGTTCTCCGGGCGGGGCGGTTTGACCTGAACAACCGCGCGACTGTGAGCCAGACGGGTCACCAACCGAATGACCACCGGAACCTGAAAACGTTCCGAGAGGTCGAACCCTTCGCGGGTCATGTCATAGGCTTGTTGTTGGGTCGCAGGCTCGAGGCAGATCGTGTGCGCAAAGTCGGCGAAGTAGCGGGTGTCCTGCTCGTTTTGCGAGCTGTGCATACCAGGGTCATCGGCCACGGCGACCACCAAACCGCCGTTGATGGCGATAATGGCGGAATTCATAAAGGGGTCGGCGGCAACATTGAGACCGACATGTTTCATCGAGACCAATGCCCGCCGTCCTACCATCGAGGCACCCAAGGCTTCTTCGTAGGCCGTCTTTTCGTTGGTGGTCCAGGAGGCGTGCGGCCTTCCGTGTTTCTTTGCATGACGAACCAGGTACTCTGCGATCTCGGTGGCCGGTGTACCGGGATACGAGTAGGCCGCGGATATGCCAGCGTCGAGCGCACCGGTGGCGACGGCTTCGTCGCCAAGGAGCACCTTCTCGTTGGACACTTGCTTGGCTGGTACTGCTGTCATCTGCACTCCTTGGTGTTCCTCGCAAACTGCAGCTTAGGTGAACGGCGGTCACCGCGCGGCCGCCCATGATATGGATAATGCCGCAGATATCAACCCGAAGTTGGTCGCTCTGGGTTACTTTTGCCAAAGCGCGGACCCGCGTCTGCAAAACCCGGTCACTTCAACTGACTTTGGGAACAACAAAGTGGCGGGGTGGCCGCATCGAGTAGACGATGACAATGCCGGTAAGGGTGATGATGACGATGCCCAGGTTGGCCCAACTGTTGGGCTGTTCTTGCCAGAACCACAAACCGGCAACGTAGGCGATGGGCACACTCGTGTAGGAGAAGGCCGAGGCAATGTGTGCTGGTGCCAGGCGATAGGCCGCCGTCATCAAGTATTGGGCGACAGCGGCGACGAGACCGCAACCTATCAGGAGCAAGCTCGTCCGCAAGGAGAGCATGGACCATCCCGGAATCACCAGGGGCAATGACAACAACGCGGCGACTCCGGAGAACCACAACACGATACGCAAAGTCGGTTCCGTGCGTGTCAGCGAGCGCACGGCGACATAGGCACCGGACGAGAAGAGAGCGGACAACAAGGCCATGGTCGCTGGCAACGATGCGATGCCCCGAGTGGGTTGCACCACCAAGAGCGCACCGATCATGCAGACGCCGGCGAGTACATAGTGCACGCGGCGCGGTCGTTCGTGAAGCAACAAGACCGAGAGGAAGGCGACGAACATCGGTGACAACTGTTGCAGAGCGAGGACGTCGGCGAGGCCCACTTGAGTGATCGCCCAGAGGTAGCAAGACAGAGCGATGAATCCCACAGTGCCGCGAAACACCAACAGACCGATGCGATTGCTGGTGGTAGGGATCTGCCGCAGGTGCATGATGGCAAGAATGGGGGCTGCGGAGAATACCGAGCGAAACAAAACAGCCTGCATCGACGTCGCCTCGGTGGCGGCGAGCTTGACCAATGCAGCAACGCCCACGAAGAACACGGACGAGAACAACATCAGAGCTGCAGCTAACGGTACGTTGTCCGCTGTTGAGTGCGGGGCGTCTTCGGTTTTTTCAGGCAAGAGGTGGTCGGTGTGAATACGAATGGCCATAAGTTGCAGATCCGGGCGGTTGAGTTATCACGCCGATGCGGTGCCGGCAAACCACGGTCTCTGCCGCCTGTCGGCTGTGCGGTTGACGATAGACTGAAACAATCATCCACGTTTGAAACATGAAACAGACGATGTTTCGCTATTGAAACAAAAGATGAACTATTCACCGTGATTGTTACCTTTTCCCTGGCCCAACTGTTGCAACGTATTGCCACATGACGAAACCTGGGGTAGTGGGGGAGGGACGAATCCAGGATGTTGCAACTATGTTGCACTTCCGCAACGGAAATCCAGTAGGACCCATGGACAAGCAGTTCCTCGAAACCATTCTCGCTTCCGTCGCTGACGGCGTGTTCACCGTCAACCCCAAGTGGGAGATCACCTCCTTCAATCGCGCCGCAGAGAGGATCACGGGGGTGGCAGCCTCCCAGGCGCTCGGCAGACCTTGTTCGCAGGTTTTTCACGCCGATATTTGTGAGCGTGGTTGCGCCCTAAGGCAGACTCTGGAGACAGGCAACGAAATTATTGACGTGCCCGCGAGGATTCTCGACGCCCGCGGCAAGGCAGTGCCCATCAGCCTCAGCACTGCGGTCCTTCGCGACCTTGACGGCGAGCTTCTGGGGGCCGTCGAAACTTTCCGGGACCTGTCTGCGATTGAGCAGCTTCGCCGGGAAATCACCTGCCAGTACACATTCGAGGACATCGTCGGCAAGAGCCCAGCGTTCAAAAAGATATTTTCGCTCATGCCCGACATCGCCGAAAGCGACG
>MGST01000254.1 GCA_001798605.1 Deltaproteobacteria bacterium RIFOXYA12_FULL_58_15 | reverse complement strand
GGAAGCGAAGAGGAGCACCACCGTTCGGGTGCGCACTGACATACTGGATACGCTTATTGATAACGTCGGAGAGCTCTTCATTCTGCGAGAGCGACTCGAAAGCCTTTTGTCCGATCAGCCTCGTCCAGAGCTGCACACCACTTTGGACGCGCTCGGCAAGACCATTCGTGAGATTCGCGGTCAGGTCATGGCCGTGCGGATGACGCCCATGCGTAATCTCACCGACAGATATCCCCGCCTGGTTCGTGATCTCGCGCATTCGCTCAGCAAGGAGGCGGAGCTCGAGATTGAAGGGTCGGAGATTGAGCTGGATCGAGCGATTCTCGAGAACCTCGATGAGCCCTTTGTGCATACCTTGCGAAACGCTTTGGATCACGGCATCGAAAGTGCCCAGGAACGCGAAGCGGCGGGCAAGCCTCCGATTGCGAAAGTGCGCATATCTGCGACGAGGGATCGGGACACTGTTGTTGTCATCATCGAGGACGATGGGCGTGGGCTCAATCCCGATGTCCTGCGGGAACGTGCGGTGCGACTCGGTCTCGTCAGTGAGGCGCAAGCAGAGGCTATGAGCTCAAGGGATTGCTACTTTCTCATTTGTCTCCCCAGTTTCTCGACGAAGGCGGAGGTGAGTGATCTCTCTGGACGTGGGGTGGGCATGGATGCCGTTCGCGCCAAGATTGAGGCCATCGGCGGCACACTCGACATAGAGTCTACCTTTGGGTCTGGCACACGCTTCCTGTTTCGATTGCCGCTCACCGTGGCAATCATCAATGTTCTCTTGGTTGAATCCTGTGGCAGATTGTTCGCGTTGCCGGTTGCCAAAGTTGTTGCCGTCAGGGAGACCGGTGACGATACCATTCAGGAAGCCGGTGGAAACACCTATTTGAGTTTCAGGCATGCGTTGGCACCCATTTTCAACTTGGGGACGCTATTGGGATTGCGGGCAACCCACCCGCCAGAGCAAGCTGTTCTCATGGAGGACGGCCGTGACCTTGCCGCTGTGGCAGTTGACAGGGTGGTCGGTTATCACGAGGTTGTTGTCAAACCCTTGGGCGATCCACTTGACCGAATGGACTGGTTCTCAGGAGCGACCATTCTCGGGGACGGTGAACCGATTCTGATTTTGGATATTCCCAAGGCGTTGCGATCTCGGTGGGCAGCATGAAACACACAGCAGTCGCCAATGGAGAAGTTGTCCGGGATGCTCTCTGCGAGTTGGTCAACATTGGCAGCGGTAGTGCCCTTTCCTCGTTGGTACAACTGCTCGGCGGCGGTCGCATTGTTCCGGATGTCCCACAAGTGGTTGAGGCAGACGCATTGTCGGACTTCGCAGATCTGCAGCGACGAGGGATTGCCATACGGCTGGGTGTCGAGGGGGAGATTCCCTGCTGCCTGCTTGCCGTTTTCGACGAAGCGTCGGCATGCAAGCTTGCCTCGACTCTGACTCACTGTTCGGTTGACGCCATTGTGAGAGGTTCTCTCGAAGAGAGCGCGCTGTTGGAGACAGCCAATATCATGTTTTGTGCGTTTCTTGGGGCGCTCGGTCGTCTCGTTCGTGGCGATCTCATACCAAGCCCGCCCGACTTTGAGTACGGGGTGCTTCATACCGTCGTGCAAAAGCGTGTCGGAGACGCGACTGTGGTGACGACCCATTTCGCCGATATTGCAGCTGGGTTCGCGGGCCGCCTGCTTGTTGTCGTCGACAATCAGGCCGCCGCGCAAATGGCTGGTGCGGGCGGTTGGCGACCATGAGAAGTCGTGTACCCCGCCTCAGGCGTCTCCATTTTCAGCCAGTGGGCGGAGTGGCCGGGGATATGTTGTTGGGTGCGTTGTGCGATCTCGGCGCGGAGAGTGTGGTTCAGCACGCGATCAAAAGTCTCGAAATAGACGGCCTCGAGCTCATTGTGCAGCCCGTGGAGGTGGATGGCGAAACGGCTTTGCACGTACGGTCCATTCCTCGCTCTGTTGAGCCACACCATCGTCATCTGGCCGATGTGTTTGAGATTCTAGCCACCGCGGACGTGCCGCCGGCGGCCCTTGCACTTGCACGACGAATCTTTGTCCGCCTGGGCGAGGCTGAAGCGGCTGTGCATGGCACCGATGGACCGCACGAAGTGCACCTGCACGAAGTTGGTCAACTCGACTCGATATTGGATGTGTTGGGGATAGCGGTGGCGCTCCACAGCCTTGGAACGCCTCGGGTGAGTTGCGCGCCGCTGCCGAGTGGAAGCGGTACGGTCTCAACGGCGCATGGCGTGTTAAATTGTCCGGTGCCAGCTGTGCGGGAGATCGCCGCGCGGGCCAACGTGCCATTGGTCGACGTACCTCTGGTGGGTGAGACGATTACGCCGACCGGCATAGCGGTGATCGCAGAGATTTGTACCAGCTACCGGGACGATCTCTGCGGTGATGCCAGGCTCCGAGGTGTCGGGGCAGGGAGCCGTCGATTCGATTCCCGTCCCAATGTCTTGCGGGCGTATGGTTTCGAGGGGGACACGAACCCATGAAGGGAGACGCTGCAATCATTGCCCTTGGTTCGATCATCCACCGAGGGATACGCGCATACGATGATGAAGACGCCCTTCCCGTCGGCGCTCGTCTGATCATCGTCGCCGTCCCGTTCGAGCACTCGGCCGCGTTGGTTGAGCGGCTACGGGCTCGTTATGTCGACGTACAACTCATGGCGTGGTTGCCCGCCCTCGATGAGAAGAGGGTTAGCGATTGTGTGGCTGCCGGATTTGATGCTGTCGCGATGGGTGAAGCACATCTCGACCATTGCGTTTCTCGTTGGTCCCGAGACCTCGAGCTGGCCGAAGCCAACGCGACACAATCAGAGATTCACCATGGTCTGGTAAGTCTGATCACCGAGATCAATTCGCATCCGGAGCTCGGCGAGGTCTTGTGCACTGCAGTCCTTAGGTTATCCGAGCTGTTCAGTATCGATCGGGTATCCGTTGTGCTCTTCAAACCCGGGGATGAAATCGCTTTTGTCGTGGCCGAGCACGAGGAGTCTTTGATCGACAACCTGGTTATTCGCGTCGACGACTATCCTGAACTGCGAGCGGTGATGGGCTCACACGAACCATTGGTGATCACCGACGTGCTCGGGGATACTCTTCTATCGGGCGTGCGCAGCAAGCTCGAACATGCCAAACAGACGCCCCGGGCATCGGTGCTGTTTCCACTGCTGCACAAAGACGAGGTCGTTGGCGCATTGTTTCTGAGGGACAGTCAGCCACTCGGAAGCGTCGAAGAGCGGCTCATGCATATGGGAAAGCTCATCGCAGCGGTTACTTCGGTCGCCATTGGTGCAGCGTTGGAGCAGGATACGTTGCTCAGTGAACATCGAGCGTTGCGTCGCAAGAAGGCAGAGGCCGATGAACGCGTTGCCGGACTTCAGCAGTTCTCCAATTTTTTCGCCCAAGCCAACGATGGCATCGTCGTCACAGACGATGATGGAGTGATCCGTTATGCCAACGAGGCCGCGGGCTCTATCCTCCGGTGCGAGGTGGGGGAACTCGGCGGCAAACGGTTTGTCGAGCTGTTGAACGCAGATTCGCACGTTCTTGCACGTCGAGCGATTCGCGGGGACCAGGTCGGTGACTCGTACGGTTATATCGACCTCTTGGTTCCCGTTGAGGGTGAGCAGGAGATTGTCATTTCTGCGGCGATTCGAGCGTTGGAACAGCCAAACGGTGTCCTCGTGAGTTTTCGTGATGTGACGGAATTGCGAGAGATCGAAACAGAGTTGCGTCAAACCAAAGAGTTTCTCGAGAACCTTATTCAGAGCTCCGTTGACGCAATTGTCGCCGCTGATATCAATGGTCGCATCATCCTGTTCAATCGGGCTGCCGAAGATTTTCTCGGTTACTCGGCCCGCGACGTGGTGGGCAAGATGAATGTGGCGCGATTGTATCCACCCGGGGAAGCCCGCGACGTTATGCGCCGGTTGCGTTCGGAGGCATTTGGTGGTGCGGGGCGTTTGGAGATGACCCGCAAAGACTTGGTGTCCAAGCATGGGATCCTCGTGCCGGTGAATCTCACAGCGTCGGTGATCTACGAGGGAGAGCGAGAGATCGCCACCGTCGGTATTTTTACCGATCTGCGTGAGTTGTTGAAGATGGAGGAGAAGCTCAGTCAGGTGCAACGACGGCTCAAGAACACTGAGCGGCAGGTCGTCGCTGTGGAACTCGCCGGTGCCACGGCTCACGAGCTCAATCAGCCTCTGACGTCAATTCTCGGTTATGCGGAAATGTTGCGCCGTCGCATCCCTGAGGGAGATGCGAACCGGAAGCCCGTCGATGTAATCTATCGGGAGACGGACAGAATGGCGCAGATTGTCAGGCGCATTGGTCAGATCACCGCCTACGAGACGAAGGCGTACGTTGGCAGTTCGAAGATTCTCGATTTCGGTTCTCAGGATTCTTCGGTTGATGCGGAGAAGAGTGGCCAAGAGAGCTTGGGAGACACAGACGATGAGTCGGTCTGACCCCTGTTCAATGGTTCTTTATGAGGAGCGACGAATGAGTAAGCTCAGTGTGGTCTTTGCTGTTGTCTTGTTTTTCGGTAGTCGTGCGGATGCCGCGGAGATGACAGCACAACAGATTGTGGACGAAACGCTCAAGAACAACTCCTTCGGCTTCCAGAACGCAGTCGCTCGAGTGGTGTTGACGCTCACCAGCAAACGCGGCGCCGAGCGCACGCGACAGATTGAAATACGTTCGACGAAAGTGAAGGAGTTGAGCAAGACGCTGGTTCGCTTTCATGCTCCAGCCGATGTTGCGGGGACGGGTTTTCTCGTTCTCGAAAACGAGGACCGCGATGACGATCAGTATCTTTACCTGCCCGCGCTGGGGAAGGTGAAACGCATATCCAGCAGCCAGAAGAACCAGCGGTTTATGGGGACCGATCTCACTTACGCTGACCTCGAGTCGCGCAATTTGCGAAAATCGGAGTTGAAGCGATTGGCCGATGCCGAGGTTGGCAGCAACGCGACCTACGTCATCGAGGCTGTTCCCAAGGCTGAGGCCGAGAGCGAGTACTCGAAGACCATTTCGTGGATACACAAGGTGTCGTTCGTCCCGCTCAAGGTCGAGTTTTACGATTCCCGCGGTGATCTTCTCAAAGTCCTGCGGGCCAGTCGCCTGGAGAAAAAGACGGACAATTGGGTCGTGATGGACTCTGCCGTCGAGGATGTTCAGAACAAGACTAAGACGCGAATGGTGGTTGAGGAGATCAATTTCGGTGTGAAGTTGTCAGATTCTGAGTTCACGCAACGTGCATTGGCTGACTGATGCTTGCGCTCCTCTGTGCTCTTGCAGCCGTTCGGGTTGGTGTGGTGAACGATATGACACCACCGGCGAATGGTGTCGACGAGATCATCATCGTCGATGACGCAGCGGATTCCGCACCGAGCGAAGCTCAAGTTGAAACACAACCATCTTTATTGAATGAGGGCAGTCGAACACTGTTGACGTTTGGACTCTCTTCTCGGTTCTTGTTGGACGCAAGCTTGGAGTTCACCGGGGAAGACGTCGTCGAGTGGTGGAATCTTGGAACCCTGCGTCTCGAGCATAGGCACGGTGAGTTGCTCAAAGCCGTGGTTGAGGCCGCGGTGCGTTGGGGGATGGTGGGCGAAGAGCCCATTGATGATCCGTTTGTGGGTTTCAATCCACGCGACGTCAAGTGGACCGGAGATGTTGAGTTGCGTGAGGCCTATTTGCAATGGCGACGCGGAGGAATTGAAGCTCGGGTTGGCCAGCAGATATTTGTTTGGGGCAAGAACGAAGTCTGTGCTGCCGCAGATGTGCTCAACTCTGTGGACCTCCGCTATGATCCAACGGCCATGTTGGATTCACCCAAGAACCTCAAGGTGCCTGTCTTTGCGTTTGACCTCGGCTGGTGGTGGGAATCGTGGGGTGTGCAGCTGGTTATCATTCCATTTTTCACGCCGCATCGAGGCACTCTGGTCGGCAGGGACTTCTCTCTCGCCCCAAGCGGCTCCGAGCTCGAGGAGCAGATTGGCGCGGTGGGAAAGTTCAACCCGACCATCGAGGACGAGATCCAGAGCGCTGTTTGGGGCACAGAGGTTCCCGATGAGGCACCGTGGGAGTCATCGGTGGCGTTGCGTGCCCAAGGCAACGTTGCGGGCTGGGACTTTGCGGGTACCGTCTACAATGGATGGGATCGGACGCCTCGGCTTCGTGTCGACTCGGATTTGTTGGTTCTGCTCGACTCGGCTGAGCGCATTCTGGGCAATCCAGAGTTGACCGTGACCGATCCCGTCTTGCGTGACGCAACCCTGGCCGTGCAGCAAAAATCTTTGGTGGGAGAGGAACTCGTACGTGCGCGTTACCGTCGTATGTGGCGTCTGGCGCTCGAGGCTCAAGGTGTGCTGGGGGATGTCGTTGTCCGTGGGGATATCGGGTTCTCTCCAGAGCAGACCTTCTACACCACCGATTTCGCGCCGATCGGCCTACCCAGTGTGCTCGGTTCTCTCGGGCTCGAGTACACGCGCGGGGAGACATGGTACGTCTCCGTTACCGGATACGCCGTTGCGGCGATGGACGCTCCGAAAGACGCTCTGCTTTCGGGGCTCGAGTCCGCCACCGTGGATCCGCAAAATCGGGGTGCCGCAGTCCTTTATGGGGTGAGCTCCACGGTGAGGTGGCGTTGGCAAGAGCAAGGGCTCGTGGTTTCGACAACCGGGCTCTACAACATTGCGCCGGGAGATCACGTTCTGTCTTTTGAGACGGCGTACGACGATTTCGAACCACACACATTTATCGCTGGTGCGGTCTTCATTAATGGTCCAGCCGGGACGACTGGACGGACCTACAGAAACAATGATTTTGTCTATCTAGGTTATAGCGGGACTTGGTGAATGCGGCCCTCAATCATTACTTCTTAAGGGCTTCGAGTAGCTCTGGGACGGCCTTGAACAGATCGGCGACGAGGCCGTAGTCCGCTACCTGGAAGATGGGTGCCTCGGGATCCTTGTTGATGGCAACAATCACCTTGGAGCTCTTCATGCCAGCCAAGTGTTGGATCGCGCCGGATATG
>MGST01000253.1 GCA_001798605.1 Deltaproteobacteria bacterium RIFOXYA12_FULL_58_15 | reverse complement strand
CGGTCGATGAGCGCGAGGGTTCGTGTTTCACGCAAACTGGCCTCGCGACCGGCGTTCAACAATTGGAGGGTCTGAACGAAGAACTCGAGTTCACGAATACCTCCCCTGCCGAGCTTGACGTCGAAACCCGGCCTCTGCTTGGCGTCGAGTGCATCGGCGATCTGTTGTTTGACGTCCCGCAACGCTGCAACGAGCTCTGTGTCGACCTCCCGGCGATAGACAAAACTGTCGATCGCATCAAGGAAACGCTGACTCACCTCCCGGTCGCCAGCGCAATGTCGGGCTCGCAACAGAGCAACCCTCTCCCATGGCTGGCCCTTCTTCGCGTAGTACTCTTCGGCCCATTGGGGCGTGAAGGCGAGCGGGCCTGCCGCACCATCGGGCCGTAGGCGCAGGTCCACACGAAACAGACGCCCGTCCTCGGTTTGTCGATCAACCAGGCGATTGATGATCTGCCCCGCTTTGACCGCCCACTCCAAGTGGGTGATGCTGCCTTGGGAGCCGCCTGTGGTCTCTCCCTGATCGCCATAGACAAAGAGGATGTCGATATCCGAGGAGAAGTTGAGTTCCCCTGCGCCGAGCTTGCCCAGCCCAACAATCGAAAAGCCTGCACCCATCTCCCCATAGCGTTCCACAAGAGATTGGTTCGCCCAAACACAGGCCGCCTCCAAACAACAATCGGCGAGAAAGGACAGGTCCGCGGTCGTCTGGGCCACCGTGGCCCCATCCTGCAGATCGCGAGCAGCGATGCGAGCCAACTCGCGGGCTCTGAAGCGGCGCAACGTGCGCATCCATGTCGCCTCGCAGACATCATCAGCAGCAACCTCAGAAGTTTTCGCTGACAGGAGTTTGTCAAGATGATCGCTCAAACATCTGGTCGGCTCTCTGCGCAGACCCTGGTTTGCCAACAGCCAACCGAGAGAATCAGCGTCACGGGTGAGAAGCCGACACAGAAACGGTGCCCCAACGCAAATCTTTGCAAGAATCGCCAGAGCGTCGGGCCAAAGGTCCGGTGATGGCGCAGAAATACCACAGGCAAGGGTCTCCACACGACCGTGGATGGCGTCCTGATCTGCGCCAGCGTCCTCGACTGCCGTCCAAAGCTGCTGCCAGAATTCCTGATCGATGCTCACCGTGAGCCCCGCACAAGACATTCGGTCACTGCGCCCGCCGTTTCTGCCTCGACTTCCGAGGTATCCGCTCAGCCGCCTTCAAAATAACCGATCACCCATTCGAACAAGAAACTCAGGCCAAACACTGGCAAGATCAGGCCAGCCACCGAGCCGATCATGTAGTCACGAAAACGAATCTTGGTGAGGGCCAGGGCATAGTTGAGGGGGGGAGCAATCCAGAACACCAAACGGATGAGAAACACCACCAAGATCGGTCGCTCATCCAGTTTGCTCAGGAGTATCTTGGCGTGCCGTTGTTTGATCTCGACCAAGGGTTGTCCTCCGACCCAACGGACCAGAGCAAAACCCGTGGCTACAGATGCAATGGAGGCAATGTAGGCGAAGATAAAGCCCACCAAACGGCCGTAGGCCAAGGTTCCGGCAGCAATGAACATCCAGCCGGGAACCTGCGCCAGTTCTGCCAAAACAAAGACAACGACATAAAGAATGTAACCCCAAACCCCGGCACTCCGAACGGTGTCCCGCACCCATTCCGGTGACAGGTTGTCGGTGACTCCCGTGAGCTTGCCCGCAATGACCAGGCCCGCGATCAAGGCCACGAAAAGCGTTATTCGAATAACCCGCGTCGTGGAGACTTGTCGGCGCGGTTTTTCACAGCTTGGTTGAAATTGAGAAGCCTCCCCCAGATTGGATTGACTCACTTGATTTCCAGACGCGTCCATCTGTTCTCGGCCCGTCACGACTGTTTGATGTCCTCTGCGCGCACCATTTCAGGCCCACACAGTGACCCATCTGTTGGGTATCATCAAGCCTTTCCGACCGGGAACGCACCAAACCTCCCCGACATCGGCAAGAGCGAAACGATGGCAACAATTGAGAGAGGGCTCAGATGTCGTAGTAGAGTGCGAATTCCATGGGGGTGGGATGCATGCGCATGGGATTCACTTCCTTCTCTCGTTTGTATGCCAGCCACATGTCCAGCACGTCTTGGGTAAAAACGTCGCCTTTGAGCAAGAAGCCGTGGTCAACTTCCAACGCGTCAAGCGCTTCTTCCAATGTGGCCGGAGTAGATCTCACTCCCTCGAGTTCTTTGGGGGACAGCCCGTAGATGTCCTTGTCCAGGGGTTCCCCTGGAGACAATTTCCGTTCAATTCCGTCGAGGCCTGCCAACAACAGGGCGGCGAACCCGAGATAGCCGTTACAGCTCGGATCGGGGAATCGGACTTCGACACGCTTCGCCCTGGGAGAGCTCGATACCGTGGGAATGCGCACCGCGGCAGAGCGATTGCGACCCGAATAGGCAAGATTCACTGGTGCCTCGAACCCAGGAACCAGACGCCGGTAGCTGTTTGTGGTTGGGTTGGTCAAAGCACACAATGCCGATGAGTGCTCAAGGACACCGCCAATGAACCACAGAGCCATGTCACTGAGACCGGCGTAGCCGTTCCCCGCGAACAGGGGCTTACCATCTTTCCAGATTGAAATGTGGGTGTGCATGCCGCTGCCGTTGTCACCCAAGATCGGTTTGGGCATGAACGTTACAGTCTTGTTGTGACGCCGGGCGACATTTTTGACCACGTACTTGAACCACTGGAGTTGGTCGGTCATCTGCAACAAAGGGGCAAAACGAATGTCGATTTCGCATTGTCCACCGCTCGCGACCTCGTGGTGTTGCGCCTCAACTTGAATGCCCAGCTTCTTCAACTCCAGACACATCTCCGTGCGGATGTCCTGGAGCGAATCGGTGGGAGGCACCGGGAAATAAGCTTCCTTGTACCGCGGCTTGTAACCAAGGTTGGGTTGCTCATCACGGCCGCTGTTCCAACGCCCCTCGTTCGAGTCAATCCGATATGACCCGTGGTTGGGGCCCTGATCGAAGCGAATGTCGTCAAAAATGAAAAACTCCGCCTCCGGCCCGAAGAATGCGGTGTCACCGATTCCGGTGGAACGCAGATACTCTTCGGCTTTGCGCGCCACGTATCGCGGGTCGCGCGAGTACGGGGCCCGGGTGTCGGGCTCGACGATATCGCAGATCAACGAGAGTGTTGGATGCTGCGTGAACGGGTCCATCACGGCAGTGCTCGCATCTGGGACCACGAGCATGTCCGAGGCATTGATCGGCTGCCAACCACGGATCGATGAGCTGTCAAAACCGTATCCGTCCTCGAAGGCCGCTTCGTTCAGCTCGTCGAATGGAACACTGAGGTGTTGCCACAGGCCTGGAAAATCCATGAACTTCAAGTCCACCATCACCGAGTTATGCTTGGCACCGTACTCGAGTACCTCTTTGGGATTCATGATGCTCCTCCACATGTCGCCATGCGTCTCACCGACATGGGCTCCGGCCTGGTCAGGCCGGCCACCCTTCTGTTTTGTTTTGGAACGCCGCTCGGCGGGCTCTAGAAATAGCCTACCAAGCCAAGAACGATTTCTTGCGTGACGAACCACTCAAATGGACTGCTGAAGTTGCGCTGCACGCTCACACCTTTGACGTCTCCCCGCTCAAAATCAACCTTGTGCTCAATGGCCACATCCACTCCCTCCGCAAGACGATAGCGAGCCACCGTAGCAACTCCCAGCAATGTCGTCATTCTTGGAAGGTGCGGCAAGTCCAAGATGAGGTCGTGGTCATGCAGATACTCGACGCGGAGCTCCGCTGCGAAGTCAGCGAGCCAACAGTTCCGACTGTCGGAGCCCTCAAATGCGACGGTGAACATTCCGCCCCACCACTGGGCAGTGGTCTCGCCATCTATTGCTTTCTGTTTGTTGAAACCAAGGCCCTGTTCCTCACCGTAGATCAGTTCAAGGGCCGCGCGCAGCTCTTCGATAAGATGTAGCGAGGCCGAGTAGTCAATGAGCATCCGCAGATTGTTGATGCCTTTTTGCTCCACACCTACCAAGGTACTGAGATTTCCCTCGTACAACCACATGCCGTCGTGCTTGCCGAACCGGTGTGGTATGCCGCCACCAAAAGTAATTGACGGATTGTTGTCGACAGTCAGGTCCCAACCGTTGACTGCAATCAAATAGGCATCGGCATACTCATGAATGTTGTAGCCGACATAAAACCCCGCAAGCCAATCGGGCGTCGCGTTCCGCGACAAGGTGGAGCGGCTCAGGCCAACGCGATCAATGACATCAAGGGGCTCGGAGCCAAACGGAACGTTCATTTTGCCACCACGTAGAGTGAACCCTGACCTCGACCACTCGACGTACGCCTGCTCCACGAGCGCATCGAGAAGATCGACATAGGTCACGTCTGACGAATAGGCTATGGTTTGGGAATGCGGTGACGATTGAAGATTCAGGTCGATTCGGAGCAACCCCCAATCGCCGTGCCGGGCTTCAAAATCGAGTTCGAGCTCACGCGGCAAGAACGTGAGATCATATTGTCCGTTGTCGAGGTACCCTATGACCATTTCGGCTTGCACAAATCCAGAGATGTCGACATCGATCTTGTCCGTGGCTAGTTCGGCGGGAAGGACCGCGCCACCAGAAATCGGCACAGGCTCACCCGTGGGCAACATTCCTTCCGGAAACGGTGAGGGTGCGGGCCCTTGAATCACGGCAGCATCTGATCCGCCGACAATTCCCGCGGCGCCAAAGCCGGGCGTGGCATTGGCATTGGCGTCCACAACCATCGGATCGCGGGATGCGGCGTCATCATCACCAGGCTCGACAACGGGAGGCTTCGCGCTGCCCGCAACCTTTGAGTCACCACTGTCTGCGGTGTCGACGCTATGCGGACCAGCCACGGAATTGGGCTGTTCACCGGTTTGGGCCTGCGCCCACGTGGGGTACAAAAGGAGAGGTATCACAATAACAAGCCGGCGAACCATGGATCATCCCTCTGCAGGTTGTTAAAGGAAGGTGTGACGATTACTCAATCAGCCCCACCAAGGCAAGCATAGGATATGTGACACGACCCGTGATAGGTTGCAAACATGGACGCGCACAGCGTGGACACATTGCACACCGAACTTACCGACGCTCTGGCGCGCGGCCGTCTAGCACCTGCTGAGATAGCACACATCACGGCCTCCGAGCTCGATGCTGTGTTCGAGCTTGCGGCTCAGTGCCTTGATGCCAGACGCGACAACGAGGCGACAGCCCTGTTGGGTGGAGTCGTGACTCTCTACCCTTTTAGCGCACGCTATTGGCGGGCCTACGGTATCGCCTTGCACCGCGGGCTCGAGATCGACAGAGCCCGCGCCGCCTACGACACGGCCCTGGCGCTCGACCCCAACCACGAGCTGACACTGTGTTACCGCGCAGAGCTGTTGATTTACTCGGGCAAACGCCGACGCGCAGAAGCCGATTTGCTGAAGGTGGCAAAGGGAGGCAGCGCCGCGGCGGTTCGCGCCCAGCAGTTGCTCGCACAATTGAAGAAGCTGGCACGCTGGCAAGCGCCAACCGTTTCGACGCCCTCGAGTGCCCAAGAAGAAATCACACAGGTCATGCCGCTGACCGTCGATGGCCAACATCTTCCCCTCGAGCCCAGTCGTTTTGTCAATGAGCGTGACCTTCCCACTGCGATCGACGAGATCACCCAGACAATGCGCGTATTCACCCCACTCGAGCCGGAGAGCACAGCATCGTCTCACGCGACCGTGACCGCCCTGCTCCCCAATCCAGAATGCCGAGCTGAGTCCACCGAAACCGCCATATTGCCAGGTCGCGGCAGGCACCCTGCCCCGTCGCCCGATACCTCGGGAACAATCGCAGGGGAAACGACTCGAACCGCCATCGTCATGCGCCGCAGCGCCGTTCTCGACCACGAGGACACCGAGCTCATCGACGGAAGAGAACGATGAGCGCCGGTATTGGACAAGTCGTCATGTTGTGGGCCCGCCCCGAATCCGGAACTGTGGTCCCCGCCATACCTGTTACACGGCAAGTCAATGTCGGCCAATCCGACCAACGCCTTGAGGTGCAAAGCGAAGCCGCGGCTTCCCCACGCCTTGATCGTCCTTTTGGGCGTCACGAGTTGCCCTTCGAGCCGCTTCCAACCATTCCCGAGGACGACCGCAAACCCCTCAATGCCAACGCCCTACTCTGTGCGGCGGTGGCACTCGACGTCGTCACAACCCGCACCATGGCAATCGAAGAGAGCCCAGAAATCCTTGGTGAACTGGTGGAATCGCTCATGTACCTTGGCGGCCTCGGCGGCCTCGATGAAGCCGCAATGGAACGGTTGCTCGCCTATGCACAAGGCCGGCTCGGAGAGAACCGTGCAGCCCTCAACCGTCATGCTGCAGGATACATGGCTGCATTCCCACGACCGCCAGACGACACTGCCGAGCCCACGGCGATGGGAGGTGGCCCAGTGGCAAGCACCCCTCGGGCCATCACCAAGGCACTGAAGAGGCTCGAGGCGGCGGCCGAGGTGGCTGTGAGCGAAGCGAGACTTCGTCTGCAAGCACGACAGGCCGTCGAATATCGACAGGCCTGAGTCGTGCGCGGCCCTATTTCTTCTGGGCCTTCTTGGGTGAGGGCTTGCCACCGCCGAGCTTCTCAAGCTCGGTGATGAGGGCTTTCTCACCGGGCGTTGTCCAGTCAAGCACCCAACCTGGGTCGAGATTCTTGATCATCGCGTCGAGAGCGGGCTTGGTCATCTGGGCCATCAGACTCTTGTTCATCTTGTCTTCGTAGCCGAGAAAGTCGCGGACAAAATTGTCGCCCCATGGCCAGGAAATACTCGTGAGCGCCTCGACAACGATGGCCGAAGCGATTTTGGCCGGTTTGCCTTCACTGGCAGCGATGGCCTTAACCGCTTCGACAACGGCCTTGCCGCTGGTGTTGTAGTGACTCCCAACAGCCCGTCCCAAACTCTTCAGCGCCGCGTCATTGAGGTCGAGCTTGGCGATATCGGCGAGCAGCCTTTGGCCTGTCGGACTCTTGCGTCCCTCCGCCGACGTCAGCGTCCTGACAATAGAATGGGAGTCTTCCTTGAGAGCCTTATGGATGTCCTTCTTCATCAACGTGGCGTTGCGAATCTTATCGCCAACGTCGCTGGACACCGGGAAGTGATTGTCGAGAGCATCCAACATGTAGACGGGCAGCTTGTCAGCCATGCTCTGAGTGGTCATTCCCCCTTCGACCAGACTGCGGCAGAGTTCTTTTTGGCGATCCTTGTCCAACCGTTTGTAGACCCCCGCATAAAGGATGTCGTTCAAAATCGGTTGCATGCCCTCAGGTGCGTGTTTGGCGAACAGCGCCGCCCTTTTCACATCGGCGCCAATCAGGCGACCGACAACTTGGTTCACCTGCGACTTGTAGGTGCCAGCAGCTATCTTATCAACCTTGCCGGCTTCATACAGACGGGCAAGATGGCCAATGATCTCAGGAACCGACACTTGATCGATGCTCTTGTCGGGACCTACAAGCGCGTTCAGCGCCTTGGTGATCACCTGGACGTCCACCGCAGCAACCTCGGCCTGTCCCGTCTCGTCTGCAACCGCACTGTTCTCCTTCGTTTTGAGCTCAGCAAGACGGTTGTAGTGCGCGCTGGAGGTATCGAGATCAAACACACCGGTTTGGGCCACGCCCAACAGCTTCTGATACTCTTGGATCATTTTTGTGAGCAACTTGCCTTCGCCCACCAGACCGCGAATTTGTGACGCAGTGACCCCGGTGGGAAGATCCTTGCCCAGGGCTTTGGCCATATGCAACATGGCGCGACCGCAGGCGTCATAGTACTCGACAAGCTCTTCATTAACAGTGGTCTCGTTCTTCTTCGCAAGGTCCTCGACCACCGGTCCAAAGATCTGCGCCAAGTTGTCGTAGGCAGCCAGGACCCGATCATCGACTTCTGCGTTATTCTCCTTGGGCTCAAGGCCCACGGTGCTCAGCACGTTCTGTTTGAGATCATTGACTTGCCAACGGACGCTCCGGTCCTGCGGCAGCTTTGCAACCAGATCGCCAAGGTCTTCCCCAAGTTCGGTTTCCGGGACGCCGTACAACAAAGACAGGCCCGACTTGAGATGCTGCTGAACGTATTCGACATCTGCGTCACCGAGGATTGGGCTGTTCTCGAGAAGCGCTTTGACTTCGGCGTCGTCGATGGGGACGGTGTCATCGGCTATCTCATCGACATTCTTAGCAAGCTCCTGCTTGCTTGCTTTCTCGATGGCACCGGTGATCTTGGTACGCACAAACTGCAAGGCTTGCGTATGAGTCGCCGCATCGTGGTCGTCTGTGGGATAGCCGCCTTCGATTTCTCGTCCCGAAGCCAGCTCGAGATCATCGACAATCATCTCCCATTCTTCGCCAGTCGGTTTGATCGACGGATCGAGAGCATTCATCTTGATACGCACATCGAGGCGCTGGCCGACATTGTCGAGAAGCACTTGCGAAGTGGCCCCCTCTTTGAGCAGCAACTCGAAGTCACTTTGCAGAGCTTCGAGCTGCTCGGTGAGCGCAGCGATGTCGACCTTGTCATCGGCATCCGGCGGCCCCTGCACGACCCCTTCGCTACTGACGATCTTCTTCACCGCTTGGTCCTTCAATGATTGCAGGAAGGCGTTGAGCTGTCGCGGTGTCTTGGGCACCTCATTGGGAATGTTTTCCAAGCCCGATTGTTTGGCGTGCTCCATGAGCAACTGGACTTGCTCACTCGACGGCATGGTGTTGTCCTTGCCGTGAGTCTCAGACAGGTATGCGGCGCGATAGGCAATGTTGCCCTGTTTGACCGTCATCAGCGGTGCAATGCCACCGGCCTGAATCTCCCAGCCGCGCTCCAACGATTTGTAGATCGCGGTTGAATCATTGAGCTCTGCCACAACGGAGGTGGTGGGCGTTGTGCTCGCGCCCGTAAGGGAGGGGTCGAGTGTGATCGAAATGCCGTCACCTATCCCCGCCGGATCGGAGGGGAGCGACGTGGACGTCGCCATGGCGGTCGACGTTGTACCGCTGGCGTTGGTGGTTCCAGTCGTGCCCGAAGATGTACCTACGCTTCCCCGGCCACCACCTGTCGGATTGGTGTTGGTGCCCGTGGTGGATTCCGTTGCCGCGGTACCGTTCGTATCAGTCGGCGTTCCAACGCTTCCCCGACCGGTGGTACCGCCGGGATTGTCCACGTTGGGCCCCTCGATATTGGGGGGTTTGCCCGGTTGACTCCCTTGGGGCGTGCGGCTGCCTGGGCCGTTGCCCGTGGTTTTCTGGTCCACATTGCCGCGGGAGTTGGCATCCCCCATGGTCTTTTGCGTGGTGTTGCCGCGAGAGTTGCGATCTCCCGTCGGTTGTTTGGTCTTATCGACGGGGTCGTCAGTGATCACGGGCTCGTCGTCAACCACATTCGGATTGACATTGTCACGGGTGAACGCCTGTTTGGCGTAATGCAGGACGCTGCTAGCGACAAAGCCCGTGATGGCACCTGCCCTGACGCCCTGGAAGACGTTGCGAGCCAGCACATCGAGGCTCGGTGCGCCCTCGAGCACCCACTCGGTGGCCCCCATGCCACCGCCGACGGTCGCGCCCATCATGCTGCCCTGGATACCTGCAGCGAGACCCGGGTTCGTATTCAAGAACCAGTTCTTCACGGGGTCCGGCATCGACATATCGCCAGCAACGCTGATCAGCGCACCGCTGGCAAAGCCGCGCAAGGCTTGCAGCAGCACTTCGATCTTGTCTTGGTTATCAAAGGCCAAGTAGGTGCCGCCCTTGAGGGCAGCACCAACGACACCCATGCTAATCGGCGACTTCACTATCTTTAGGAAGATGCGTGGTGCCGTCGGCATCTGTGATACGGCGGTGATGCCAGCGAGGCCCACCGTCAAGGCGATTTTGGAGACCAGCTCGATGCGTTTGCCCTTGAGCTCTTCGCATTGAGACAAGCGACGGACGAGGTTCGCGTACGTCCTCTGGATCTGTGCCACCTGCTGCTCGGTCATCTGACCGAACTCTTGTTCGTACCTAGCCGCTTCGTCCACAGCCACACCCAGGGCGCGAGCCGCATCCTCGACGCCAACGGCGTGGGTGGAGATACCAAGGATCACTTGGCTCAAATGACTGCCCGTGGCGTCGCCCACCTGCGTGCCGACCTCATCCAAGAGCACCTCTTCGTCAACCACTGCGGCCTTGGCGAAAGCTTCGACGGAGCCAAAGGTCTTGAGCATGTTCATGAGGTCGTCGACACCGCCGGTGAAGTTGCGTTTCCGCCACTCTTCGGGATCACCGATGTTCTTGCGAATCCACGCCTTGACCTCGGGATTGGCCGGCTCGGTCAGATACACCGTCATCTCGAGCATCAGCTTGTCGAGCTCTTGCGGCAAGATTTGGGCAACCAGATCGGCGTGGCGCAGGTCACGGCCGTGCAGAGACTGTAGGTCCTCGATAAGCGGGTTCTGACCTGACTGCAGATTGAATTCACCGCCTTTGAGCTTAGCGTATTCGCTCATGGCACCGAGCTTTTGCAGTGGTGAAAGGCCACCGAGAGTCTCGTTGATGGTTTGAATGATTTCCTTGTTGAAGACCCCCAAGGTGCCACGCTCATTCATCGCATAAAACAGCTTCTCGCCAGGGGTGAGCGCGCCGCGCTCGAGCAGACGCACGGCGCGTGATGGCACACTGCCAACACCTTCGCTCCACTGCCGCCGTTGACCTCTGTCTCCACGCCACACCCTGCCCGCGCGGGTCTTTCGACCAGAAGCATTTTCCTTACCCGCAACGTTGCCGCCACCGCGAGGCCCCCGCTGAATTCGACCATTCTGCTCGAGTGTGGTGCCAAGCTTGGCACCAAGAAATTCTTCGAGTTCCTTGCCCGTACTCTCGGCTGCCCTGCCAGTCCTCTCGGCGAAAGCTGCCTTGACCTGTGCCACGTACTCTTGGCGCTGGGCTTCGGTAGGAACCGGCAAACCACGCGCGGCATAGGACGCTTCGGCATCGAGAGCCTGATAGGCGTCGTCTGGATCGGCCACAATTCGCAACGCTGCGGCTTCCGGGGAGGCCATACCGTGACCCTTGATGGCCAGAACCGCGAGCTCTTCCTCGACGCCACGTGTCGCAACACGGATGTCTTCCATGATATTGTTGGCACCAAACAATTTCAGATACGCATTTTGGACGTCGGTGCCCGTGGGCATCCCGTCACCGAGAGTGTGCTTGGGATTGGCACTGATCAATTTGATGGCTGCCATCAGATCGGCGTTGTCGATTTTCTTCTGGCCAGCCATGCGTATGGTGATCGCAATGTATTGTGCGCCCCACCCAGGACCTTTTTGGCATACGAGGGCAAGGCGCTGCAGATACTGAACATCCTTGTCCAGCTCATCATGAAGCATGTGGTACAACGCGGTTTCGGTGGCGATGCCGGTCTCGCCGCCGTTGCCCGTGGCGGTTTCTTTCCACAACGTGTCGTTGAGTTCTTTGTATGCCGCAGCGGTCTCCAAGAATTCTTGGGCGCTCATCTGCTCATGCATGCGGAAGATTCGGTTCTCATCGGTACCGCCGCGTGAGAACATTTCTTTGCGTTCAAAAATGTTGGGATTTCGGGCCGCCTCGCGCAGCTCGAAGGCGCGCAAATGGGCGTCGGTCACCTGGCCGTTGGCTTTGATCGCCGCGATCAAAAAATCGAAACGGCGCTGCTCCAGACTGCTCGCACCAAAGAGCTTGCCCAGCTCCTTAGAAACGTCGGCAAAGCTCATCCCATAACGATCTTGCAACACCTTTTCCAAGGCCGCGAGCTGCGCGGCGGACTTGCAGAGCATAAGAGTTTGGCAAATGGCCTCGCCATTTTCTCTCCAACCCTTGAGATCGAGGGCAATGGAGTCGGCGGCCTCTGCCTGACCGCTGGGGTTTTTGATGTACACATTGAGCAGAAGCTTGCTGCGACCATCGAGGCGGCGATTGAGATCTTCCTGCGTCTTCGCGACGGCATCGGCACCGGACAGACCCCAACCCTTGAGATCTGCATAGGCGGTGGCAAACTCTTGGCGGTTCGTTGGATGCAGGCGGTACCACGCGTCGAGAATTTTCTTATTATTGCGCTCCTTAAGTACCTTCTCCGCTTCTATCTTCGGATCCCACTCGGGGTCGATTTCCGCCATGAGGCGCGGGTATGACGTGTTGAAGATGCTCTCATGTGAGTCGGCTGGCGGCAGCACAACCACGGGCAGATCTATGGACTGATTGGCAACCTTGGCGAGAGACGGAAATGTTACGGCACCGCGTTCAAAGATGTCCTTGCCACCTAGGTCCCGCGGGTCCTTGAGAACTTTGGCGCGAATGGCCGTAATGCTTGCATCGGTGAGCCCATCGCTTTGCGCAACCTGGTCGACCAGGGCCGCGAAGGATCTCAGTTTGGCGGATGAGTCCTCACCAGCAATACTGGGTCCGAGGTTCTCGCCGCCCCACACTTGCGCCGCGGCATCGAGCAGTTTGTTGAGCCGCGCCCAACTCGCCTCGCTGTTGCCGGGGACGAGTCCCAATGTCTCTTTGCCGCCGGGCAGAGGCGTAGCACACAATCCAATATAGACATGAGCCCTCTGGTCCCCCTGCTTACCTGCTTTGAGCCTGGTGAAGACCTCGCATTGCTCGGCGCTGATGGTGACGCGACGGTCGTCGACCTGGACACTGCGACTCCCTGTTTGGTTGGCAGCGCCCTGATCCTCAACGAAGTTGTACCGGGAAACGGTGGTCATTGGAGAACCTCTTGAATTATTGCCAATTCACCTACGCGAAACGGCTAGGCCGCACGCGATTCTATTACCGACAACCTATAACTTACAACGAACTACCCCCGTTGGGCAACCCCTGGTTGAGTTCCTGGTTGAGTTCGTTTACCCAATAATTCCTTTACGTTACTGGCAAGTAGGTGTTACACAATCCCGGCGCGGTGCGTCATGAGCTGACGCACAGAGAGAAATGCCAAAAGACGCCAGTTTGCGTTTTCATCAGAGGAGGGAATGATGGCCCTTGACCTGCGTGACCGAATCACCAGCCGACTGAAAAATTTGGTATCAGCCCCCCTCGAGCGCGGAACGCGACAGGCGATCACGGTGGCAATCGCCTCAAGCAAAGGCGGAGTCGGCAAGACCACGACCGCCGTCAATCTGTCGGTGGCCTACGCCCTCAAGGGTTTCCGGGTCCTCCTCATCGACCTCGATCCCCAGGCCCATGTCGCCGCGTCGCTACGAAGCGAAATCCATTCGGGGCATGGCAGCCTCACAGACGTCCTCACCGGCAAGCTGCGCGAGGTTCGGGAGGTGGTTCGCTCCTCCCGTTGGGACAACCTCGATCTCGCTGGTTCCGAAAAACAACTGGCAGAGACCGAGACGGTGCTGTCCGCCAAGATCGGCAAGGAGTTGATCCTCGACGGCGCATTGGTGGCAACCCGCACCCATTACGATCTGATCATAATCGATTGTCCGCCAAACCTCGGGACCTTGACCTTGAACGCCTTGTGCGCCGCCGACCAACTCTTGGTGCCCACCGACATGTCAGTGCTCGCCCTCGAAGGCGTTGGCGACATTCTCAGTGCCCTCGACACGTTGCGCACCCGTCTGTCACGCCATGTCGATCTTCTCGGTATTCTCGCCACGCGTATCGACCGACGAGCCACCATGGTCAATAACACCATCCAACAGAGCATGGGTGATCTCTACGGCAACCACATGTTACAGACCTCAGTGCCGCAGTGCTCAGCACTCAACAAAGCGCATCTCGCCGGCAAACCGATCTTCGAGTTTGCACGGACTTCGACCGGAGCTTTGGCGTACGCCGCGATCGCCGACGAGCTGCGTCCCAAGTTGGGTCTTGCACCCATCGTCAACGAGGCTGCTAAGATCGCTACCGCCCGGGTTACAGCGAACGTCCGTCACTGAGCTCCACTGCTTGGGTGTCGCAAAATCATGCGCAGCAACCAATCCAAAGCGGCGCACCACCACAAAGGGTCGCACCGCCTTCTCTGGCGTGCCAGTCTGCTCGTGCTCACAACCCACGCGTGCACGACCGACCGAGTCCCAGCCTCACTTGAGAGGCAACACACCATCAACCGCGTCCGCACCCTGTCGAGCTCGAACATCAGCAACGGCAGACCCGTCGAGTTCAACCTCGACCAGGTGGCAGCCCTGCGCGCGAGCATCGCCACTGAGAAGGACCCGACCAGCCACAAGGTCTTGACATTTCTACACGCCTTCGTGAATCGGCAATTTGTTGAGCAAGGCACCCGCGACCTCGAGCGTGATATCCAAGCCCTGCGGACCTCACCCGTCGGCCTCGACAACCTCACCCTATCCCTCGCCAACGCCACAAAATTCTTGGCCACGCAATCCGATCCCAAGCAGCGCCGACGCTTCGCCGAAGCGGTTTCGCCGTCCCTTGCGGACCTCGAACCGCTGCTAAAAATCCGCGACCGCCACATCGCCGACAGAGCTCGGGAGTTGGCTCTGCCAGATGGCCTGGCGCTCGCAGGTGTTGTCCGCAACTACGATGTGAGAGAGGCCGCAAACGTCGCCAGTGCTCTGCTCAAAACCTCAGATGCCCTGTATCTGGAGTCGCTCCGAGATCTCGTCCGCGTCGACGGCACCCTCCCCCTGGAGGAGGTCGGACGGCCCGACATCCCTTGGCTGCTTCGCGGCACAGCAAACATTGAAGCCGACAGATTACTCGCAGCCGTGCATGCCACCGTGATGCTTCTGGACATTCCGTTAACGTGTCTCGATCGGTTCGTCCATTTGCCAGAGCCGATCCACCCATGGGACCTCCCCCGCTCCCAAACGCAAGATATTTTGCACGCCGCTGGGCATTCGCTGCATCAATGCGGCTGCCGCGCCCCAGCCTTTGAGCTGTGCCATCTCGGTGATCGATCTGTGGCTGAAGCGTTCGCGGTCCTTCTCGAAGGCCTCCTCACCGAGCCAACCTGGTTGCAAGAGCAACTCGGTATGGAAGAGCCACAACTCACCATCCACCTGCACCAGGCAGCGCTCGCGCGATTGTTGACGGCGCGGCTGCACGCCGCCCGCGTGCTTGATGAAGTGGACCGGTACGGCCGCAATGCTGCACAGGCCAAAAAGCTCTACGCCGCACACATGAGTCGAGCCCTCGGAGTGTCATTTGCTCCAGGAGACGCCGAGCACTACGAGAACGACCGCGATCCGTTCATCGATTCCGCCGATAGCTTGCGCGGTCACATCATCGCCGCACAAATCCAGACCGAGCTCATCACACGGTTCGGTGATTCATGGTGGCGCCTCCCCGCCGCCGGAGATTTCTTGAAAGAGCTGTGGTTGACGGGGCAACGGGACACGGCAGAAGAGCTGCTGGCCCGCTTGGGCGATGCGGGCAACGACGACATCGGCGAAAACCACGCACAACCCATCCTCAATCCCGAGCCCCTCGTGCGTTGGACCGCGACTCGCTTGATTCGCCAAGTACCAGCGGCTACCTTGCCTTTTTGAGTGACCTGAGCAGATTCCCCAAGACACGGTGGTAGCAGTCGTGCACGAGCAACCGATCGGCAGAAAGAATATGCACTGTTGGGCGGCACTCGCAGCCATCGCCACATTTGGCCCGGCAGCAACGGCCGCCGCCAGGTCCCTCGCTGTCCCAGGCATCCTGCTTGCGGCGATTGAGGAGCAAAACGTTCCCAAAACAAAAAGAGAAGAGGCACCACCACCGGTGCCCAAACTCACCCGTCCCCCTGAGCTCACAGAGTTTGTGAGCGCAACCTATCCCGCAGAGCTTCTCGCCTCAGGCACGAGGGGCGAGGTGGTCCTGTACATCGACATCACCGCCGATGGTGGCGTCGACAAGGTTGAGGTTGTCTCCTCAAGCGATCCTGCGTTTGCCGCCCCCGCGATGTCAGCGGCTACAAAGTTTCGCTTCATCCCCGCCGAGATTGATTTCAAACCCGCAGCGATTCGCATCGAGTACCGTTACGTATTCGAGCCCGAGGAGATCATCCCCGACGCCATCGCTGGCGAGCCAAGCATTCTCGAGTCGGAACTGTTGCCCGTCACCTTCACCGGCCTGGTCCGTGAGGCCGGTAACCGCAAACCCGTCGCCGCGGCGGTGATTTCCATCAACGGCGCGCCCGTCACGGAGACGGACGCCGATGGGCGCTTCGACATTCGCAGAGCACCCGGCAAGCTACAAGTGCGAGTGACGACCCCATACCACCAGACCTACGAGACCGACGAAGTGATAGGACAAGATGAACAGCTGCAGGCCAAATATTATTTGGTCATCAAGTCGACCAACCCTTTCGAAGTCGTGGTCCGCACCCGCGCCGAACGCCGCGAGGTCGCGAAAATTCAGTTGCAACGCCAAGAGCTGGAAAAGGTCCCAGGCACCTTTGGCGATCCCGTGCGTGTCATAGAGAACCTGCCAGGGATGGGACGCACCCCAGGCGGGCTCGGCGGCGCTCTGTTGGTCCGCGGTGATCGACCATCATCTACTTCCGTTTATCTCGACGGCGTCGACATTCCGCTGCTCTATCACTTCGGTGGTCTCACCTCGATCATCAACTCGCAGTTCCTCGAAAGCATCGACTTCTATCCCGGCGGTTTCGGTGCCCGTTATGGCGAAGCCACAGCTGGCGTCGTCGAGGTTCACAGCCGCGACCTCGACTGCAACATGGTCCGCGGTGCCGCCAAGGTCGACTTCATCGACGCCTCAGCATACAGCTGCGTGCCGGTGGGCGATTGGCACATCGCCGCGGCAGCACGCCGCTCCTATGTCGACCTTCTCATTGGCGCGGTCCTCAACTCCTTACCACGGGAAGAAGGCGAAGGGTCCCTCACCGCGGCACCCTATTATTGGGACTACCAAATCAAAGCCGCCACAGTCATTGATGACCACAAGATCGACTTGTTTGCCTTCGGCACCGACGACCAATTCAAGGTGATCCAAACCGGCTCTGCAGAGAGCATCAACATCAACTTCAAGCTCCACCTCGGCACCCATCGTTTTCTCGCCCGGGACCGCTGGCGTCTCCGCGACAAGATGACCCTCACCTCGCAAATCGCTCCCGGTTTCCAACTGCAGAACCTGTCTTCGGAATATGCAGAGCTCGACGCCAGCACCGAGTTTGGCACAAACATCTACACCATCGATTGGCGAGAGGACTTCACCTTCGAGGCAACCGACTGGCTCACCCTGCGCGCCGGCATCGACCATCGCTTCGGGACAGCAGCCCTCAATGTTGTGGCCCCCATCCCCACGGATCTCGTGCGGTTCCCCAGGCCAACCTTTGACTACACCAACACCGAGGAGTTCGGACGCGACCTCAGCCGATACAACCACGCCTACTGGCTCGAGCTCGAGCTCAAACCCCTTGAATCTTTGCGCATCGTTCCAGGGCTCAGAGTCGAGCGCTGGGATTTTTACAAGAGCCAGAAGCTCTCGATCATGCCGCGGGCCACGGTCCGCTGGCAGTTCGAGGAAGATATGGCCATCAAGGTCGCCTACGGGCTCTACGAGAAACTGCCCGAGCCCAACTATCTCATCGACGGCACCGGCAACCCGGGGCTCGCTCCCGAGCGCGCACACCACTTCATCGGCGGTTACGAGTACAAGATCACTGAGCTCATCGATCTCGATCTGCAGGGGTTCTACAACCTGCGCTCGAACATTCCGACCCAATCAGCGGCGGTGCGCTATGAGAACGGTCGTGAGATCAGACAGAACTTCGACTCCGCCGGAGAGGGTTACACCTATGGCATGGAGATACTCCTGCGACAGTTGGCCACCGCCGACAGCAACTTCTATGGATGGATCGCCTACACCCTTAGCAAGTCACGGCGCCGCGACCGCGCCACTGGCCTTTTCCAGGGCGGTAGCTTCGGCGATGAACCGGACAAGGAGACCCAAGAGTACCCCTCCAACTTCGACCAAACCCACATACTTACGGTGGTGGGACAATGGGTGCTGCCATGGGGACTCGAAGCAGGTTTCCGTTTCCGCCTGGTCTCGGGCAATCCCTACACACCGCGGGATGCCGGCATCGTCTACTGGGATGCCGATCGCGACACCTACCGCATCGATAACAGCAACGTGCAACGCAACTCTGAACGCATGCCTATGTTTCACCAGCTCGATGTCCGCGTCGACAAGACCTGGACCTACGATCTGTGGAAGCTCACAGCCTATCTAGAAATCATCAACGTCTATTACCAAAAGAACGTCGAGCAGTACCAGTACAGCTACGACTACGACAAACGCGTGCCCTTGACCTTGTTGCCGATCTTGCCCGTCCTCGGTTTGAAGGGAGAGTTCTGATGCACCCCTCATCTCGAGCAACCTCGTTGCGATCTCTTTGGGTCTTTACTGTCACTTTCTCACTGACCCAGGCCTGCTCCGACGACCTGCCTCAGTACACCCACGTCGAAAATTTGCGAGTGCTCGCCATCAAGGCAACGCCGCCGGAAGTCCTCGTCGACTTGCTGGCAAACCCCGACAACCCGATTGGCGATATCTCCACCGACGAGGTCGTCTTCGAAGCCTTGGTACTCGACCCTCGCGGTGGGGAGATCAATTACACCTGGAGCTTCTGCCCGGTGGAGAGCTCCACGGCGTGTCTCGACTACGACGAAAGACGCGCTGCAGCCGCACCTGACATTCAGACCGTGCTCGACATGCTTGCCGCCCCCTTGCCAACAAAGACCGCCGGACCGTCGTCGCAGACCGCAGAATTTGCCCCGACCGACTGGTGGTCCAGACGCGGCGTATGGCAACACGCCGTCTTGCCATTTCGCTTCGAGGTGAACGCGGGCCTCCTCGCCTATTTTGGTGGCGACCCATCTGCGACTCAGAGCCCCTTCGATCTCATCTTGGGGGTTTGGCCGTCGGCCATCTTGGAGATCGAGAAGGACGGAGAAGAGGCCTTGCGCACGCAGAAGCGGATCAACCTCGCCATAGGCAACCCGAAAACCGCAGCCCAAGGCCTCGCAGGCTTGCTGCCCTTCACGGTCTGCGTCGATGGCCAGTTTGTCCCCGATTGCGTCGCCCTCGAGGACCGCGACCCCAACACCAACCCCCAGTTTGTTGGGGTACAGGTGGCCCAGGGTGACAGTCCTCTGGCGCCATTTGACGACATCGAGATCGCACCCTCCGGTGACGTTGCGGGCCCCGTGCTCGTCACACGACGGGAGTCCGTTCGCATCAAGCCCATCTTCGCCCAGGAGCTCGAAGAGAACCGCGAAGATCCCATCTACCGCTACCAGACACTCCAAGCGGACATCGACACCGAGCAAATCATCGTCGATACCATCGAGGAGGATGTTTCTGTATCGTGGTTTGTCTCGGCTGGAACGGTGCGAGACAAGATAACCTGGCCCATCTGGACCAAAACTCTCGACACCGTCTACACCGCCCCCAATGAGCCCCCCGAAGACGCCGACGGGCACGTTACAATCTGGATGGTCGCTCGGGATCAACGTGGCGGACTGGAATGGATGGCGGTCGAGGTGTTGATCCAATAAGCCAGTCACAATCAGTCAGAAACGACAGACGGATTCACAAGGTGTACTTCTTCTCCGGTCGGATCAGGATGACATCGTCGTGCAAGCGCGAGGCACTGCCAGGCGTCGGTGTGTAATCTGAGGAAAAGATCATCGCCGCTCTTGTTAGGTCGACCCTGCCAGTTTGCGGATCCCTTGACATCTCACTGCGTTGTTTCAACAGCCAGAGATTGACGTTGCTGTCCATCGTCTTCCCCCCAATCTCACCTTGGTCACTGTCGAACGAGTAGGCGGGGCTGGATCCGGCCTTCGTCCGCACGCGCGTTATCACCTCGGCATCACTCAAGCTTTTGGTCCGATCAACCAACAGAGAGAGCTTGCGGCTCACAGTGGAGAGGTGACGGGTCATCTGGGCAACAACGCTCTCGGGCGTTCCCACCAACGTGTCAGTTCCAACAATCCCGTTCTCGTTGACCCAGGCGACACGCACCTCGACATTGCCCTTGCCGTCGATTCCGCCATCTTTGGCGGCCGCGGTCAGCGCGGTGTAGAGATCCGACAGCGCGTTTGATGCCTCTTGAATGGAAATGCTGCCACTGTAATCGAAACAATCGGCGACGCGCGGCGGCAGTCCGCCATAGGGGTTGTACTTCGCGACGTCGTAGATGGTCTCGTGGGTGATCTCCAATTCTTCGGTTTTGATCACCTCGGAGTAAGTGATGTTGGCGTTACGGGCCCCCTCCCAGTTGGCACTGTTGTTCTTCCCGTCGAAGAAAGACACATTGAGATCCCGGGCACCAAAACTGTCCACGGTGAAGCCCTTCTCGTTGAGCTGCGGCCGCTTCGACAGCGCGAGGATCAGGAAAGCGTCGCGAGCGACCGCAAGGCTCACGTTCCCGAAAAATCCTGTCTTGCCCGCGTCATCCCCCGCGGTGGCGGTATGCAGACGGGTTTGCGGCTCCACGTAGTCCATCATTCCAGGAAAATTCTCAGGCGCGGTCTCCATTTGCCACATCAAATCGATGAGCCGATTCATCTCCTGGGGATTGCCAGCTGCCGCCTCGAGCTCGGCGTTGGGGATGCCGGGATAGGGACTCTCCTTGTGCACCTGACTCAAGACGTTCGGTGACCCGGAGAAGTACATCTCTTTGCACAGGGCCGTGAAAGAAAGGTCTTGTCCCTCCACGACATGGGCATCCTTGCGCATGGGCTCGGCGTCAGTGCCAGAGTGGGTCTTAAAATCGACCAGCTTCTTTCCCTTGCCGTACTGCTGCAGCATCCCGTTTTCGATGCGGTCTACCGCTGCATCTTGGGGTTGCCAGTGGGCGGATTTGTAGGTCTGGCCGCCTTCAAGGGGATCGCCCTTGACATACTCCACCCTCGGCGTCTCGATGGTGTTGTCAGTTTTGCCAACAAGATACAGCTCCTCGCCACCTGCAATTCGGGTTTTGATTTCGTCCGCCGTAACGCCCTCTTCCACCGTCAACTTGGGAGACCCTTTGTCCATCGCGCTGACGATTCGTTGACCATCTTTCCAAGCGGCCGTCTGTGGAAACAGGGCGAGGTCCGCAACAGAAAACTCCGCGGTGACAGTTATCGAAGTCTTGGTGTCGCCTTCCACCTTGGTGGTGGTCTTTGTCGGATCGGGTTTACTGAAAGTCACCACCCCGTCGCGGATGTTCACACCAGTGCCATCGACGTTCGCATGGCGCGCAATGGCCTCCATCATTCCAGCTGATGTGGTCTGTGCACGGGACTTCCAATCGTTGTATTGCTTCTGGGCGTCTGCTTGGGCGCGGCTTCCACTTTTGTGCTTCCAATATTGGGCATTCGCCGGAACTTCTTCACCGGTGGCAGCCACACGTCCACCCAGCGTGGCATTTCTGGTGAACAGATCAACGACATCGAGCTGCAGCTCTCCGCTGAGCCCTAGCGCCTTGGCGTGTTGGATGAGCTCCGCGCGGGTGATTGTGCCCGAATTGTCAATGTCGAGCTTCTTCAACAGCGCGAGGTCATTCTTGTCAGTAACCTCGTCTAACTTGATGACCTCTACGGGCACGCCACCAATTCGATTCGAACCCATTTTATTTGACCTCCGAAGTTGCCACTTCCCAACGTACCTTACACTCTTCCACACCTATTCGCCAACCACAGCAGATGGGACTCGTGCTCAGTCAGGGTGAAGGGGTTGCCGGCGAGGGTCACCAGGCGGTTGCCATACCAGGTGGCAGGGGCTTCCATTGGCTCGGGGCTCGTCGATTGCACCTCGATCTCCGACTGCCGCTGTGAGCTCGGCTCTCCACGCTCAGGGAGAGTCCGGAGCAATTGTTTGCGGCGAAAAGCGTCGACCTCGGCGCGAATGGTTTGCCGATGGTCGCAAACGTAGTGGTAGCAACGCGCGTAGAAGCTCGAGTGGTCTTCTTCGCCCTGCCAAAGCGCCGATGAAAACTCGGGACGCAAGACGTCCCCCGCCCACACACTCCTTTCCTCGTCGACTCCTTCCCATGACCGCGAGTACTGCTCCCGGTCGACCCCGAGTTTGCCCACCAAGTATTGGGCCAACACTGCGCTGTGCAAGGCGAAGAGACTGCCGAGACAGGTCCAAAAGGCTTTGGCCACGACGCTCGGGGGATAAGTACAATGGTAGGCAATACACAGGTAGGGGCGGTGTTCGTAGATGCTGCAGCGGTCACTCGAGTCGAGCAACGGACACGGCATAGGAACTCGACGATGCAGCACTTGCAGCCGCGGCGGCGTGTTGACATACAGCGGATCACCGCGACCGGCGGTTATCCAGTCAACTACCCTCTCGGCACTGCCATTGGCTTGCCCCTCGGCAAGGATTTCCCCCGCAAGGAAGTTGGGCAGCGCCGGAACCCAGCCACAACATTTGATGCGCGGCGAAAACATGCCGAGCCTGACCATCCGACAGTCCTCGCAATCGATGCCCTCAATGCGTGGAAAGTCGAGCTGCCGCAACCTTGGGTGCAGTAGCGGCTCGAAGCAGGACGCGAGCACCAATGGGCCGAGACGAAAACTGGTCATGCCAATGTGATCAACCTGTCGGTTACAAGACACCGACTGCGAGAGCGCAGACAAACAACCGGCGACGATTCATGGGAAACTCCACCCCCAGGAGGATACCCGATCCGAGCCATTCGCCCAATTCTCGTTCCAGGGAGATCCGGCGAGATCCAGGCGCAGGCGCGAGCCCAATGAGTAACAGAATGGCCCGAAGCGGCTGTTTCTTCGGGTATTGCCCAGCGTCCAGGGCTAACATGGGCAGATGGCCAGGCTGGGTCCAGGCAGCTTCATCGCCAACTATCAACTGCTCGACTCTATTGGCTGTGGCGGTGCCGGTCAGGTGTTCCTTGCCCGCCACATCCACCCCGCCTATGCCGAGCAGCCATTCGCAATCAAGACTCTGCGAGCACATCGATCGCGGGAGGCGAACGATATTTCACGTTTCCGCCGGGAGGCGTGGGTCTTGTCCTTGCTCCACCACCCAAACATCATTCAAACCTTTGAGGCCGACGTCGAGGCCGACTCTTTATATATTGCCATGGAGTACGTGGACGGTCGCAACCTAGAAACCGTGCTTGAGCGCGCCAATGGCGAGCCGATCCCTCTTGATGTAGCCCTACACATCACCGCAGAGGTCCTGCGCGGACTCGAGTACGCCCACGGACTCAAAGACAGTGGTGACACGCCGATGGGCATCGTCCATCTCGACGTCAAGCCTGCAAACATCCTGTTGTCATTCGACGGTGCGGTCAAACTCTCCGACTTTGGCATCGCCGCACAGCGCGCCCAGCATGCATCACGGGACGACACCCGAATGGGCACCGCGGGGTACACGGCTCCTGAGGTCCTCTGTGGTGAACCGATTGACTGCCGCGCCGACCTCTTTGGCGTCGGCGTGCTCCTCTTTGAGATGGTGTGCGGCCGACCCCTGTTCAACAAGGCCAACACGGACGATCTCTTGCGCGAAAATCGCCGAGCAGAAATCCCAGAACCGCGAGGGATCCGCCCCGATCTTCCCGTTGAGATCGAAAATGTGATCCTTCGCGCTCTGCGTCGCCGCCCCAACGGCCGATTCTCGAGCGCCAAAGACATGCTCAATGCGCTCGCTCCTTCGCTCGCTGACCAAAGCCTGATGGCCTTGGGTGTGTCCTCACACCTGCGCCGAATTTTCTGCACTGAGCGGACAGAGCGCCAGAATGCGCTAGCCGCACATCGCCACCGGGGACCCTCTTTTGTCGCCGTTCTCACCCCTGACCAAGGCGCGCAGCGGATTATCGATCGACTTCTGCGAGGCAAGGAGATCATTGCGCTCCCTTGCCGAGAGCCGAACGAGCTCGGGCTTGCCCTGCGCAGCCCGACTCCCCCTGGGGCCGTCATCGTCGACTGCCGCGCCGGAACCTGCAACAGCAAAGACGTGGTCGATGTGCTGCGCGAGAGCCCACGGTTGTCGCCGACCATCGCCCTGGGAACGCTCCTCGACGCCCGCACCATCGCGGAAGCGGCCGCCATCAATGCCCTTGATATCGTCACCGAGCCTTTTTCCGAAGCGCACCTGGTGTCAGCAACCCAGCTTGCCTTAGCTCACGCGCCCAAATGCCGCACGGAGATAGGGGAAGACACGTTTGCCAGGGCGCAACTACTCATTGTCTCAGCGGACCCAGCCATGCGCTTGCGTCTGCGTGACCGGCTGGTGGCGTGGGGCTACGCGGTGGACGAGGTCCATGGCGTCGAACACGCCGTGGCCAGAGTGCGGGTCGCGAGTTTTCACGGAATCATCGTCGACAGCTTGGACGCCGGCATCAGCCACATCGCCTTCGTCGAGCGTGTGCGCAACGTGCCCGGTATTGGCATGATGCCGATCATTTCACTCGCGAACAAGAACCAACAAGACAAGATGCCTCTGCGCACGGCAATCCGACCACGTACGGATGCCCCCCTGGTGATTATTTCCGCTTTCAACCAACTGCGCGGTGCCCATCACCTGGGCCGGACCTTCATCCGTTATCGCTCGACGTTGCCCGCCGAGCTTGCCTGCGCGGGTCGCACCGTCCCTGGCGAGGTCGTTGACATCGCCCGCGGCGGAATCTTGCTCGCGACCGGGACCCTTCCGTCGGTGGGTACAACCGTGGCAATCACTTTGCACCCGCCGGAGCAGCTACCGATCACCATGCAAGGCACAGTGGTTCGGGTAGAACTCGAAGCAAGCGGTTCACGCGCCCATGTTGGCATCGGCTTCTTGCCTTCGCAGCCTGACCAGCAAACGCGGCTGGTCGAGTTCATCGGCAGACTGCATGTGGCAATGGCGGAGCACGACGGCGTTGACCCTCGACGAAGAGGCACGGAACGTATTACTAAATAACAGCAGTCAGAAGACGGCCGTCCATTGCCACCGGCGATGCGATTTGTCCAATTTTGTGACAACGCACGTTCACGGCATAAAATTTGGCGAGCGCGCCATTCTCAGGGATCCTTGCGCTCGTGGAAAAGCACAATCGCTCAAACGCAGCAGCCAAAGAGTTACTCCTCGCCGAGATGGTCTACAGAACCGCAGTCGAGAAGCACCGGACGGAGAAGACTGAGGTCTCCCGACGAGTGGTGGCCCAGGCATACCAACAATTCCTCGAGACTCAACGCGACGTCATGGTTGCGTCCTGGGATCCAAACACCGCCGAATTGGTTCCCTGCCCTCGCTGCAAAAAGCCGACGTTGGCGAAATACTGGCAGCGCTCACCCCCATTGCCGGCGGGCACTGTTGCAAAAATTCGCCGACCCCAGCGCGTGGTGCCGAATTGGGCAACGGAGCTTGCCAACCGCGGTGCCGATCGTGTTACCAGTTATGGTTGTGACAACTGCGGGTTCTCACTCTCTTTGGTAACCTGAAGGACTGCCATGAAGTCATTTAGGAAAGAGCTGTGGTTCAAAATCAAACATCGGCGTGAGTTTGTTCACATTACCGGTGAGGTCGAGGACGCCGTGCGAGAGAGCGGTGTGCAAGAGGGGTTGTGCCTGGTGAACGCGATGCACATCACCGCTAGCGTTTTCATCAACGATAACGAGTCCGGACTGCATCAAGACTATGAAAAATGGTTGGAGCACCTCGCCCCCCACGAGCCGGTCAGCCAATATCAGCACAACCGCACCGGTGAGGACAATGGCGACGCTCATCTGAAGCGCCAGGTCATGGGACGTGAGGTGGTCGTCGCCATCACAGAAGGTGCGCTGGACCTCGGACCCTGGGAAACAATTTTCTACGGCGAGTTCGACGGACGCCGCAGCAAACGCGTCTTGGTGAAGATTATCGGCGAATAGGCGGTAACTGCTCAATTTCATGTGGGTTCCCGTAACTCCGTGGATTGAATTTTCTTACTCTTGACAAGTCTAACCACAAAAGGTCTCCTCTGTTCTCTTGAAGAGGCCAAAAAAGAAATGTTCCTAAGGAGGAATCCGTGAAGCTACTGACCTTGGCTGTTGTGTCACTCGCGTTGTCCGTTGTCGCCTGTGGCGAACCACTCACCAAAGCCGAAGCGAAAAAAGCGTGGCCCGGAACCGCGGGGCTCGCCGATTCATCGGACAACGGCGCCAGCTCTTTGACCGCGTCGATTTCCAGGAGTCTCGACTGTCCCAAAGGTGGCGACATGGACGCCACCGCCAGTGTGTCATCCAATTTGAGGAGCGCCGATTTCGATTTCGGTTTCGAGCTCGAGCTCAACGATTGCACAGTTCAGGTCGGCGAATTCGACGCCCAAGGCGCATACTCCCTGACCGACTCTGAGATGACCCTCGACGGCGACATGGAGTGGGCCTTCGGCTACGAAGACAATGGCGACGGCTCCTTCGAGCTCTCCTGGAGTTACACCGGTGACGTCAGCTACAGCGGTGTGGTCGAAGGCGACTGTGAATTTGAGCTCACCGCCAGTATGACGAGCAACGCCAACAGCAGTGATCCCCTGGCCATCGAAGTGAAATACGACGGCGACATCTGCGGCTACCAAGCTTCTGAGGTGCTCACCTACAACGAGTAACCGTCCGAGCCCCTCGGCGACACACATACCCGCAGCATACGCCCCACTATTCCAGCAACGCTTGGGAGGTTGGAAATATCCAACCAAGCCATCAGGATCGCAGAAGATAGGCAGATAACAAGATAGGAGATGGCACCATGCGAAGAGCGTCCGTTTCGCTCCCGATATTCATCCTCACTTGCGTTTGCCAAGGGTGCGGCGATGACAACGTGGGTCCTATCAAACAACCAACAACTCCCGCGCCGGTCACCGTTTGCGGGGATGACACGATTGGCGTGGGCGAGGCGTGCGATGGCATCGCCCTCAACAGCAAAACCTGCGTCGACTTCGGCTATGTCGCAGGCGAGCTCGCCTGCGCACCTTTGTGCATGAGCTACGATGAATCTGCCTGTCTCACACAACTGTGCGGGAACACCACCGTGGAAGGTACGGAAGTCTGCGATGGCGACCTGCCCCCCACCGTCACCTGCATGACCCAAGGCTTTGATGACGGTGACATCGCCTGCGCAGAGGGCTGCCTGACGTTCGATGTCGACAATTGCATCAGCTGGAGTTGCCCCAACAACATTCTCGAGGGGGCTGAGCCTTGCGACGGCATCAACCTCAACGATGAGACCTGCCAGACTCTTGACTACTGGGATGGCGAACTCGCCTGCAATGACAACTGTACCGCCTTTGACACTTCCGCTTGCATCCCCGACACCTGTGGCAACGAGACCAAGGAAGCCCACGAAACTTGCGACGCCGATGACAACGGCACTACCGATTGCGAGGACTTGGGCCTTGGCTTCACCGGTGGCACCCTGCGCTGCGCGGCGGGCTGCCGGGAATTCGACGACTCCGACTGCACCACCTGCGGTGCCGACGGACTCGAGGACGGTGAGATTTGTGACGGTGCCGCCCTGGGCGGCACAACCTGCGAATCTCTCAATTACTGGGGCGGCGAGCTCGCCTGCAGCAGCAGTTGCACGGGATACGTCACCACGGGCTGCATTGCCAACACCTGCGGTAACAACAACAAAGAAGAACACGAGCTTTGTGACAACCTCGACACCGGCAGCATCGGCTGCGAAGACGTCGGCTATGCCAGCGGTACTCTGAAGTGCCAACCGGGTTGTCGCGCCTATGACGTGTCTGAGTGTACTTTGTGCGGCAACGGCGTTCTCAACGCGAATGTCGGCGAGGAGTGCGACGGCAACGCCTTTGGCACCAAGAGCTGCATGACCGAAGGGTTCCTCTCCGGCGAGCTCGGTTGCACCGCAAACTGCGAAATCACCGTAACCAGTTGCATCAATGGCTGCGGCAACGGGGTCGCCGACGATGACGAAAAATGTGACGGTGGAGATTTCGCCACCACTTGCCAGGCAGAAGGATTTCAGAGCGGCAACCTCGGATGTGCCCCAGACTGCCAACTCATTCTCACCGGCTGCATCGGCGGTTGCGGCAACAACATCAAGGAGGCCGGCGAGAACTGCGACGGGACCGATTTGAATGGTGTCACATGCGATTCATTCAGCGGCATTGGCTGCTATGGCACTGGCCTCAAGTGCGCCGACGACTGCGGGTCCTTCAACTTCGGCGACTGCAGCGGCTGTTGACGTATCCTGCTGTGATCACCGGCCCGCGAAAGCTGCGCGGTGGCCGTTTTCCACAGCCCTATCCAAGAGCTCGGCGGTCATGCCCGGAATGCGCTGGGCCACCTCGTGTTCGGTCACGGCGGTCACATCGGAGAACAGGGTGTTGTCGGTGCATACGCACGCAGAGATTCCCAACTTTAGCCACTGAGGCAGAGGATGCTCATGTATTGCCTCAATGGCGCCGGTCTGAAGGTTCGAGGTGATGCAAGCCTCAAGGGTAATGTGATTCGCCAAGACGGAGTCCACGACCCTTGGTGCCTCAAGCAGCGTGGTGCCATGGCCAATTCTCTGGGCACCCAGTTGTTCGATGGCGACGAGGATCTCCTCGGGTGCCCGCCCTTCCCCAGCGTGCACTGTCCGTCCGATCCCGATCTCTCGAGCTGCACGAAAGGCGGGCGCGTAGTCACCGAGCCGATACCGGTGTTGCGGCAGCGGTGCACCCGCCAAATCCAATCCGACGACACCCTCCCGACTCGCGGCTATTTCGACGAGCCCTTTGGCAACCTCGGGGTCTTCACCGTAAAGGGCGCAAAGAACCAGGCCAGCCCGGCCATGGATGCCTTCGAGAGCCGCGTCGACAACAGCCGCCATCGGCGCTTTGTGATGAAGCTGCGGCGCGAACCTGATCTCGAGGGTCGACACACCTTCGCTCTGAGCGTCCTCGCAGATCTCACTCGCCACCCGCCGAACAACGGTGGGATCCTGTAAGAGAGACAGGGTAAATGCAAACCGGGCCAGTGCCTCTTGAAGACCCATGCCGACGTGAAACACCAGAGGTGAGGGCACCGGCAATCCAAGCTCCTCAGCCAATTGCTCCACCGTGGCTAGACGCAGCGACCCGTCCAAGTGCCGGTGCAAATCAGCCATACCTGTTCTCGCCATGCTGTTGCCTCACCTTGCCAATGACCGACTACGTCCTGTCAAGCAATAGGACCAGCATCCTATCACATCCATGGTCAGCCTTTGCGTTTGCCGAAGTCCAGGATACATTGCACCTCTGTTGCCAGTGACACGAAAGTCCCCAAACCCAAGTCCTAGGACGAACAGAGGATGTGATGCCAAACAGCCTTTTCGATGAAATTGCAGAACGTGTGGTGGTAGCTGACGGCGGCATTGGCACCCTTCTTTATGCCAAGGGCGTCTACGTCAACCAGTGCTACGACATGCTCAATCTGACCGCCCCCGACACGGTGCGGGATATCCATCGCGACTATATCAAGGCCGGGTCTGAGCTCATCGAGACCAACACCTTCGGTGCCAATCCGCTCAAGCTCGAGCCCCACGGCCAGGCGGCCAACACCGAAGAGATCAACAAAAGGGGCGCGGAGCTGGCCCGGGATGCGGTTGGCGACAAGGGGTGGGTTGGCGGCTCCGTGGGACCTTTGGGAAAGCGGCTGAGCCCCATCGGCAAGATATCCGTGGCTGAGGCGATTGAGCTGTTTCGACCGCAGATCAAAGGATTGGTGGCCGGCGGCGTTGACCTCATCGTCATCGAGACCATGGGCGACATCAAGGAGCTAACGGCGGCAGTCCAAGCGGCGCGGCTCGAATGCGGTCTGCCCATTCTAACGATGGCCACTTTCCCCGCAGAGGGGCGAACCATTATTGGCTACACCCCCGAAGAGGTCATGACCGCCATGACCCACCTCGGCGTCCAGTCAGTCGGTGCAAACTGTTCCGAAGGCCCGCACGATATGCTCGCCACCATCGAACAACTCAAGCTCGCGAATCCCGAGATGCCGATCGCGGCCATGCCCAACGCCGGCTCGCCGCGGTTGGTGGACGATCGCGTCCTTTATATGGCGTCGCCGGATTATTTCGCCGAGTACTCGCGCCGCTTCATTCAAGCAGGCACCAGCCTCGTGGGTGGTTGCTGCGGCACGACTCCGGACCACATTCGCGCTGTGTGTGCCATGGTCAGGGCACTCAAACCGGCGAAACAGGTGGTGACGTCGGTGGAGCCCCTCGAGAAGGCGACGCAGCTCGATCCCGCGCCGATAGAGGAGCGGTCGCCCTTGGGTGCGAAACTCGCACGCCAATCGGTATTGGGAAACAGGTTCGTCGTCTCCGTCGAAATGAATCCGCCCCGTGGTCACGATGTAACCAAGGCGCTCGCCGCAGCGGAGACATTGCGTTTCCACGGCGTCGACGTCATCAACATTCCAGATGGCCCCCGTGCCAGCGCACGCATGTCATCGTTGCACCTCGCTTTGCTCATCGAGCAGCGGGTCGGCATGGAGACGGTGCTGCACTACACCTGCCGGGACCGCAACCTTCTCGGCATGCAGGCTGACCTGCTCGGAGCATACGCCTTGGGCCTGCGCAACGTGCTGGCAATCACCGGCGATCCCCCCAAACTCGGCGACTACCCCAATGTCACGGCCGTCTACGACGTGGAAAGCATCGGCTTGGTTCGGGCAATGCAGGGTCTCAATCGCGGCATCGATCTGGCCGCCAACCCCATCGGTGAACCTTGCAAGTTTCTCATCGGCGTCGGTGCCAATCCTGGCGCAGCGGATTTTGACAGGGAGATCCGTAGGTTCCGTTACAAAGTCGAAGCGGGTGCCAATTTCTGCATGACCCAACCCGTCTACGAGCCGGCCCTCTTGGAACGATTTCTCAAAGCCATCAATGATTGCCGCGTTCCCGTCCTCGTCGGCATCCTCCCCCTCGCAAGTTATCGCAACGCAGAATTTCTGCACAACGAAGTGCCCGGCATGCAGATCCCAGAGCCCATCCGCAAGCGGATGGGCAAAAGCAGCGAAAAGAACCAAGGCGGCAATGAGGGCATCGCCATAGCCCAGGAGGCCCTGTTGGCAACGCGACAAATGGTCGACGGCGTCTACATTATGCCACCCTTCGGGCGCATCGACTCAGCCCTGCGAGTGCTCGAGGTTCTGCGCTAGATCTCAAATCTCGGCCCCGACACTCCGTGGAAGGCAAACCGATGTCGAACACTCTGATGCGTTCCCTTGCCGTTGTCATGCTAATCTCTGCTATTTCGTGCGTGGTGAGTCTTGCTCACCTGCCTAGCAAGATTGTGGCTCCGGAGCTCAATCCTTCAACCTTGCGACCGGGAGCGTTTCGCCAAGCGCGCCTGGCGGTTTATCTCGCACCTGGCATCTCCGAAGACGCACACCTCAAGGCGGTCAATCTAGGCGACGTCAACATCACATCCCTGCGATCAACTCTGGCGGTGGGTTTGACGAAGAGCCTGCGGGACGCCTTTGCCTCGGTCGCCTTGGTGGACAGCGCCGATGCCGATGCCGATGGTGATTTGCTATTGCGTGTCGATGAGCTCGCTCCCCAACACGTCAAGACGGGCAACGTGCCCTTGGGTGACGCCGTCGCCTACGAGATGCGCTTCGATGTGCGTTATCGCGCGGCACTCATGCACGGGGAAGCGCAGCTCACCTCCGTCGCCGGCTTGATCGAAGGCCGCGATCTGTCGTGGCGGGCAGAAGATCAACAGTTGATGCTGCGACACGCCCTTGAAGACACCATTGCACGGATGACCGATACCCTCTTTGCCAACGAAGCGACGATTCGGGCCGGCGATCGCGGCACCGCGGGCTTCGCCATTCGTTCCAACGCTGAACCCAACAACGCCGTTGCCGTGATGCCCTTACGCGCAAATGGCATGGACACAAAGACGGCCTCAGTGCTCGACGACCTCCTCGTGGTTGCCGTAGACAGCACCGGCGCTCTGTCGGTAATCAGCACCGCGGATATCAACGCAATGCTGACCCGTGAGAAAATTCGCGACGCCATGGGATGTGATGACGTCGAATGTGCCGCGGAGATTGGCGGTGCCCTTGGCGTAAAATATCTGCTCACGGGGAGCGTCGCCAAACTCGGCAGCAAGGTCATTGTCACCCTGCACCTTCTCGACACCGATTCACAATCATCAGCCGCGCGGAGCAAGGCCTCGGTCAACGATGACGAAGACCTCTACCAGCAAGCGATTGAGTTCGCAGTCAAAGACCTCGTCGCTGCAGCGAGACTCCACTGACCATGGTTAGAATGGCGAACGCGGCAGCCGCAGCTTCCTTGGTTTCATGGGTGGTTTTCACATCACCGGGGTGCAGCAAACGCCCGCAGTTCCCGTCCCCCTACAGCGCCATGCAGTTGGTCCAGGATTCCACCGAGTACCCAGGACAGGCGTTGGCGCACTACCTCGGTCAGTCAAACGCCAACCCCGAGGTGTGCGACACCAAGCGCCGCGGCGATCATACGCACGTCGATGACACCAACATCGGTCATGTCATCGATGAACTCGTGGACGCACTCGAGGTCGGCAAAGTTGCGCCCGACACCTGGTCAGCGTGTTGGCTCGTCCTGTTGCCGAACCTGTCCTCCACAGCCAGCAGCGAAGTCATGACAAAGCTCGCCAAGCTCTACGGCAAACACATCGGCGGCGTTGAAGTCGACCCCCGAGCCAGCAAGACGATCGCCGGATTGCATTGGGTACTCACCCGCCGGCCTCCCGAGATCAAACCAAGTATCCAGGCGACCAAGAAACTATTGGATGAGCTCACCCACATCCTCGCCGAGCCTCCGGGGAGGCTCGCGATGCACTTTGCCACCGACCTCAAGGACACACTCGATATGGAGAATGCCACGTGGCACGGCATGCCCGTGACCGCTGCGATGATCGCCGGGTGCAAAGAACAAGAACTGCTGCGGCGCTTTGTTACCCGCTTGCCGAGCCAAGCCCTGCGAGATCAGGCAAGACGCCGGATCATCAGAATGCAAATTGCCGACTCGAAGTTTGCTGAGGTACGCGAGCGACCCGATTCGGTCGAGGCTCGGGTGATGCGCGATGGGCGAAATCGCGTTCCCCTCGCTGAGACGAGAGTTCGCAAGGCCTTTTTCCAGCCGCCCTTCACGGGCATGCCGGGCGTCCTGGTTCGACAGAACGTGCGCCGCCAAAGAGCTGCACTTTTCAGCTTCTTTCCCAATCAGCCGGCGGGAGTTGTCCCCACACTCGATCTTCGACATGCGCTCATGTTTGAGCTTGTGGGTGTATCACTGCCCGTTACCCTTTGTGGTCCCCCGGAGCTGCTCTCGCCCGACCCCTGCGTTGACGCCAACGAGATCGATCTCGACATTCCCGTCGCCAAGCTCGACGGCAAGGGTGTTGTGCATTTCAACGAGGACCTCGCCATGGTCGACGCCGCAGAGCTTGCCCACGAAGGCAAAATCGTACTCAAACCCAGCTGGCGCGGCGAGGTGATCACCACTTTGGCGTTGCCCCTTGCCTATGAGACCCCAGGCGACCTTGTCCTTGCCGGCGACAGTGGCCGCACCGGCCCTGACCTGGAGGTGCGCATCCAACAACGGCAAGGGTGGCTGGTGGTCTG
>MGST01000252.1:6774-7122 GCA_001798605.1 Deltaproteobacteria bacterium RIFOXYA12_FULL_58_15 | reverse complement strand
GGTGATTCGGACTCGATTGGCCATGGCGGCGATGGAGTTCTCCACCAGGTCGATGATGTGAAGGGACAGCTCACGCAAGGGAGCACCTCCGGCCTTCCTGTCCCCGAATCGCGAGCACGAGCTCGGCGAAGGAGGGGCGTTGCAGCTCGCACGCCAGGCGGCACGAGCCGATGTCTTCGAGGCAGTGGCTGTCGGAGCCCGTGGTCAGCACGAACCCGAGCGCCTCGAGTGTCGAGCGCATCTGGCTTCCCAGCGCAGACTTCGATATCTCGAGAGCGTCGAGCTTCACGTCGCGGGGAAGCTGGCCCCCACGGCCGAGAATGCCGCTCGCGGGGCGGTCGACGTGGG
>MGST01000252.1:0-6751 GCA_001798605.1 Deltaproteobacteria bacterium RIFOXYA12_FULL_58_15 | reverse complement strand
CCATTGGTTTCGACAAAGACCCGGCGCATACTGCCAATATCACCACCCCATTGCGGCTCGATGCCGAAGCCGTAGTCGCCGGTTGTGCGAATGGTGACGTCGATGATTTCATCCGCGGGACCTCGAAGGTGAATGCCCTATTCCCACGGAAACCGATGTGGCGTCTTCATCACCGAAAGGTAGCGCCACCATTGACCGTGAAGGACTAGGACGATCAACAAGATGACAACGGCAAGTGTTTCGTTCTTGAGCGGCACTCTCCAACGATCTGCGATGGCGAACATCGCAAACGCCACGGGGAAGACGAGAGCCACAAACCCGTACGCTGTTAGAGCAGCTTCCTGACATTCAGTCCCACAATGAGGGCAATTGAAAACAACCAGCACACGTCGACGGAAGTTTCTACCGAAGTGCCTAAAGATCCCACGTACCATCGCGAGATAAGGTATCTGCCGCTCGCATTTGTAACATTGTGCCATCTGGCCCCTCAGCCCCCTGTCAATACCCTATCACTTGGAGCGGTATCGGACTGTCGATGCCCAGGTTTCCGCTCCCGAGCTGCCCATTGTCGTTGTCTCCCCACGCCCACAGCGAGCCGTCGCCAAGAAGCACAAGAGCATGGTAACTCCCGGTAGCCACTGCCACGGCATCAGACAGGAAAGTCGAGCATGGATAGCTCTCTTCGGCAGCACAGACCTGTACGGGGAAGGGGTGGGGATCCGTATTGCCAGTGCCGAGCTGACTTTCCGCATTGTCTCCCCAGGTCCACACGGTGCCGTCGCTCCGTCGCGCCGTAGAGAAACGTCGTCCTGAGTTGAAAGACGCGACACCGCCGAATGGCGTCGTGCAGGGACTGTCCCCGCTCAAACAGACCGGGATCGGGGCCACACTGCATGTTCCATTTTGGCAAGTATCAGCAGTCACCGCACCCAGCTCGCCCTGCTGGTTTCCGCCCCACGCCCAAAGGGAACCATCCGATTTGAGCGCCAAGGTATGGCCACTCCAAGCGTCGATGGCGGACACGTCGGAGATGAAGGTCGAGCACGGTGCGGTCTGTCCTGTGTCGCAGACCTGTTCGGGGATAGCCACGTCAGCGCCCCACGCGCCACGACCGACTTGGCCGCTCTTGTTGTATCCCCAACCCCAGAGGGTGCCGTCCGTCTTGAGAGCCAAGGTGTGTCCTCCACCACCGCCGGCAACCAGAAGGACATCCGCGAGGCCGTTGCCGTTGGCCGTACTGCATGGTGGCGTCGCCCCACCGGCGCAGACCTGTGTCGGCGTGGTGATCCATCCGCCCGGAATACCGTTTCCGAGTTCGCCGTCATAATTGACGCCCCACGCCCAGACGGTGCCGTCGGACTTGAGCGCCACGGAGAAGAGGTACCCGGCGGAGATCGCAATCACATCCCGCAGTGGGTGCACCGCACAGTCTGTCTCGCCAATATCGCATACGGGTCCGGGCGTGCTTCGGGGATTTTGTGTACCATCGCCCAGCTGGCCGGTGTTGTTGTCGCCCCAACTCCAGACGGTGCCATCGGACTTGAGGGCCAAGGAATGATTTCGACCTGCAGCAACAGCAGTCACGTCGGTGAGAGGGTCGACCGCGCAGTGGGTGCGTCCTTTGTCGCAGACTCGAGCGGGAACATCCCGTGAGTCAGACGTCCCGTCGCCTAGCTGCCCGTCGACATTCAGACCCCACGCCCACAGTGTGCCGTCCGGTTTCAACGCAAGGGTGTGGTCCTCTCCCCCGTCGATGTCGTGAGCAAAAACCGCAACTGTCGCCGGGGCGGATGTGTCGACTTCGTCACTGACGACCAGTGAAAACTCGTACGTCCCCGCCGCCCTCACAAGAAAGGACGGACTCACACTGCTTGGGTCGTCCAGGGCTGCGGGGGGACCGTGGGTTTGGGTCCAATCATAGGTCAGTATGTCGTCAGGGTCGTCATCGCTTCCCGAGCCCGACAGTGTAACGACGAAATCCACTTTGGTGAGTTGGTCATCACCCGTCGTGCTCACCGGTGCCCGGTTGACAACCGTGACGACAATGGAGTCCAGCGCAGTGTCCGTTCCATCCCCGACAAGCAACGAGAAGACCAAATCCCCCGCAACACCAGGGGCCACGAATGTTGGCTGCGCCGCTGCGGCGTCGCTCACGGAGACCGGCTCACCGTATACCTGTATCCAATCAAAGCTGAGTGCATCGCCGTCCGAGTCGGAGCTCGCGGTGCCGTCCAGGGTCACGGAGTCGCCTTTTTCCACGAGCTGGTCAGGCCCAGCTTTGGCAACGGGCGGGTCTTGGCGACTCCCGCTTGGCTTGGAGCTGCATGAAAGGAGCGGCCCCGCGAGAAGCGTGGCTGCACAACATTGAACGAATATTCGAGTCTTCCCCAGATGGCGTGTGGGCATAGTTTGTCTCCACGGCGGCCGCACCTCTGTGGCACGTGCTACCTGGACGTTGCGTCTGTTCTTTGTCGGGATCGATACCACGTGGGAGGATCAAACGAAACCATCGCGGCGGAGAAAACGGCACCCACGAATTCGTCGGACTTGCACGAGTGGGTTGGTCAAATCGCACGCACCTTGGCAATGTTCTTGAGTTGTTCGAAGTCGCTTGGATTTCTCGTGTAGATTGGAAGACCGTTGGCTATGGCCGTGGCGGCAATGAGAAGATCTGCGAGGCGACTGCGACTCGTTCTGCCCGCGGCCCGAACAGACGCGAAGACTCTTCCGTACGCTCTGGCGGCGTGTTCGTCGAACGGCAATGGATCCCAGGTCCTCGATGCCCAAAGAAGTCTGTCTTGACGCCGAGCTCGTTCGATTGGATCGTCTGTCGCGTGCGGTCCAGCGGCGAGCTCTGCCAACGTTATTGCCGAAATGGCAGACTCGTCCGGGAGATTTTCTACAGGTATGATGTCAAAGTCGATAATGACTGACGTGTCCAACAAACCGTCAGTCATTCGCCACCCTGAGGTTCGATCGAATCGTCTGTGACTTGGTCGACGTCCTCTCTGAATTTGACCAGGTCGATTCTTGGCCCCCTCATCGCGGCGTTTGCAAAAACGGAACGCGGCACGAACCTGCGTGGCGCGATTGGGCGCAACTCCGCGACGGGTGTACCATTGCGCGTCACCACGATTGTTCTTCCCGCCTGTACGTCCCGCAAAACAGCAGCGGAACTGTTGCGAAGCTCCCGTTGAGTGATTTTTCGCGTCATTGGTATCTTTGTAGCACATGTAGCATTTTGTAGCAATTTGCTTGCCTCGGATCCCCATTTGGGCAAGGTTTGTCAAAACACGTACAGGAGGGGTTACCTTGACTCTACTCATTCGTTTGACTCCGGCAATGGTTCTCGTGGCATGCGCACAGACCATGACGACATCGGATGGCCCACCGGCTGCAGGACGAATGGAGGTTGATCCTGCTGCCCCTGCCCAAGCCCAGGATGCTGCGACGACGAAGGGTGAGACTCCGGATTCGGGAGGAGACAACCACGTCTTCAAAATCCGCGAGTCGACGACTGCGGGGCAGGCACATGGCGTCAACCCCTCGAAGATCAAGCCGACGACCACCGAGGCGGCACTGCGCTTGTTTGTCGTCGACAAGGACAAGGGGCCAATCGAGGGCATCGTCATCTCATTGACGTCGCCTGATGGCACCAACTATTTCACAGAGGAAACAGATGCAAAGGGTTACGCCGAGGTGTTGGTTCCAGTGGGCCAAACCTATGACGTGGTTTACCTGTCGCTTGGCCGCCGCGAAATTTCGGCCAAAGTGGCTGTGGAGAACAAACCCAACTTCAACCTCAAGCTAACGCTTCGCTACTCACGTCGACAAACCAACACTATTGACATCGAGAGCATCAACAAGCCGCGATTCGTTTTGGACGGCGTTCATTTCGAGACTGGCAAGGCGAGGCTCACCCCGGACTCGTTCGCCAGGCTGGACAGCGTTGTCGAGTACATGACCCACAAAAAGTCAGCGCGCATCGAGATCTCTGGTCACACGGACAACGTCGGCAACGCCGACCAGAACCAGAAGCTGTCCGAGAAACGAGCGGAGGCATGCCGAGACTATCTGGTCTCCAAAGGTGTCGAACGCAGCCGCATCGCCACGGTAGGCTATGGTGACACACGGCCCATTGCGTCCAACGAGACGGAGGGAGGCCGCCAACAAAACCGTCGCATCGAGGCCACCGAGCGGTGATGGACAGCGCAGGGCTCTCCCTGGTGTCACCCGAAGCTAGGTGCTACCTACAGAGGCATGCATACCAAGCTTGTAGGCTCGCCGCCCGTGATCAGGATTGTGTGCAGTGATTGAAAAAGCAAGAAAGGTCGCTATCACTGAGAATAGCCACGACTGGTGATCTGGTGATCTTGACAATGTTGATATCAATGATATATTTGCTATCATGGCTCAGCTGCTGGTTAGAAATGTCGATGAACGGCTCGTGCGTGAGCTAAGAATCCGCGCGGCCCAGAAGGGGACCTCGGCCGAGGCCGAACACCGGGAAATCCTTCGTGCAGCTCTAAGCGGGCATCGGGCCGCGGGGTCTTTGAAAGATCGTCTCATGACGATGCCTGAAGTTGGAACCGATGAGGATTTCTCCTTTGAACGAGATCTCGATCGACATGACTGAGTTTCTGCTCGATACCAACGTTGTTTCGGAACTGCGCAAGGGCCCACGTGCGGTGCCATCGGTGCGAGCGTGGTATGAAGCTATTGATGAAGACGGGCTCTATCTCAGTGTGCTGGTTATTGGCGAGTTGGGTCGTGGGGTCGAGAGGATTCGCCGACGAGACAAGATTTCGGCACAGAAACTGGAAATTTGGCTTCGCGGCGTCGTCGATGACTTCTCCGATAGGGTGCTTCCCGTCACCGAGTCCATCGCACGCATCTGGGGGAGTTTTGGTGTTCCCGACCCGATTTCCACCGTTGATGGCCTCCTTGCAGCAACGGCCCAACACCATGGCCTCGTCCTCGTTACGCGAAACGTGAAAGACGTTGCCTCAACCGGAGTTGCGGTCGTGAACCCATTCGAATCGAGCGATTGAGGTTGACGCGCGGTCCCAGGCTCCTATGGTACAGCGCAATAGAAATGGTCCACTCCCTCCACAGTTTGGAGCGCTGGCTGAAGGTCATCTTCACTTGCCTGGCGCTCGCGACGGTTACGTCACCGCAGGCGGTGGCACACGCCAGGAGCGCGGCCTGCCAGACCGTTGCACAGGGGGGACCGCCCAAGACACCTGCGTTTAGGACGCCACAGCGTCGTGCCTTTGCTCGGCCGCCATACGTTCGGTTGACCCGACATCTGCCCTCGGACTTTCGTCGCGCAGCCACGCCACGGACTGCGACGCGGCGTCTCTCTGTCCTACACTGCTCTTTCCTCTGTTGAAAACGTTGATGAGGCGAGGCAGGCACGTGCCTCCTGGCCTTCCCGTCCGCGTACCTTCCATTTTCCAAAAAACTGCGGACCTACGTCCGCATCAAAGTGCCGTCCCCACTCGCTTCGGTGAGCGGGTGCGACGGCGCAGGAGCTCTTGTCATGCAGATCGAAGAACACTATCCGTTTCTCTCGGCAACGGCCAAGGCGCGCTATCTGGCGCTCAATGACCAACGTGCCCGGCGCTGGCCCGTGCTTTGTGAATGCAGGACGGTGGAGACATCCTACGGCCAAACCTTCATGCGCGTGAGCGGACCGTGCGACGAGCCCCCGCTCGTACTACTACCCGGCGGAGGCCAACACTCGTTGATGTGGATCCCCAATATCGAAGGGCTGTCCGCGAGCTACCGCACCTATGCGCTCGACAGCATCTTCGATGTGGGACGCAGCGCCAACACCCGCCCCATCAAGACCGTCGAGCATCTCACCGACTGGCTCGACGAGCTGTTTGCGGCTCTGCAACTCGATGGCATCCGGCTCATGGGTCTGTCACACGGCGCCTGGCTTGCAGCCAACTTCGCACAGCGTCACCCGACGCAGGTGGCCAAGCTCGTGTTGTTGGCGCCGGCCGCCTGGGTCCTACCGCTGCGACCCGCAATGCTCTTTTCGATGATGCAGATTCTGCTTTTCCCCAGACGCTACTTCATCCGGAGGGCGTACCGCTGGAGTCTTCCCGACCTCGTGGCCACTGGAGAAGCCGGCCGACAGATCATCGACGAAATGACGGAGGAGCTCGCCTTGGCGTTTAACTGCTTCGGCCTACGGCGCATGGTGAAGATGGTGCCGCCCACAGTGGCTGATGATGAGAGCCTCAGGAATTTGCAGCCGCCGACGCTCTTCATCGTCGGCGAAAACGAGAGGATCTACTCGCCCCAGGAGGCAATCGACCGCCTGCGGCGGGTGGCACCGGCCATTGCGCGAGCGGTCATCCCCGGCGTTGGCCACGACATGACGTGGCTCAAACCGGAGCTTGTGAACCGCGTTGTGCTCGATTTCCTCGATGGCAATGGGCCAAAACAGTAACCTACCTCAAGCGTGACTCGCTCGATGGTGGGCCAATCGGGCCAATCGAATCGCCGATGGTGCCGTCACCGTCTTGTCTGCTACTGTCAGCAGCCAACTTAGAGGAGTAGACACATGCGCTTCGGTTCTGCAACTGCGCGATGGATCGTCGTTCTGGTCTTTGCATGCTCTGCCATGCCTGTTCGTGCGGCCACAGAGTCTTCGATTTCGGCATCGGCTGGGGACCGGGTTTTCGTTCTCTCCCTCAAAGCGAGCGGCGCGCTAGCAGAGGTGGCCAATGATCTTTCT
>MGST01000251.1 GCA_001798605.1 Deltaproteobacteria bacterium RIFOXYA12_FULL_58_15 | reverse complement strand
TGAGGTGATTGGGATCTTTCGCAATGATTCGCCTGAGCTCAAGTATGCCCTCGTTGTCCTTGCCGAGACGAAGCAGTGCTCTGCTCTTGGCAAGGGTGGCGGTCACATCGAGAGATTCTTCGGCCGCCACGGCACCGAGGAAGGGGTCGTCTGCTTCGACTGTTGTGATGCCAGAGTCGCGCTCTAGAGGGGTGGCATCATCGATATCAATCGCAGCACCAGGGGCCGGTTGGGCCATGACGCCACCCGTAACCCAGGTGCACAAAACGATGGCTGCCGCGATGATGAGAATCTTTTTGAAAGTGGGGATTCGTCGCACGGGAACACTCCTGTGTCAGCAGCCGGTGAGCTATCACACTCTAAACAGCAACGCCTTGAAAAAGATCCACGTCGCGATACGTCGTTGTCGTCTCCGGTGCCTGCTCATGTACCACAGTGTCGTAAATCGCAGGGCTGTCTCGGCAGGTTTCTTGCGCAGCAGTGGCCGAGGAGGGATGATTTGGACGTGGAACTCTACGACAAAATTACCGAAGCCGTTACCGCCGTTCGCCAAAGAAGCAAAAACGAGCCCATGGTCGGTGTCGTGCTCGGCTCAGGTCTGGGTGCCTTTGCCGATCGCGTCGACAACTGTGTCAAAATCCCCTACCGGGACATTCCCCATTTTCCAGAAAGTGGGGTGGCCGGTCATGCTGGGGAGTTGCTCATTGGCGACATTGACGGTGTGCCAGTTGCGGTGATGGCCGGCAGGGTTCACTACTACGAAGGTTATCACATGCAGCAGGTGACCTTTGGTGTGCGTGTTCTCGCGGGGCTTGGAGCAAAAAAACTTCTGATCACAAACGCCGCGGGTGCGGTCAATCCGACTTTCGCACCTGGGGATTTCATGGTGATCGTCGACCATCTCAATCTTACCGGTGACAATCCATTGCGTGGGGGCAACGACCAGAAGCTCGGTCCGCGTTTTCCCGACATGTCAACGGCCTATGGTGCCGATTGTCGAAGGGCACTGCATGAGGCCTCCCGCAAAGTGGGGGTGACCCTGCGGGAAGGCGTGTATGCGGGACTTGCCGGACCATCTTATGAGACTCCCGCGGAGATTCGCATGTTGCAAATCATCGGTGCGGACGCCGTAGGAATGTCTACAGTTGCGGAGGTCATCGCTGCCAACCACAGTGGCATGCAGGTGGCAGGACTGAGTGTCATGACCAATCGCGCTGCGGGTCTGAGTGACCAACCATTGTCTCACGAAGAAGTCAAAGAGGTCGGGGAGCGAGTTCGAGGTGTCTTGTGTGATCTTCTTGCTGCCACGGTGGCGTGTTTGGCATGACGTTGTCGCAAGAACAACTCGATCTGGTGGAGGCCGCAAAGGGAGCGCGTGAGAACGCCCACGCGGCCTATTCCAAGTTCCTGGTTGGCGCTGCCATAAGGCTCCGAGACGGTAGGGTCTTCGTTGGTGCCAATGTTGAGATCTGCGTTTTTCCTTTGGGTGTGTGTGCTGAGCGGAACGCCGTTGCTGCAGCGGTTGTAGCTGGCGCAAAATATGGCGACTTTGAACGAGTGGTCGTCGTTGGACATGCCGTGGAGCTTACGCCACCGTGCGGTGCCTGCCGACAGGTTCTCGCGGAGTTCGCCGATGCCTCCTTGGAGATCGTCACCTACAATCTGTCAAATGGGGAGTATGCAGAATACAGTCTTGGGGATTTGTTGCCCAATGCATTCACCGGAGCCAATCTGATCCAGCCATGATGCCGTCGAAAAAGCGTCGGCCAACCCCCTCTCGCAAGGAGAAACGAAACCCGTCTGGTGTTGTGTTGATCCAAGGCGGATGGGCGATACTCGAAGACGAGGTCGCGCGCGTCGATCTTCGCGTTGAGAACGGCCGTATCGTCGCCATCGGCACAAGGCTCGCAGCCAACGGTGCCCGTGTCATTGATGCCAGGGGCAAGATTGTCATGCCTGGCCTGGTGCAGGCGCACACACAGGTGTGTCACACGCTCTTTCGCGGTGCTGGCCGAGGCTTTGACGCCTTGGCGGCGATGCGTGAACGGGTTTGGCCATTGGAAGGGGCACTTGGGGTGGAGGATCTGCGTGCGGCAGTTCGCCTCGGAATAGCTGAGCTGCTCCTCGGGGGTACGACGACCATTCTCGATATGGGTAGCGTGCGTCACGCAGAGGTTGCGTTCGAGGAGGCCCTGCGACTGGGGATCCGCTATGTGGGCGGCAAATCCATCATGGATCACGGCCAAGGTTTTCCTGCGAACCTGCGAGAATCCGCTGACGATGCCATGGCCGAGAGTCTGGAGCTCTGCAGCACATGGCACGGCGCAGACGATGGCCGGCTCCGTTATGCATTCTCCCCGAGCATGGTGATGTGTTGCTCAGACAACCTGCTTGAGCGTGCGGCCGAAGCTGCGCGCGAGCGCGGCGTGTTGATTCATACGCATACTGCAGAAAGTGGTGACGAGGTGACGGTGGTGCGCGACCGAACGGGTCATGCTCCCGTCGAGCATCTGCATGCGCTAGGTGTCACGGGGAGCACCACCGTGCTCGCCCACGTCATTTGGGTGTCGATGGTGGAGAGGCGGATGCTGCAAGAGAGTCGGACGAAGTTGGTGCATTGCCCATCCGCCAATCTTCAGCTCGGCAGTGGTGTTGCACGCATACCCGATTTGTTGCGCGACGGTTTGCTTGTCGGCCTCGGTGCCGCCTCTGCGGCGTATAGCGATAGCCTCGATGGTTTTGCTGAGATGCGAATCGCGGCGTTGATCCACAACGCTCGCGGTGGCCTCCATGTGTCAGGCAAGACGGCGTTTTCAATGGCAACCCACAGGGGTGCCGAGATACTGGGTCTCGAGGATGTCGGCACCCTGGCTGTTGGCAAACAGGCGGACGTGGTCATCTTGGCAACACAACGGCCGCACATGCATCCGCTCGCCGACGACATCATCAATCGGGTGGTATTTGCCGGTTGTGCCGCAGATGTGGAGATGGTCATGGTTGACGGTAAGGTTCTCGTGGAAGGTGGGGAGTTGCTGACAAGCAAGATAGGGCCCATCATCCGTGAGGCGAACGCCCGCGCGGCGGAAGTGGTGGCTAGAGTTGATTGACGAGGCTAGGCTCGCCCGCGACTGCGAATAACATCGCCGAGCACAGAGAACATCATGGCCGGGTACTCATCGAGGCGACGTCGCAGATATGCGATGGCCATGGACCAGCTGCGGGCAAATGGCAGGTAGAGTCGGGTAGGGATGCCCCGTTCTACCAACTCCTTTTGCAGAGTCATCCGCGGCACACCGTAGAGCATCTGTGCTTCGAATTTGTGTGGCTGCGCTCCGGTCTGCGGCACCACCTCATCGAAGAAGCGGCGCACGTAGGCCTCGTCGTGGGTCGCGAGCTCGACACAGTGCCCGCGTTTGAGCAGCTCGGAACCCAGCGTGAGCAGCCGTTCCTTCATCTTGTGTTTGTCGGTGAAGGCGATTTTTGCCCGTTCTTGGTAAATGCCAATCACCAAACGCACGCGACAACCTTTGGGAAGACGGTCGAGATCACTGTCGGTGCGATGAAGCCGGGTTTGGATGACCGTGCCAACGTGGTGGTGGCCCTTGTCGTGAAGCGCCGCCACGGTGTCGAGGGTGAAGTCGGTCCAATCGCTGTTTTCCATGTCGATCGTGAGGCGGACGTTGCGTTGTTTGGAGTGTTCCGCGAGTCGCATGGCAGCCTCACGGGAGCCAGCTCCATCGCCGCCGCGATCGAGGGGGGCAAGGGTGAAGCTAGAAAGCTTGAGAGACACTGTCGGCCGTTGTTTTGTGGTGATGAAGCGGTCGTCGCCTGATGCCGCGTTGATCATCTCCAGGTAGGTCGCGAGGTTCTCCTCGACGTCTGCCTGGGAGGTTATTTCTTCAGCCAAGAGATCAAGGGTGGTCAACAGCCCTCTGCTTCGCAGCATGTCCGCGGCTGTGTCGACCGCCTTGGCGAGCGAGTCACCCGCGACGTAGGGGCGAGCGAAGAAGCGTACCAGGGAAGGGGGAATGGCTCTTATGAACGGGTTTGACATCGCCGCCGAGGATGCTGCCAAGGCGCTGTCATTGCAATACATTTCGTGCGACCCATGGCCATTGCCATAACCGTCAGGGGTCTTGCATCTCCTGCCGAATCTGTCGGAACCGATGCTCCAGAACGCTGAAAGCAGTCACGACAATGGGGTCGAAGTGCGTCCCAGAGCCTGCATGGATCATCCGACACGTCTCCTCGTGACTTCTGGCCGGCCGATAGCAACGCTTCGAACTCAGCGCGTCGTAGAAGTCGGCCACGGCGACGATACGAGCGGCAAGTGGTATGGCCTGACCCTCGAGGTTATCGGGGTAACCGCTTCCATCCCACTTTTCGTGGTGCGACCTCGCCACATCCACGCCCATGCGCAGAAACGGGTTGTCGGGATGCCGCTCGAGCACCGTGGCGAGCGTGTTGGAGCCAAGCGCACAGTGCTTCTTCATCTTTTCGAACTCAGTCGCGGTCAGCTTGCCAGGCTTCAACAAGATGGCGTCCGGAGTGCCTACCTTGCCAATGTCATGAAGCGACGCGGTCTGATGCAGATTATCGACAAACGCGGCGTTGAGCATCGTCGGGTATGCCCCCATCTTCCGCATCTGCTCGGCGAGCACCCTACTGAAAGTCTGAACCCTCTCGATGTGTTGGCCCGTGTCGTCATCGCGAGACTCAGCGAGCTTGGCGAGCGCAAAGATGATCCCCTGCTGAGACGCTGTGACGATCTTCACCTGCTTGTCGATTCGCTGCTCGAGCTCTTGATTGTGTGACACCAGATCGACCTGCAATCCTCTGAGACGCAATTGCGTCTTGACCCGTGCTAGCACATCCTGTTCCTGGAAGGGCTTGGAGACATAGTCGATCGCGCCAACCCGAAAAGCCTCGACCTTGTCGTCGATTCCCGAAAGTACGCTGATGAAGAGGATGGGAATGCTCTTGAGTCGCTCGTCCTGTTTGAACCATCGGCAAACCTCCAGGCCGGACATCTCAGGCATTTGCACATCCAAGAGTACTAGATCTGGAGGGTCTGCGACGGCTGCCTCGATGGCCAGCTTGCCACTTTTGACCGGTCGAGGCTCAAGGCCGCCCCGTCGCAGAATGGCGGCCAAAAGACGCAGATTCTGCAGATCGTCGTCCACGAGCAGAACGCTCTTGCCTCGGATGTAATCTGCCATGTCGTCTCCCCTTCCATTCACTTGCCAAGAAGATCCCGGATCCCTTCGTAGTCAAAGATGTCCGACATCCGTCGGAGCTCTGCGGCCACCGTGGGCGCCGTCGTCCGAAGGGTCTCAATGAGCGTGACAATCGTTTCATACCGCGCGGCGATCACAGCTTTGCGAAGTTGAGTGAGAAGCTCCAAAGGAAGCGTTCGAAGTGTATCCTTGTCGAGCGGCGAGGCGATCTCTTCGCCATTTGCCACGATGGCCCGCCCTTGTCCGCCAGCAAGGTGGGTGGTGTCACCGTCCAGCACGTCCCGAATCTTGCGCTGAAGTTCAGCCGCCGTGAACGGTTTGGCCACAAAATGCGTCCCTGGGTCGAGCACGCCGTGTCGAACGATGGTGTCGTCGGTGTAACCGGACATGTAGACAACCTGAAGGGTTGGTCGCGTCCTCACAAGCACTTGAGCGAGGGCCCTGCCGCTCATCCGCGGCATCACCACGTCTGTCAGAAGCAAGTGGATTTCCCCCGCATACTCAACACTCGTCAGCATCGCATCATCACCGTCCGCGGCGGTCAGAACCTTGTAACCGGCACCCTCGAGGGTTCTCTTGGCAACTTTGCGCAGCCCCTCCTCATCCTCGACGACAAGGATGGTTTCGTTACCCGTGACTTGCCTCCGAACCGTTTCGAGCTTCTGGGGCACGGGCGTCCGCTCGAGCTCCCGCGGTAGATAGATGGTGAAGGTGGTCCCGTGGCCCACTTCACTTGCGACTGTGATATTGCCGCCACTTTGCTTGACGATGCCGTACACCGTGGACAGTCCAAGGCCCGTGCCCTTGCCCTTGTCCTTGGTGGTGAAAAATGGCTCAAAGATGCGCGACCGTGTTTGTTCGTCCATGCCGCGGCCCGTGTCAGCCACCACGAGCTGGACATAGAACCCAGGTTGTAGCGCGGCATGGCGCGCCGCGTGCTCCTTGTCGACCTCCACGTTCGCGGTCTCAAGGGTGAGCTTGCCACCCTCGGGCATGGCGTCGCGGGCGTTGACCACGAGGTTCATGATGACCTGCTCGATTTGACCGGGGTCGGCCAGCGTCACACCGAGGTCCGGCGCGAGCACCTGGGCATATTCGATGTCCTCACCAAGGATGCGTCGGAGCATCTTCTCCACATTTGTGGCAACCTGGTTCAGATCCAAGAGGACCGGCTGCAGCACCTGCTTGCGACTGAAGGCGAGGAGTTGGCGCGTGAGCGCCACCGCCCGATCCGCGGCTTTCTTCACCTCTTGGAGATCCTCCCTGAGAGGATCGCCTTCGGGAACCAAGTCAATCGCGAACCCCGTGTAGCTTAGGATCACCGAAAGCAGGTTGTTGAAGTCGTGTGCCACCCCACCCGCAAGGCTTCCTATGGCTTCCATCTTTTGCGCCACGCGCAGTTGCCCCTTGAGCTTGTCTCGCTCCACCTCCTGGCGTTTGGTCTCGGTGATGTCTAGGTAGATTCCCAGTACGCCGTTCACCTCCCCTGTGGAGTCGCGCATGGGTAGTTTGCTCGTCAAAACCGTTAGGATCTCCCCCGAAGGCGTCGTCAGGGGTTCTTCCATGAGCAGAAGAGCCGTCTCGCTCGCGATCACTTGGCGGTCAGCTTCGCGATACTGCTCAGCCAGATCACGCCACCCCAGGTGGAAATCATCCTTACCGACGATCTCGGCTGGTTTGGCAAATCCCGCGTCCTGTGCGAACGCCCTGTTGCATCCCAAATAGACGAGATCCCTATTCTTCCAGAACACCCTCACGGGCATGGCGTTGAGAATCCCTTCGAGGAGCTGCTGTGAGGTGCGCAACTTCTCCTCGGCTTGTTTGCGTTCGGTGATGTCCTCGGAGATGCCCAGCAAGTATT
>MGST01000250.1 GCA_001798605.1 Deltaproteobacteria bacterium RIFOXYA12_FULL_58_15 | reverse complement strand
GGTGATGTCGTAACCGGTGAGATCAGCGTCATCGGTGAGGTCGAGGGTGTCGGCGTCGTCGCCGATCCAACCGTCTGCGCATGGTTCGGCAACATCGTACCAGCGGTCGCCGTAATTGCCCCCCATGCCCGCTGGCATTCGCGCATCGAGTTTGTAGGTGCCTAGGCCCATGCCGCTAAACACATAGGCGCCCGAATAGCTCGAAATGCGGGTGTCGTGGATATCGAAGTCTTTCTCGCCGAGCTTCCACAACCGAACTTCCAGGCCTTGCAATCCGCCTCCCGAGGAATCGCGGATTGTCCCGGTGACGCTACTGGCCGCAGTCGAGACCCGTGGCGTTGATAACCAAACCGCCATGAGCAAAATGACGCGAAACCACATAACATACCTCTGCGAGAGAAAGTTGCCACATGCGCAGGCCCCTGTGCAATGTGTGCAACCACAAAAAGCTGCGGTGGTTTAACCGGTGCTCAATGTCTGCTGTGGCAGGGTGGGACTTGGGGCGGTCCATGACCGCCCTCGATCAGTTGGCCGGGGGCTCAAGGTCGCCGTCGGGAGCAATGGCCCCCTCATCGGTGGCCGGTTCCATCTGGGGGGCGATGGGCTTCGCCGCGTCGAGTTGTCTCGGCATTCCCGGTTTCAGATCCATCTTGGTCGGAAGTCTTGGCGCACCAGGAGGTTGCATCCCAGGCATTCCAGGCATGTCGGGTTTGCCAGGACCCGCAACCTTGGGGTCACGGTCGGGCTTGGTTTGTTCGAAGGTGATGAGGGTATCGATCTTGGCCCCTGCTTTGAGATCCTGCAGGATCGAGCGGCGCTTCTCGTTGCGCTTGCGAGCAAGCAGAGAATTCTTGATGTTCTCCTTGACCTCCTCGATGGGCCGTTGATGCTCGGCCTTCTTATCCCACAGCTTGATGATTTCGAGGCCCATTTTGGTTTCGACGACATCGGACACAGAGTTTGCTTCCATGTTGAAAACGACGTTGTCAAACTCGGGAGGCATGCGTCCACGGGCAAACCAACCGAGGTCGCCGCCGCGGCTCGCTTCCGGGCCGTTTGAGCTTTCCTTGGCGAGTTCGGCGAAATCACTGCCGCCAACGGCCTTGGCGCGCAGTTCCTTGGCGCGCTTCTTGGCAGCGTTCTTCTCCGCCTCGGGCATGGTCGGCGGCGTCCGCAAGAGGATGCGGCTTGCTTTGACCTGCTCGCGCTCGACAAATCGCTGCTTGTTTTCGTCGAAGTACTTCGCCACTTCCTCGTCGGTGACATCAATGGCACCGCTGAGCTTTTCGACGACTCGGTCCCGCAGCATGTTGCGCTCGAGGTCGTCTCGCATGTTGGCCTCGGTGTTCTTTGAGCGCTTCAGGTAGTCTTGGAACGCTTGGTCGGTGCGGAAGCGCCCTTTATACTCTTGAAACTTCTCGTCGAGCTCCTCTTTGGTCACCCCCGCGCCGAGCTCTTTGGCTTTGAGCTCAATCATTTTGTCGTCGATCATGCGGCGTAGCACGCTCTCACGAATTCTTGTCTCGATACTCGGCGGTAGCTCGTGGTTGGTACCCCGATATCTCTCCATGTTGCGGTCAACCTGGGATTGGAACTCGGCCTTGGTGATCGCCTCACCGTTGACCTTGGCGGCCATCTCCGACTCGGGCACGCCTGTCTTGCATGCCGTCATAAGGACGAGGACGAGAGCTATGACAATCTGTTTGGCAAACATTTGGCTGCCTCCCTGAAGGTTACACTGATCGGGCTGGGTCACCCAGCCAACGAGGCACGGACCATACCCTCGTGGCCAGAGTGGGGTCAAGGTATGGTTGACTGCCCGAATTGATCGGAATTCGCGTGTGAAAAGTGCGCTGGTGGGTTGGCAACAACTCGTTGGGCGTTTTTTGCCTACAATGCCCGACAATCGGCAATGCCCTCTGTCAGCTCAGTGCAGGTCACGCCTTCGCCTTTGCCGCAGGCCTTCCAAGTCGTGGCGCAGACACCAAAGGTGCCGCCGTCTCCGGTTGTCTCGAGCGTGCAAGTCAAGTCCGGGTCCAGCATCTGGCATTCGTTGTTGCTGACGCACTCACAGTATCGTGCCACGCCTTCACCTGCGGTCGAACATTTGCCGCCGTTGGGGCAGATGCCGTCGCTCGTGCAATCGCATGGCCCACCGATCTGTGTGCACGTCCCAGTAACCAAGATCAGCCCACCACAACCGGCATATCCCGAGGGGCAATCTGCATCTGTGATGCACTCGGGGGCACAATAGGCGCCACCGGTGACCTCATCCACGAGGCACTGCAGTCCATCGGAGCACTGATTGAACAGACCGCCACAATCGTCACACAGCTCCGATTGTTTGATGTGCGGCACGCAACTGCCAGTGTCGGTGCACACCTCGCCGTAGTCGCAATAGGTGGCGTCGGGTGCGGGACTGGAGGGGCAGGTCGTGCAGTCTCCTGCGGTGCCACCCGAGACACACTCGCCGCCCCAACAAACCTTGCCGAGTTGACAATCTCCGGTGCTGCGACAACCCGACTCACATTTTTGGGTAGTTGGGCTGCAGTAGAAATCGAAGGGGCAGTGTATGCTCGATCCACAGCTGGTGGCGGCGATACATTTGCCGCCGGTCGGGTCGGCGGAATTGCAGATCTCGTTGGTCCCACAGTCGTCGTTACCCAAGCAGGGCGGGCGCTTCTGACAGGAGCCGAAGGGGTTGCAATATTCGCCGGGGGCACAGTTGTCATCAGTGCGACACGTGCAGGCGTTCTTTTCACAGATCTGTCGCCGTTCTCCCAAGATGCAATCAGCGTCGACTTCGCATTCGAAGTTGCTGCCGCTCTCGTTGCAGGCCATCAGCAACAGGGACGAAAGTGTGGTTAGAAATACTGCTCTCATTGTCTCGACCCTTGATAGGTAACGGTGATTTTGGCGCCCGGTGGCGGTCGTACGTTGTCGCCGAAGTCGATGGCGTTGTTGCCCGACAGGTAGGCCCAGCCGTTGCGGTCCTGGGCGTAGGGAACAGCCGCACCATTGACGCGAACGCACATGGGTTGCGGCGGTAGGGCATCGCAGGCCATTGAGGCGCTCATGTTGGGGCGCCCGTCGAGGACAAACTGTGACGAGAGGCCCGTGGCATTGATCGACAGTGAAGTGAGGGACTCGTTGAAATCCTCGCAGATGCTGGTGAAGATACCCTGGGCTGAACCCGAGGTATCGGAGGTGCCGCCAGAGAGAATGACCAACTCGACGTACCTGTCTCCGGGAGCAGCACTGCCGCGGGAGGCGTTGAAACAACCGCCGTCCTCACCTGCTGGACCCACTATCGCAGAGATCTTGACCTGCGCTTCGTTGCCGTAACCCTGATAGGACTCGAACAAGCGCCAATAATATCGTTCTGGGCCAAAGCTCTTGTCGTCCTCATCACTGACGAAGATCAAGAACAGCGCAGCCGCTTCACAGTCGCTGTCGTTGTTGCAGACGTCGGTGGTTGCTTCGCACGTTTTGTCCGCGGTGCAGTATCCGCGCCGCAGAAAACCGGGATTGGGAACTTCCACCGGTTCGGGGTCGCCCGGATTCCATTGGTCAATGCCTTTGCCCAAGGCCAGCGCCGCAGCCTCAAAGCCTCGCTCCTGGGCGGAGCCGTTGACACCCACGGTCACATTCTTCAGAAATGCCGCCTTGGCCGCATCCGGATCGGTGATGGAATTGTCGATCACCGGCGGTGAGCCCACTCCCGTATGTAGGACACCGCCATCGGCGACATCGGTGGAGATGACACCGATGTGGTAGTCGACCCCCGACCCCATCAGCTCGCCAATGAAGGCGGAGAAGGAGGCACCCAGCCCTGCCTGTTCCTGCGACATGCTGTTTGAGTTGTCCACCACCCAGAGGATGTCTACCTTTGAGGCAGCGTTTTGGACGAACTCGTCGGTGGTGTTAGATAGGGCCCTGAGCACGTCGTCGGCACAGCCTATTGAAACTGCCATGGCCGCCGTGGCGCAGAGCGTCATGAAACGTCGGATTGTGAGGTCATGCATCATTAGCTATACTCTCGGAAGGTGTTTCTCCATTTTGGCTTCTGGAGGTTAGAAGCCAGGAGCATGGTTGTCAAACAGTTACGTGAGCATCCAGCCGGGGGGAGGCTCAGTCAAGGATGGCGTGGGGCCCAACACGGGGTAACCCGGGATGGAGTGTAGGTTGCTGGAACATCGGCACCACGCTGGAAAACCGCAGATCCTCGTGGTCGACGACGAGGCGGTCATCTGCGACATCCTCCGTGATTTTCTCGAATTCGAGGGTTTTCACGTAGAGACTGCGTCCAGTGGTGAGCACGCCCTCGGGGTATTTGGCGCGAACCAATTCGATCTGGTTCTCACTGACTTGAAGATGCCGGGCATCGACGGCCTCGATCTCATCCGACGCATCGCCGATCTCGAGCGAGACACCATGACCATCATCATGACTGGTTTTGGTACGGTCGAGACAGCTATCGATGCAATGAAGCGCGGTGCGTTTGACTACATCCTCAAGCCTTTCAAACCAGAGGAGGTTGTGCGGGTGTTGCGTCGCGCCCTCGAAAAGCAGGGCCTTGAGCGCGAGAACCTCGCCCTTCGCGAGACCGTCGGCTTTTACGAGCTCTCCGAGGCGCTCTCCAGCACCATGGCTCTCGACGAGCAACTGGCGATGATTGCAGATCTCGTGCGCAACAACTTTGGCGCAGAGGGTGTGTCGATTGCTGTGGGTGATCCCAAGAGTCCCGGTGCCTATCGCACCAGAGCGGCCCGCGGTAAGAACGGTTTTCAGGTCGAGCACGACGCCCTCGTACAGACATTTGTGGCGGGCGAATCTGTTCTGGCGCACGGCGAAGACGTGGGACGATGGTTGACCAACAACAACGGCGAACCCAGTCCTACAAGCTTCATGGCTGCGCCCTTGAAGGTTCGTGGGGCAACCTTTGGCGTCGTTTACGCCCACACCGCGCGGCAAGGTACTCGCTTCACCGAGGGACAACGCAAGGGGTTGTCGATCTTTGGCGGTCGAGCCGCTAACGCCATCGAGAACGCGCGCATGTACCAGAACCTCGAAGAGATCTTCACTCAGACCATGGAGGGTTTCGCCAGGGCGTTGGAGGCAAAAGACCCCTATACGCACGGCCACTCCGATCGTGTGTCGGTCTATTCCAAGCTCATTGCATCGGCCATGGGATTGCCGGAGCCAGACGTGAAACGCATCGGCCATGGCGGACTGATGCACGACATTGGAAAGATCGGCATTCGCAACACCGATTTGAACAAGGCGCAGAAGCTCACCCCCGAAGAATATGTCATGTTCAAGAGCCATCCGATTCAGGGGCGGCGCATCATTGAGCCAGTGGCTTTCCTTTCCCACTTGGTCCCCTGCGTCTATTGTCACCATGAAGCATGGGATGGCAGTGGTTACCCAGAAGGCCTGGTTGGTGAAGCGATTCCCCTCGAAGCACGCATTATGGCAGTGGCCGACAGCTACGATGCCATGACTTCCAACCGCCCCTATCGCAAGGCGTTACCCCACGAGATAGCTGTCGCTGAGTTCAAGCGCTGTTCTGGGCGCCAATTCGACCCCGAGGTGGTCAAGGCATTCCTCGACGCCATCAGCGCCTATCGTGAGAAGCTTCGAGAAAAAGGTTTACCCGTTCCGGACTGACCGCCGAGCTTCAACAACTTCAGCGCTACGCCTTGAAGACGATGAAACGGGACAGGTCGATACCGAACTTTTGTTGGGCCTGATCGAGATAGTCGTTGTGCTCTTGAATGCGTTTGTTGATGTGTTCTTGAAAGATGTCGACAAAAGTGCAGGCGGCGCGGTGCGCTGTTGTCTCGGTTTGTTCCAGCGCTTGGTTGAACTTGCGCACGGCGTCGTCGCCCTTGATGTCAGCATATTCCTCGGCGAGGAGTCGCCGGATGACCTGAGGGAACAAGAGAATGGCCATCAAGACGTCAGAGATCTGAAATTTCTTCGCGGCATGCACGCGCGACATGTAGCGAAAGACTTTGTCGAGTGCGTCGGTTTGGCCAGTGACGAGCAAGTCGATGTAGCCGTCTAGCAAGTGCTCGATCATCTGCTTGAGCTCGGTGCGCGGCATTCGTCCGTATGCGGAGATGGTGCGGGGGATTTTGCCGAGCAACAGATTGACGATCTGCGCATTGTAGTCTTCGAGGAAATTGAAGAGCTGTATGTTCACTCAAAGCCTATCTGCAGCGGACTGGTGGCTGCGATGGGGTGTTGGCACGCAGATAGATTCATGGCTTGGTTGTTAGCAGACGTTCATGGACCTTGGCGTCGATGAAGACGTCGAGCAAGCTGCGGTCCACCTTTCTCTGGCGACACTCGTCCTCGAGGATGGCAAGGGCCTTCTCGTGCGGAACAGCTCGCTTGTAGGGGCGGTCGCTCGCGGTTAGGGCATCGTAGATATCGGCGATGGTCATCATTCTCGATGGCACTGGAATTTGGTCCGCCTGCAGCTGTCGTGGGTAGCCGGCACCGTCGAGCTTTTCGTGGTGAGCGTAGGCGATATCGGGAACGTGGCGCAGGTCGCGAGTCCACGGAATCTGACTGAGGAATCGGAAGGTGTGGGTGACGTGACTCTCGATCTCCTCGCGCTCCGATTGGTCGAGCGACCCTCTCGGAATGGAGAGGCGCGCCAACTCGACTTCGTTGAGCAGGGGCGACTTTTCGCCCCTGGCATCGAGGTATTGCAGGCAAGAAATCTCTCTGAGTCTTTCAAAGCCACTCGAATCGAGCACAGTCGGTCGGTTGCATTGGCGGATGAACTCGAGGAACTCTTCTAGCTCACCGAGCTCCAACGTCATGCTGTCCTGAAAGCCAGAGGGCAGCTCGCCGCCGTGGCGCAGCGATTCGGTGAGGGCCCGCAGATAGTTGTTCTCTTTTTGCGCATAAAGGGCACGAAATCGGGTCTCGATGACGCTGAGCTCCCCCGGGTAGAGCTTGTTGGCCTTGGTGAGTACATTCTCGCGCACGCCGACCTTGCCGAAGTCGTGCAGCAAAGCTGCGTAACGAATCTGGCGACGCTCGGTTTCGTTGAAGGAGATGCCAGCGTAGGGACCGGTGCCGACGCGCTCGATGTTGTCGGCGATACCCAAGGTGAGCGTGGCGACCCGCTGTGAGTGACCAGAGGTGGTGGGGTCCCGACTCTCAATGGCGACGACCGAGGCGGTGACGAAGCCTTCGAAGAGGTGATCGATTTCCTTGTAGAGAATCGCGTTCTCAATGGCCGATGCGGCGTTGGCACCGAGGGCGAGGGCGAGCTCGGCATCCTCGTCGGTGAACGCTTCGCCCGCGAGCTTATTGAGAGCCTGCAGCACACCCGTCACTTCTCCGGTGGTGTAGCGCATCGGTATCGCGAGAATGTTGCGGGTATGGTAGCCGGTGTCTTTGTCGACGGCGCGATTGAAGCGCGGATCGGCGTAGGCGTCGGGGATATTGATGGTCTCGCCTGCCGCGGCGACTTGACCAGCGATGCCAGCACCAATGGGGATACGGATTTTCTGGTCCTTGGCAAGGCCGTGGGCAACCTTTGTCCAGATCTCGCCGCGCTCTCGGTCGACGATCCAGATGCTGCAACGATCGGCGTGCAGCACCTTCATAGCCTCATCGAGGATGAGCTTGAGGAGCTGATCCAGATTTCGCTCTGCTGTCATCGCCTTGGCGACGTCCAAGAGCGCTGTCAACTTGACGATGCGCTCCTCCAATGCCGCAGTGTGTTCAGCTGAG
>MGST01000249.1:3642-7221 GCA_001798605.1 Deltaproteobacteria bacterium RIFOXYA12_FULL_58_15 | reverse complement strand
GGCGGGCGCGAACACATTGGTGACGGCCGCTGATTTCGGGTTGACGCCGCTATTGCAGTTCGCCCTGCGCTCCCCGCGCACCGCCATTCTAGCCAACTACCAACCGCGATTCTTCTATCGCGTCCCCAATCCACTTACGACCCCACTTGTCCTGCACCAGGCCAACGCCGAATTCCGACATCTTTTTGATGCACAATTGAGCGGTACTGCTCGAGCCTACATCGCCTCAGGTGAGGTCGACTTCAGCCGAAGCCTATTGACCTTTGGTGTCCCAGGGGCGATCGACGATGTTGAGCCGCAGGCACCTCCATCCACACTGCCAGAGTCTTCGGTCATCGGATACAACAACCTCGGTGCCAGCGCCGAGCTCGTGCACCAGTTCGATGCAAGTCAGCGTTTAGCGTTCACCGTAAGGGCCAGCGAGAACCGCCCCGGCGCGACGAACGGCGCGTCGGTCTTCCCCACTCAGCAATGGTTTGAGGCAGGCTCCATCTACAACTTGGCAATAACGCAGATCGACGCCGCAAGCGCGAGCGTTACTGCCGGCCTGGGGATATACTCCCCTGGGCCTCAGTTTGTAACCCTACAGCCATCAGCCAACTGGACCCGAACACGGCGCCATGCAGAGTTCACCGCAAGCGCCGGGCTGCTTACAGCCTGGCAACAAGCCGACGATCCGAACGCGACAGACCAAAGACTACGTTGGCTCCCCTTCGGCGAGCTCGGCTACAGCCGCCGCTGGCAGATCTCGCAGAAGACGCTCACAACCGGCGCCCGAATGGGTGCCACCAGCTACTTCGACCCAGTCCAGGCAACTCTCGACCCGCGCGGCTTCATCACCCTGTCCGCCTCTCTCACATTGCCTCCCGACATAACAGTCCGCGTCGACGCCTCCGTGTATTCTCCCGTCCGATTCGAGCCCCGACCCACGGACGATGCGGCCTACGATCCGACCCTTGCGTTGGTAAGTGCTGTCCTAGATTATGACCTGAGTGACAACCTGCAAGTCCAGGCAGGCTGCCGAGCCAACCTGCACGGTCCCTATCTTTCCCAGACGTGGGCCATGGATACGGTGAGCCAGGTGGAGGCCATTGGGTTTTTGGCGATTACCGCCGGCTTCGATCTGGTGGAATAGTCGAGACGATACATGGACAAACTGGTGTTGCTTTCGATTCTCTTCGCCACTATAGCGATTCCAGCGATGGGGGCGCGTATGGCCAACCCGCGCCGAGGGCTAGTTGTTACCCTCCTTGGTCTGGTCGTATCGGTTTTCGTTTACTTCCTCGCAGTGTTCTTCGTCTATCCGCGTCTGATATGAGTCGCGGCCAGGGTGCCATGAGAGAGAAACCACTGGTGTTGGTTGCTGAGGATGACCCAGCCATCAGAAAAATGATTGGGCTGCAACTTTTGCATATAGGTGCCGATGTCATCGAAGTTGGCGACGGCGTCGCTGCTATCGCATATCTCCAAACAAACATACCAGACATGGTTTGCCTTGATCTATCCCTGCCGATTACGAGCGGCTTCGAAGTCTTCCGACAACTGAGGCGTGACCCGAGGACCACGAGTGTTCCGGTTCTGGTGGTAACCGGCCGCACGGGCCTTCAGGACGAAGCCACGGTAGAAGAGCTCAAACCTGAGGGCTACCTTCCCAAGCCGCTCAAGTTTCGAGTCTTTTGTGACGTTGCTCGCAAATTGCTTGAACCATTTTTTGCTGAGCTGAAGAGGGCACAACAGTGACAGAACCATCCGGCCAAACCCATGACTCGCCGAGCGACACGCTACTGGGAGTAGAGGGTGTCGTCACCCTGGCAGGCTTCGTCCTTCGTGCCGTTAACCGCCGGCGCCGCGTCGCCCTGTTGTGCTTCAGCGCAACGATCGCGATGGCCGGACTGGCCCTAGCCATCACACCGCGTTCTTACAAGGTTGACGCACGCATTCTCAGCCGTCCGAGCTACATCATGCCTGGGCTGACCCATCCAGGGCGATCCATTCCAATTCAGGCGCAACAGGGCACACGAGGTGCCGTCGAGCTCGTCAAGTCGCGAGAGAATCTGGCTGGGATCATCGCCGACACCAAGATGCTCGACTCCTGGAAAGAGACTCGCACGGGCATCGGCCGCGTCATGGATTTTCTACGAACCCTCGTCGCCGGCCCGATCGCAGAGGACGACCTTCACGAGGCGCTCTTGGAGCTGCTCGATGACAAGTTGTGGGCGAGTGTCGAAAATGAAGTCATCATCATCACCAGCAACTGGCACGATCCCGTGACGGCGCTCGAAATCGTCAAGGCCGCGCAGCAACGTTTTCTCGAGGACCAGTTCGCCCGTGAACTCAGCGAGATTCGCGAAACCATTGGCGTCATAGAAAGTAGCCTCTCCCGCGCACGCACCGATCTTGAAACGGCGGCCGAGCGACTCGAGGCGGCGGCGGGCTCGAGTCGTGGTGTCCAACGAGTTCGACGATCTCCCAGTGCCTCATCTAGCGATTCCCCTTCAGCAGCCACCAGCGAAGCCCTGGAGCTCGAACGGGAGGTCACAGTGCGCAGGCAAGAGATCGCCAACACCGAGGCCAGTTACAGTCAGAGGGTCCGGCAAGCACAAAACCGTCTCAATGACCTTCGCACGGCGTTGGGGCCACGTCATCCGGACGTAGTCAACGCGGTTCGAGAGCTCGAAATGCAGTCCATTCCGCCCGAATCGCTGACTACCTTGCGGCGTGAGGAGGCCCGTATGTCACAGCAGCTTCGGCGCACACAGGGAAGCTCTGTGCCGCCGAGCCACCGCGAGATCCTCGATTTGATCCCCATGGGCCAATCGGTGGATCCAGAACTCGAAAGAGCGATGCAGGGCTATCGAAGCGCCGAGACGGTGTTCAGCGACCTCACCGATCGCTATGACAACGCCCAGATGGAATTGCACGCGGCCGAGGTCGGCTTCACCTACCGGTTCACAGTGACCTTGCCCCCGGTGCTGCCACGCCAACCAGACAAACCCAAGGCCAAGCAGTTCATACTCGCGGGCATCATGGTCGCATTTTTTCTGGCCATTCTTCTTGCCGTCGCATTTGACATCATGACCGGACGAATCCAAGAAACATGGCAAATTAGACACCTCGTGGGCATTCCCCTCCTCGGCGAGCTCGACGAACCGAACCCTCACGCGTGACCACCACCAGAGCCAGCTTGATTGCCGGCGCAACGATCATTGTCGTCGTTGCGTTGCTAGTCCTCACACATGGCAACGCTGTCGCCGCTTTGGCTTTCCCTTTGACAATGGCCGTGGTCGTTGCCCTCCTCGAAGCACCGTTGAGAATCTCCGCCACTGTCTTCCTGTTCGTCTGCCTCCTTCTTGAAGATGTCCGCTCCCGACCACACATGGACATCTGGCGCTCTCCTCTTCATCCCCTCGGACGTATTTTGTACGATGGTTTGGAGAAGTCCCTCGGTGTTCCCGGACTCAAGGTGTTTGGCATCGAGGTGGCATTGGTGGCGCTGTTTATTGTACTCATCGGTGCAAGACTTGCCGGCCGCAAACGCCCGACACCGCCGGCTATGCCGATGCTGAAGGCGGCATTGAT
>MGST01000249.1:0-3635 GCA_001798605.1 Deltaproteobacteria bacterium RIFOXYA12_FULL_58_15 | reverse complement strand
GCCGCGATGATCTGGCTCGAGGTGTGGGGAACAGTTCGCGGCGGTAACGTGCGATTTTCCATGCTGCAAATGCGGCCGTTGTTGTTCACCTTCCTCGTACTGATCCTGTTCTCTTTTGCCTACCAGAGGCGACGCGACGCTCGGGCTGTCATCACGGTGATCGTGGCGGTCGGCGTGCTGCGAGCCTTTCTCGGTTTCTACTTCTGGCGCGTCATTCTGGTCCGGACTCCACTCAGCGATCTGGAGATGGGCGGGGGCACCTACATCACGACCCACGCAGACACTGTCCTTTGGGTCACAGGCCTATTGGCATGCATCATCGCCCTCTTCAACAGTCCGAGGTCCTTCCCGGTTATCATCCTGAACCTCACAGTCTCGCCCATCCTCGGATTGGCCATCGTCGCGAACAACCGTCGCGTCGCATTTGTAAGCATTGCCTTTGGTCTCCTCGCCACGTACCTGCTGGCGAAGCGCCCCTATCGAGCCCGAATCAATCGTTTGCTAATGTTCACGCTCCCCGTCCTCCTGTTGTATGTCGCGGTGGCGTGGCATGGCCGGGGACTTTGGGCACAGCCGGTCACAGTCATCAGGTCGGTTCTCACGGGCGGCGACACTTCGGCGGACATGCGCGACATAGAAAACTATAACCTCGTGGTCACCGCCAAGCACCATCCCCTGGCCGGATGGGGATTCGGGCATCCTTACGTCGAGGAGGTGCGCGGCATCTCGATCACCAATTTCCTCGAAGCCTACTTGTTTCTTCCCCACAACAGTCTGTTGTGGCTCATGGGCGCAGCCGGCCTCATTGGTTTTGCGCTCTATTGGGCCTATTTTTTTGTAGGGGTATTCGTCGCGCTGCGCGTCTATCAGGCCACCAGCGATCCCACGGAAGAAGTGGTGGCGCTCGTGACCGTCACGGCTGTGATCACCTTCGTGGTCCAATGTTACGCCGATGTCGGCATCCAGAGCTGGATGGGATCCCTGGTTCTCTGCTCGTTGCTCGGGGCAATGGCCGGTCGCGCTGGGATCCTGCGCGCATGTGAGCCGCCGCCACTACCTGTTACAAACAATCGGTGAGGTGCCCATGGACAGCGCCATCAACATCCTCGGCATGATCTCCTTTTGGACTGCGATTCTGTGGCTTCCCATCGCCATCTATCTCGGGACGTTGGCACTTCTGGCCTCCCCTTTGCGCCAACCTCCCCGCCGTCGCCAACCGACGCGCAGATTTGTCATCGTCGTGCCCGCCCACAACGAAGAGCTTTCGATCTCCACAACCGTCAAGAACCTGTTTGCCGTCGATTACCCGAGCGAGCTTCGCCGCGTAGTCGTCGTTGCCGACAACTGCACCGACACAACGGTGGACAAAGCACGGGCCGCCGGTGCCGAGGTCGTCGAACGCAACGATACCAACAAACATGGCAAAGGCTATGCCCTCGACTACGTGTTCACCAAGCTGATCGAGCACGACGATTTCGATGCGGTCGTAGTCGTCGACGCCGACACCATCGTGTCCGCCAACCTTCTCGACGCCTTCGACAACCGCCTGGAAGCTGGCGCTCTCGCCGTGCAGGCCGAATATGGTGTGCGCAACATTCACGACTCGTGGCGTACCAAGCTCATTGCAATTGCCTTGGCCATGTTTCACCACACCCGCTCGTTGGCCCGAGAACGTTTGCATGTCTCCGTGGGACTGCGGGGCAACGGCATGTGTTTCGCCCGCAGTCTCCTGAAGAATCATCCTCACCGCGTGCACAGCCTTGTCGAGGACGTGGAGTTCGGTATCGTCATAGGCCTCGCTGGCATTCGCGTCGCCTACGCGTCAGAAGCCGAAGTCCTCGGCGAGATGGCCACTTCCGGCAAGGCGGCAGTGAGTCAACGGCGACGCTGGGAGGTGGGCCGTTGGGTTTTGGTGCGTCAATACCTGGGCAATCTCATCGCCCAGGCATTTAGGCGACGCAGCCTCACCCTCGCCGATCTCGCCATGGACATCATGGTGCCGCCCTTGAGCTATGTCGGCCTGGTCATTGCGGGGGGGTTGTCTCTGGAGACAGTTATATCTCTTTGGCGGATCTCCGACGGAGCCGAGAGTTGGATGTGGATCGGCACGAGCGGTTGGTTGTGGGTCAGCGCCGCCGCTTGCCTCGGGCTCTATGTCCTGCGCGGCGTGCAATACAGCGGTCTCGGCGTCGCGGGACTCGGCGTCCTCATGTTCGCACCCGTTTACGTTCTTTGGAAAGTCGTCATTGCGAGGCCCTTCAGACAGCGCAGTGTCAAGTCGTGGGTTCGCACTCAACGTGAAAGTGAAACAGTTCCCGAAGACGAGTGATCCCATACGAACCCGCATCCGTCACCGATAGGCCGGTAGCAAGTACCCCCGGCGCGTACCTATCCTACTCTGGAAAAGATTGTGCAATTCGGGGCGGCTTCCGGCAATGATTCTTATGCATGGGGCAGACTCGATCGGAGATCCGATGATTCAACAACGCCCTCAGCGTTGACGAGAACGCTGCGCCTTCGGGGACATGCCAACACTAGGCGTTTTCGGTTATACCTCATGGGTGACAACATATTTATCAGCCAAACCTGCCAGCATGGCCCCGCAACTCTCTTCCTGCAAACGGTCTTCTCTTCGTTGATATGAAACATATCGACAGGCCGGATGTCCAATGGAGCTCTCACAATGAAACGATGGGTCGCAACAGCCTTTGGGGTAGTTGTCCTTTCTCCAATGGTCACTCCCAACGGCTGCATCTTCAATGAAGTCTATGTCCGTCTTTTGGCCCGCCACCTAGAACAGGTAGAGCATTTCCCAGGAAGCATGACGCTTGGGACCGATACAATCGTCAGTCAATTTGGGGCTGGCTCAAGTCTCGGATGTGAGTATGGAGTCCTGCAATTGCGGGGTGCCAACGCTCCTTGGGATCGGATCGAATACCACTACCGGTCAGTCTCAGAAATCGTCTTTCCTGGCAGATCGGCGGAGTCCCCCCAATACGCGTGGGTGAGTCTCCTCGCCGAGAAGGACGACAATGGGTCCATCCAAGAAACCTTGAATAGGTGGAGAAGAGCCCCAGTCGCCGAATTCGAGACCCTCTACGTCGTTGAGATCATCGACGAAGATTCCAGGTTTTTTCCACTCGGTATTGATGGACGCTGTTTTTGAACGTGAGCCAGATCTAGGCTTGCGGACAACCTTTGACGATGTGTCCCTCAACCTCGATCAGCACGGCAGCCTAGAAGCTTGGGTGACTATTGAACCAAGCAACAGAAACAAATCCCGATAATCTCGCCCCAATTCCCATGATTCCGCCTGCCCAAGAACAGACGCTCATTATCTAGTGGTCCAGGGCGAGCGCGTACGTATCAGCATTTCACATCAATCAAGCTCCTCCTCGTCATTCAACCCGTCTTTGAAAACTACTATGGTTCAAAACAGATCGAGGAGAATGACCGTGGACATTGGCGATTTTGTGGCTATTGGGACCGTCGGCTCGTTCATCGTGATTGCCGTTGTCGCGATTATCGTCGGGAACCGAGCCAAGCAGAGGCGACGCCTCGCCCTGTCGGATATGGCACGCGAGCTCGGGTTTAATTTTTCGGCGGACGCGGGAGTTGGCATCCTGGCCGACCAT
>MGST01000248.1 GCA_001798605.1 Deltaproteobacteria bacterium RIFOXYA12_FULL_58_15 | reverse complement strand
GTGCGAGCCTGTACCCCACGGCGTTTATTGGCGTGCCGGTGCACGAGCTCAGCCACCTCATCGCCATCAAACTCTTCGGCCACCGTGTGGTCGCATACAGTCTCTTCGAGCCCGATCCCAGCACCGGAACCCTCGGGTACGTGCGACACGCGTATCGACGGCGCAACGCCTGGCAATTGGTAGGTACCTTCTTTATTGGCATAGCGCCCTTCGTTGCCGGAGCTGTCCTGCTGTCCTTCATCGGTGCAACCCTGTTGCCGGCCGATGCTCGCCAAGAAGTCTTGGAGCGGGGGCAGGCTTTGTTGGCTCACCAATCCGTGCAGTCCTGCTACTTCAAGAATCTTGTGCAGCTCGCGCTTTTCGTCGTCACCTCGATAGAAGCATCACCGTGGTTGGTGTTGCAGCTCTACCTTGCGGTGGCAATCGCATCGCACATGGCACCGAGCCTGAGAGATCTCGCCGGTGGCTTGCTCGGCGGATTCCTCTTCTCCATCATTGTGGCGATGGGTGTCACCCTGCTTACCGCCGCTGAGCTCACAGTCGCACCCTTTGTGATTGTGCTCGTGCCGTTGACGGTTTTTGCCTTGCTCGCTGTGCTCTTGCAGGCTGCCTACGTCGCCATTGTCATTCTCTTGACGCGACCGGCCAGACGGATCCTGGCACCTTCTCGCTGATTCCGACGTATCGTCGTCTCCATGATTGGACAGGGCGTCCTCTGAGGATTCTGGTGCATGTCGAGGTGGGAATCCAGGTATTGACATTTAAGAATACGTATTCTATAACTAGGAATATGAAGACCAGCCTAACTTTGGACGACAGCCTTTACGAAGACGCAAAGAAGGCGGCTGGGCGCACGGGACGAACCATTAGTGCGACGGTCAGCGAGTGGGCTCGAATCGGTCGAAAGTTGGAGCGCCAACGAGCGCAACGAAAGCCCAGCCTTGCTCCGGTCGATCTGGGTCGCCCGTTAATGAACATTGACAGCCGCGACGCGCTCATGGACGCCCTCGATGACGATCGCACTCGACACTAACGTACTCGTCCACTTGCTCGTCTCGAGCTCTCGGGACCATGCAAGGAGTGCCGCGTGGCTCGACGCTGCTTCGGGGCCATTTGCGACGACTCAAACGAATGTTGCTGAGTTCCTCCGCTTGGTCACCCACCCACGTGTGTTTGAGCAGCCACTGTCATTGGGTGAAGCGGTTGCGCTCTTGGCTCGCTTCATTGATGAGTTCGATGTTGGAGTGCTCCACGAGTCGGACCTGTGGTGGCGCGCACTGGTCGAGTTGAGTCTCCCACTTCGGGGCAACGACATCTTCGATGCCCGCATCGCATTGTGTCTGCGACATCATGGCGTAGGCTCGATTTGTACCTTCGACGCAGGGTTTGCGAAGTTCGACTTCCTGGACCTCGTTACGCCCTAGCCATTGCCACAAAGGCGGCGAAACGTTAGATGCGTCAGATGCGTCAGATGCGTCAGATGGACAAGGTCATCTCAGTCGTCTGGTTGGCGCTTCTCGGCGCAGTCATAACGATGCTGGTTTTTCCTGTGAGTCGCGGGATCTTTGTTTCTTTGACCGAGTTGCATCCCTACGCCATGGGTCTCGCCAAGATCGCCCTGCTGGGCACCATGGGAGAGCTCCTTAGCGGCAAGATTGTCAATGGCACCTGGCGTTTGCGCGGTATTCGTTTGCCCGAGCGCATGTTGGTGTGGGGATTTCTCGGTATCGTTTTTGCCGCTGTTTTTCCACTGTTCTCCTTTGGCGTCGATGGGTTGTTGAGGCATGGATTGTTGCCCGGCGAGCAATCGGTTTTTCTCACGGCGTTTTGGAAATCGTTCTTCATGAACCTGATCTTTGCGTTTCCCATGATGGTGTTTCATCGCGTCACCGACACGCTCATCGATCGAGGACAGCTCTTCACACGGTGGCCATTGGTGGACGTTTATACCAGCATTGACTGGCGCAGCATGTTCCACATTGTCGGTGCCGCCTGCATTTGGTTCTGGGTGCCGGCGCATACGGTGACTTTCATGTTGCCGTCGCAATACCGTGTGATCATGGCGGCGTTGCTTGCGGTGGTGCTGGGTGCCATTCTCGGTGCCGCCAAGCGTATGGCGGCAAAGAGGTGAAAGATTCAATGACAACCAAGAGCGTGCAAGAGCGATACGCCCCCGACAATCATTGTTTCGGATGTGGACCTGCAAATCCCAAGGGACTGCGCATTCGGAGCTTCGAGCGTGGTGACGAATTGGTGGCCGAGTGGACTCCCGAAGTACCCACCCACGAAGCTTTTGATGGCATGCTCAATGGCGGCATCATCGGCTCGCTCCTCGATTGTCACTGCAATTGGGCGGCGGCCATGCATCTGATGAAGAAGGCGGGGGTTGACGAGCCACCCTGCACCGTGACGGCCGAATACAAGATCGAGCTCAAGCGCCCGACTCCGAGCGCCGGTCCCGTGATCCTACGCGCCCGCGTTACCGATTCATCAAAGCGTCGCGCCAATGTAGAGGGCACCCTGGAAGTGGACGGCGAGATCTGCGCCGCCTGTCATGGCGTGTTCATTGCTGTCAAAGAGGGCCATCCCGCCTACCATCGCTGGTAGCCGGCGGGCGCACGTTCACTTCCGGCGGATTTTGAGTGCATCTTTGTTGACCTGAGTTAACAAGAACTCGAGGTGCCGTCCGGCCGATGGTTTGGCTTTCGGACTCGAGCCATCGTCTGCAGCACGGATTCTGTGGCAATAATCTAACCTAATTGATAGGTGCATTGAATATTTCAGAACCGAATAATTAAAAACCGATTCAACGACTGCGGGGTATGAACGGCTGAACCACTTTTTGGGGCGGCCATGACCAATATGACAAACATTCCCAGCAATCTCATCAACGTTCCGATCGACAACCAAACTCGGGCACCCGTCGTCAGTCAGCCAAGGTCGAACGTTGTGGACCAGGTTTCTTCGACGGCACCGCTTCTCAAGGTCGATGTCGTCGAGTCACGATTGACGTCGCGGGGAGGCGATGGGGACCTTGGGGGTGCGCCGCCGTTGCCAGATGTCGCCGGGCAGATCGATGATGCGGGTGCAACCTGGCGAGTCGGTTGGATGTCTGGGTCAGGTGATGCAGCCTTGATGTGGTTGGCGATGTCGGAGACCGCTCGCACTGCCATGCGGGATATGGCAGACGCCAAGAGCGCCAAGCGTGCATTTCAGAATGCCAAAGTCGACGGCAAAAAGTCGCAGGTCGCATGTACGGAAAAACAGTTGGAGGCTGAGCGGGACGAAGCCGAGCGGCAGTTCACCGACTCGGTGGTCACGGCAGTAATCGTTTGTGCCATCTCCTATGCCTCGACTCAAGTCGGCCAAGCCGGGACTGAGGGGGCGACGGCCGCAACGGATTCCGCCAACCAAGCCAAGCAAATGGCGGTCGCTAACCTCGCCACGCCCATCGCTGATGTCTGGTCCAAGTACAAAACGATGGAGAGCAAACAGGAAGGTCCACAACGCCAGGCAGATGAAAAGAGGCTGGAGGGAATGCGTTGGGAGCAACAAGCGGAGATGATGGACCAGATGGTCGAGGAATCCCAGGGCAACTACGACGAGTCGAAGGAGCTGTTCAAGCTCTCGCTGCGCATTCTTTCAGAGCACTATGAGTTGCGCAACCAAAGCACCCAAGCGCTCACCCGAGGGTAGGCCCTATGCCCAAACCCGATCTCTCCGAGCTGACCAATCTTCCGGAGGATGATCTCGACGACATCCTCGCAGCTATTCGCCGTGGTGCCTCGACTCCCAAAGAGTTGTTCGATTTTGACGATTCATCATTGAGCTCGATTGAGAACGTCGCGCTCGGCTATTACCGCTCTGAAAAGTATGCAGAGGCGTCGCTGATCTATGGTTTGGCCACCCGTATGGACCCAACCCGCATGTCCTGCTGGCGAGGTCTCGGTGCCTGTGCCCAATCGCAAAAAGACTACGACACCGCTATCGTGTGCTACGACATGGCTCTCGAGCGGGACCCAAACGACATCGTTACCAAGACATGCCTGGGCGAAACATGCTGCCTGCATGGCCAACGTGACCGCGGCCTGCAACTGCTGCGGGAAGTGGTTGCCGCCGGTGGCGATCTCCCCCAGTGGAAGACCTACACCAAGCGTGCCCGAGTCATTCTCAGCAGTCGCATGAAATGATATTGCAAGATACAACCATATGCTCACCTCGGCAATTCTGCACAACCGAAGTCCTCTGAGTTATTCCGCCCCGCGTTGAAACTTTGCTTTTTCTTCCTCTTGTTCTCGATATTCCAAGATATCCCCCGGCGAGCAGCCCAGAGCCTTGCAAAGAGCATCCAAGGTCGAAAAGCGGATGGCCTTGGCTTTTCCCTGTTTCAGAATGGACAGATTCTGGATGGTGACGCCAACTTGCTCGGCCAAATCCTTCAGCTTCATCTTTCGCTGAACCAGAACCATGTCCAAGTTCACTCGAATGGTCATCAAAACACTCCAAGATCAAATGGTTAGAGATGATTCGCTTTCGAGGGTATTGACCTTCTGCTGAAGTGCCAAATGGTGACCAAAAAACTGCGCGAGCCCCATGAGAGCGAAAAAAAGGATGACACCTCCGACACCAGAGCCCAAGGTGGGGAACACCAACTCGATTAACTTGAGAGTGTCTGTATTTGTAAGTTCCAAGTATAGGTAGAGGTCGTGAAATGAGGTCTTGGTTAGTAGAAATGTGACATAGAGGACACATTCCGAGGCGAAACTGAACAGAAAGAGCCAGCCAAGACGGCGAAGGATCCATATCAAGTCAACATCAATTGCGACGTTCTTGCGCAAGTGTCTAAATAGATGGGACAACTGTCGATAGGTGAGGAACATCAACAGGGAAGGGATTCCCGACAGGAAAAACATGATCGCCGCATAGGTCAGACGACTGTCGACCTCCACCATCGGTACGAACATGGAAACGAGGGTCCCGAAAAGCCCAGCTACGCCGATCCATGAGATGAATGTGAAAAAGTACTGCAGCGCCTTGAAACTCTGCTTTGTCGCCATTTGAGTCTCCTGAAATTGATTTTAGACACTGGCATTAGATAGGATAGTTTGAAATGAATATCAAGACATTTTTATCGTTTATCATTAATTCGATCACGGTATACGTGATTTAGCAGCCGACGTACATGTTTGACTCTGTGTGGTTTCGCCAGATCGGTGATTACCACTGCCGCATTGCCGATACTCGAGGTTCACTCGGTGGGGTCGGTCGTCATTGCCGCAACCTGCCGGAGTAAATCATCGGGGGAAAAGGGCTTGGGAAGAAACTCCGTGGGACCGCTGAGATTGAGATTTTCCTGGTGGAAGCCCTGCGGGTATCCCGAAACGAAGATCACCGGTAGATTGGCGATTCGCTTCCGCCATCGATGGGCGACAGCGGTTCCCCCTCGGCCTGGCATGACCACATGAGTAGGGATCAAGGGATCAGTAATTCGCAACGCAGACGAACTGAACTTTCCAATCACCGCAGCCGTAGCTGTTTTCAGCTTGTAGGCAGTAGATGCCACCGGTCGAATAGGTGTGGATGATGTCGTTCGAGCACGTGCCGCTGACGCAAGCACGTTGTGTTTGAAAGTACGAGTAGCCCGGTTGACATGGTGAGGGGCTCACCGACTGATAGCCTTCGTAGTCACCCGCCCCGCTGGGGTTGTCGCGATCGAACCACGCTGTCGCGTAAAAATCGTCATTACACACACTATTCATGCACACACTGCCTGCGGGGCAGTCCGAGTTGGTGGTGCAAGCATCGGTGCACAATCCGGCCATGCACACACTGCCTGCGGGGCACTCCGAGTTGGTGGTGCAAGCATCGGTGCACAATCCGTCCATGCACACACTGCCTGCGGGGCACTCCGAGTTGGTGCTACAAACAGCGGTACACAATTGATTCATGCACACGCTGCCTGCGGGGCACTCCGAGTTGGTGCTGCACGCATCGGTACACAATCCGTCCATACACACACTGCCTGCGGGGCACTCCGAGTTGGTGTTGCAAACATCGGTACACAATCCGGCCATGCACACACTGCCTGCGGGGCACACCGAGTCTGTGTTGCAAACAACGGAACACAATCCGCTCATGCAAACACTGCCTGCGGGGCATGCAGAAGTGTTGTTGCACGCTATTAGAACAGCAGCCTCCGCTGCTGAATTTCCCTCTTCATAATACTGCTCGTTTTCAAGCAGACCGATTTCGCCACCACAGCCGAATAGGAATGCAAAGGAATAGACAGTGACAAGAATACTCTTCATGTTTCACTCCGTTCTTCTACGTGCGCTAACAAAGCGGCACGATTACCTAACAAGGGTGCGTTCTACCGTTCCGGCTCAACAACGAATCTCTTAAGCAGCATCCATGCCACTGTTGATCCACCTGTGATCAACTAGTTACGCGACCGAATCGACGTTGACGGCAACGCTATGGAACCCTCGGGTTGCACCCGGAGCCTTTCGGTTGCCATCCACTCTGAGTTGGGTTCCTGCCGCGCCAAGCCAAACTTGGTGGCTGGGTGTTTGGGAGGAACGCGAGCATCGGTGCTTTCTTCTGACACACATTGTCGCGCAGAGTGACAGCACACAACGGCGTTTGCTGCAGATCCGTCCCCAGGCGCAGATCAGACCGTGGCACGCAGATTGCTCCGCGTATGGGGGCAGAGCATTCGGACGGACGCGAAACATTCAAGACCCTGGAGGATAGAATGAGTTGTGCAGCAATGCCGATCACGCCGGAGAAGTATTTTGATTCCATTGTGCCGCGATATTTGGCGCGCGCCGCCAATGACGACCTGCGGGAGGGCGTCCTGGTCATTCGCTTGTTTGGCGACGTGGGCGGCGAATGGACCATCGATGCTACCAAACGGCGAATTCGTCGCGGCGGTGCGTCCTCACCAGACTTGTACCTCGAGATGGACCGCGCCGACTTCATCGCCCTGATGGCCGCCGACCTCGATGTTGTTGCGGCGGTGCACGGCGGTCGCATTCGATTCGTGGGGGACATCGAGTTGCTCAACACCCTCGCGGTGTTGCTCGATCCGACGATGCAGACACGCAGCATCGGTTGAGCCAAACCGTCGCAACTCGGGACAGATGGCTCCCCGACGGAAGAGATCACGAAGGTATTTGAAATAACGCAATCTGTGCGGCTGGCGCACAGAGCGACTACAACGGTCCAACAATGGGATGAACCGAGGA
>MGST01000247.1 GCA_001798605.1 Deltaproteobacteria bacterium RIFOXYA12_FULL_58_15 | reverse complement strand
CGGGACGGAGGTTCCATGGCCTTCATGCCACTTACGGTCCTTACGGCCGCAATTCTTACGTCCTGGGGGGGTCCGTGCGCCGGAACTGCGAAAAAGTTGGGTGGACCACTCAGTGAACGATCCTGGCAGATAAACGCGAAATCTGGCGCTTGCTGGAATAGGGTTGTAGGCTGTAGGGCATACTGGACGAAATGTCCGAGATAAGATCTTGTGATAACTTCGGCGCCGCAGGGGGTACGGCGTTCGATCCTACGAGCTCAAGGAGAGAAGCACTGTCTGAGTTGCACACCGGTGAGTCTGTTGCGGCTGGCTTCATCCGCGCAGTCCACAGGTGGCCCAACCGGGCTGCGTTGGAAATCGGCGGCCAGGTAACGACCTATGCGGAGCTTGGCCAATATGCCCTGGCCGTGGCCGATGGTTTGCGGTCAATACCGGATGATTGGGTGCAGGTAGGGATTATCGCCAGGCGCAGTCGCCAGGCCTACGCGGCCGTGCTTGGTGTGCTGGTGACGGGTCGGACCTTTGTACCGCTCGATCCGAGTCAGCCGCCCGCCCGTAACCAACAGATACTTCGCTCGAGTGGAGCACGGGTGATCATTGGCGACGAGCAATCGCCTGCTGCATTGGGAGACCTTTTGGATGACATTGAATCCGATTGTCTCATTCTGTTGCCGCCCGCAGCTTCTTTTGCGAATCTTGCCCATCGTTTTCCTCGGCACCAATTTGTCAGTCTCAACGATCTTGGCGACAGAGACCTAAAATGGCCTCAAGAAATTCCTACCTATGGTCCCGCCTATTTGATGTTCACCTCTGGGAGTAGCGGGGCTCCAAAGGGTGTGCCAGTGAATCACCAGAACCTCGGAGCGTATCTGTCCGCCGCACGGGTGCTCTTTGGATTGCAGCCTGATGATCGCGTTTCAGGATTCTTCGAGCTAACCTTCGACCTGGGTATGCACGACCTCTTTGTGACTTGGCAGGCGGGGGCCTGCCTGTGTGTCGTGCCACCCACGTCTCTTCTGGTTCCTGCAAAATTCATCAAGGAACGGCAACTCTCAGTGTGGTTTTCAGTTCCCTCTGTTATCTTTCTGCTCCAACGAATGGGGAGGTTGCCGCCCAACAGTTTTCCCTTGCTGCGGCTGTCCTTGTTTTGCGGTGAGCCGTTGCCGTTGACATCCGCAGAGGCGTGGGCCGTGGCCGCTCCCAATTCTGTTGTCGAAAACCTCTACGGCCCGACTGAGGCGACAATTGCCATAACTCGTCATCGGTTCCATCGCGCAGAGACTAAGACGGTCCGCCAAACAGCACCCATCGGCAAACCTTTCCCTCACCACAGGGTTGCGGTCGTCGACGAGGAATTGGTCGAGGTTTCCCGTGGGGACGCTGGCGAGCTTTGCCTCCAGGGACCACAAATAACAGAAGGATATTGGTGGGACCCGGCGTTGACAGAACGGAAATTCGTTTTTCTGCCTGGTATGGATTCCTCAGATATCTGGTACCGAACGGGCGATAGAGTGGTGGCTGACGAAGATGGCGACCTTCATTTTCTCGGGCGTCTCGATACCCAAATAAAGATCCATGGGCACCGTGTTGAGTTGGAGGAAATTGATTCCGCACTTCGTCAGGCGGCAGGTACTGATTTTGCGCTAGCAGTCGCTGTGACTGACGATGGCGGTCTCGTGCGACAGATTGTGGGTTGTGTGGTCGCAGGCATGCACGGCGGCAAGAAAAATGAGATTGAGATGATCAATAAGTGTCGGAACCTTTTGCCAGATTACATGGTGCCTAACCGAATTGTCCAGGTGTCGAACATAAGTCGCACCCCGACCGGCAAGCTCGACCGTGCGTCCCTTGCGGAATCCCTACAAATGAAATCCGTCAAAAAATGAAAAGATGTTTCCGATGAGAACCAATGACAAGATGATTTTTGAGAAGCTCCTCACCGTGTTTCGAGAAGTCTTTCTCGACGAGGACCTGCAAATCGATGGGAGCACAACAGCTCAAGATATCCCTGGTTGGGATTCATTTGTTCACGTGACGCTTATGGTCAAGGTGGAGGAGACATTTGGCGTGCAGTTTGATGACGATGAGATAGGCGGCCTCGCGGACGTTGGAGAGCTGCAACAGTTGATCGCAGGGAAACTCGGCTAGGGACCTGCCTGAAATCGTCATGGACGTTCTGCTGAATCCAACATTTTGGCTGCTGGCGACTGCCTGCATCATTGCCATGCGGGCGCCCATGCCTTGGCCGCAGACAACGCGATTTGGTGTCCTTAGTTTGGTGGTCATTGGTGTAGCATTTGATTGGCGGGCGTCTTTGTTGATGTTGGCTATTGGTCTGGCCGTCTGGTTGGGGCTGCATCGAATCGGTGAAACGGGCGCAGCGTCATCTGGAGGGACGTCTCTGTGTTTGCTGGCTGTGCTCTTTGCGCCATCAGGGGTGTTTGTTCTCTACAAACTTGTGCAGACAAACGGCGACGCCAGCGGTCTCCCCTATATGCTGTTGGCCACCCTCTCTTTTTCCTATGTCTTCCTGCGAATCATTGAGGTCATTCGCGTTGTTAGCGCCAGCAGGGTCCGTTTGCTCCGACCCCTGGCTCTTGTCGGGTATCTCTTTCCTTTCCACATGCTCATCTCCGGACCTCTCAATGTCTATGCCCACCACCTGAAGATGGACGATGAAGAATGGAAACCTTTGACGCTTGTCGAAGCGGCAAAGGGTGTGTGGCTGGTGGTGACCGGTCTGTTTCTCAAGGTTGTGTTGGCCGAGGGAGGGCGGACCTTCATCTGGGGAACGGAGGCGATCGCAGTTGAATCCTGGACCGACGCGGCGATGGTCCATGCGTACGTGCTTTTTGACTTTGGCGGATATTCGGTGATGGCGTTCGGGCTTGGGCGTTTGCTCGGAGTTCCGACGCCGCTGAACTTCCGTAGACCATTTCTCGCTGGTTCTGTCAGTGAGTATTGGCGCCGCTGGCACATCTCCTTGGGGGATTGGGTCCGCCGCAATCTTTTCACGCCACTGCAGGTCAGATTGGTCCGTCGTTTGGGCAGCCAGCATGCCGTGACTGTTGGTGTATTGTCGTTGGTGGTCTGCTTTGCTGGCGTTGGAGTATGGCACCGATTCAATAGTCGGTATTTGGTATGGGGTATTGGAATTGGGGCGCTGATGGCATTGGAGAAAATGGCTGCCTCGGTTTGGATGCGACAGTCCTGGTCACGGCAGAAGAGCCTGCAGTGGGCAGTGCGAGTCGTTGGAGTGGCCTATACCTTCTTCGTGATGACCGCCGGCTGGATGTACGTTTGGGAGGAGAGCACGCAATGAAGTGGCAAAAAAGGGAGTGGCTGCTGGTGTGTGGCATCGTCGTTGATGTGACCCTCAAACTTTTTCTGATAGCAGCCCTCATTGACAACAGTGGAGCGGACTTCGTTTATCGGGGGTTTTGAGCTTGTTTCTGCCAGATAGGCGTTGGTTGTTGACCCTTGGGAGCCTGACCACGGTGTCGATGGCTGTGTGGGCCCTTGGTTGGGTTCTGGTTGCGTCCCCCTGGTTTTACTCCCTCTTTGAGGAACCGCTCGGCCCCGAACCCGGTTTTCGAACAGCCGCAGCAATTTCTCGGGCAGGTTCGACGAATACATCGGTTTGTCTTCTTCTTGGCAGCTCAACCACGCGCGAGGGCTTTGACGACGTCATGATGTCGACAAGCACCGGCCTCGAGTTTGTCAATGGGGGGGCCAGTGGTGGAACCTTGCTTTGGGTCGAGCTCGCCCTGTTGATGACCCAGCGCGCCGCGGTGAAGCCTTACTGCCTGGTTCTTGGACTCAATGCTCGAATGTTGCGTCCCGCACAATCCGATTTACACCAAAGGGGATACGCACCGTTCGTGGATATTCGGGATTCCGTTGCGGTGCTCGACGGTGCTCCCGAAGAGTGGAAAGGGGTCCATCGAGGCTATTTGTGGAAGAGGACTGTTTGGCCGTTTTCAGCTCCGGCAACTATCTTGGGTCGTCGGCTCGAGAGGGCACTGTTGCAGAGGGGGCGTCCTGAGGATTTCCTATGGCCGCGACATCTCACCGCGCCACCTAGGTTTCTCTACAACGAGGCGAATTCGCTGTCAGTCGAGCAATGGAAGGAGACTTGGTGGAAAATGGAGAGAGAGGGGCAATTAGATCCGTTGGCCTATGGCGCTCAAACCGAACGTCTGCGTTTGTCTCGGATTCTCAAGCTTGCCGCAAAGATTTCGCCGCGGGTTGTTGTTGTCGTAATGCCTACGCACTCTCGTTTACGGCAACAACTGGCGTCCATGCAACAGCCCTTTGAAGAAACCTTGGAGCACGCCCGTCGAGCTGACATCATCGATGCAGTATGGGGCTATGGTGACGCACTGAATGACACACACTTTCGCGACTTTGGACATCTCAATAGCGGGGGCCGACACTGGCTCTCCCGGAAAGTTGCAAGCGGCGTGAAAGAACTGTGGTACCGGCCGTGAGTACTTTCATCCTCGTCGGCGAAGGGCAGCCAGCAGCCCGTGCCCTGCAATACATCATCAAGCAGGGGGGCAAGGTTGAGGGTGTGTTTACCAAGGCACCCTGGCATCCGCTCATTGTCAACGTGGCCAAACGTTGGGGAGTGTGCGTTGGAGATAGCCTATTGCTCAGCCCCAAGGGGCGCCGGGAACGTTCCGATGCTTTCGTGAGTTCCCTGACTGCCGATTGGCTCTTAAGTGTCAACAACATGGTGATTCTAGACATTCAGGTGCTCGACCGATTTCCGTCACGGGCATTCAACCTCCATCCAGGCCTCCTTCCCGAGTACGGTGGCGTTCATGTCCACCAGTGGGCACTGCGGGAGGGGGCTACTGAGTTTGGTGCCTGTGTTCACGAAATGGTGGCGCGGGTTGATGCCGGCGACATCATTGAGTCCGAACGTTTTCCCATCGACCCACAGGACACAGGACTCTCTCTGTTTCAGCGTACGATGGAGACAGGCGTGGGTATCTTGTGTCGAGTCGTGGATCAGATCATTGCTGGCACGAACCTCGGTCGATGCCCTCAGGATTTAGCAAAACGCAGAGTGTTCCGTTCTGCGGACGCTCAAGATCCAAACATCGATTGGAACTGGACTGCAAGTGAAGTGCAAGGTTTTGTGCGAGCGGGCAACTACGGCCGCTTTCAATCACCCACCTACACCGCTCGGCTCGACGTCACTGATGAGATGGTCATCGAGGTGATGGGAGTATCGGTTGGCAAGCCGACAACAGCCCCACCAGGCACCATCATCGAAGAACAGAAATCTGTGGTTGTTGCCTGCGCTGGGGGCACCAGCATAACGATCGACTCGGCGCGGGTGGAGGGTCGGTCAGTAGAGCTTGGTGATTGGATGAGGTATTTCTTGGTTGTTGGCAAATGCCTGCGGGGTCGCCTACCCGTATCTATTGGTTTTGGGATAAATATTGTATCATAATTCAATTCTAACTAATTTGTTCGTCGCCTTCGGTTAAGAGAGTCAAGGAATGCTAGCTCTGCCATGAGTAAAGATGCGGTTGAACACAATGCATATGTGGTGAGCTGGAACTAGGTGTGGCGTGCCGAATGTCTGATACAAAACATTTCGTAAACTCCGGGACGGAGGTGACACATAGGCATGAACCCTGTTGGCGTTTTCCGGCAGTATCCAACGAAATGAACGTTGGCGCCGTAGGTATACTCGAGCACGTTTTCAACGTTCGCCGGGGGTTTGGGTAAGGGTAGGGTTTGCAGATCGACCAAATCGTCGCCCCGTTTGTCTGCCGGCAGCATGCTGTGATGAAGCAACAAGAAGTCCCGGAGTTTCGTGGTCCCCAGGGTATCGATCACCGTCTGTTTCGATTCGATTTGATGCTCGGATTCGCCCAAGAAGCGGTGGGCGTCTTCTCGTACAGATCGAGCACCGCTTTCACCTTGGTGGGGTTTGTCCCTCCGGCTTTTGCCTCGGCGAGGATGCCGACCACCTCGTCGGCCGTGACCACATGGTCACTTTTGGCGTCACTGATTTTCCCGGTCAAGCCGTCGGTCGGTAGGCTTCGATAGGCAGGGGCGGTCAAGGGCTCACCGTTTTGCAGGCGGCAAGCGCCGAGAAGGCCTTGGGCGTTAAAACGGGTGTTCGAAGGGGGAATGATGGGGAAACTCGGCCAGAACTCTTCTTTGGGGTGAGCTTTCGGGGTCGATCCAGACGAGCGCAAAACCCTTGGCGTGCGACGTATAGACATTGTAGCCCCGCGCGTCGACCTTCTCCGAGGTCGGGTGGTCCTCATCCCGACGGTTGCTAAACTGCTTGGCGATCTTGATTTCGCCGTGCACCGGGTCTAGCGGATTTCCGGTGACGTAGAACTCCCGCTCAGGCCCCCACGACTTGTTGTTGATCATCATGGTGAGCTGCGACAAATCGAAGCCGCGGCTTCGCAGGTCGAGTAGGGCGTCCGTGTTGACGCGCACCTTGCAGGTTCCCTTGGTGGTTGGATCGAGAGTGGCCAGGTACATGGCTCGGCCACCCAATTGGGTTCTGGGAAAGCTCAGGTATGCCAGCGCAGGAGCGTGTCAGGAGTGACGATCGTATCGAGCTTCTTGAGGGCGCTACGACCCAAGGCCTTGGCTTTCTCGGCCAGTAGGTGCCCTCCGCGACTTCGGTGCAGCCCGCGTGCGCGGCGTCCGAACTTCGCGGGGTGTCTCCATCTGAATGTGAGGTGATACCGGGACTTGATCTTGCTTGGCAATTTCAGCCCCCAAAGCTGGCCGTCCAGAGACGCCACCAGGACCGCAAAAGTTGCCGATGAAGCGGATTGAGAAGGCCGCCCAACAACCCTCGGAGTCCCCCCGGGGGTTTCTTTTTGGCAGCATCAGCAGTCATAACCGACAAAAAGTCGGGCCAAAGCACGCAGTACCCGCCCAAGTATCGTCTGGTGCGGCTGTGGAGTGACAGGGTGCGTGTGGACCAGCGTGTTCGTCTCAAAGCCCTCGAGCTGTAACCCGAGGTCGCGCGCGAAAATTTGTTCCTGGGGACTGCCGTGGCATGGTGGACAGGTGGGGCAGCTGTTTACCATCAATCTTCTCTTTGTGTCCGGCGGTGTTGCGGCGGCCAT
>MGST01000246.1 GCA_001798605.1 Deltaproteobacteria bacterium RIFOXYA12_FULL_58_15 | reverse complement strand
GGCGCTTGCGGCTCTGGTACGGGGACGTGTTCGTTGAACATCAGCAGCAACACGAGCGCCACCGCCACGTTCAACACCCAGGTCACCACCTACGCATTGACCGTGACGAAAGCAGGCACGGGCACGGGCACGGTGACCTCGAACCCGGCGGGCATTAGCTGTGGCTCGACGTGCTCGTATTCATACAACAGCGGCACGAGCGTGACACTCACTGCGGCGCCTGGTGCCAGCAGCACCTTTGCCGGTTGGTCTGGGGACGGGACATCCTGTGGTACGACTGCCACCTGTGTGGTGACCATGAGTGCGGCCAAGTCGGTCACGGCCACATTCAACACGTCAGGCACCACCTACGCTTTGACCGTCGTAAAGTCGGGGACGGACGATGGTTGTCGCGACGGAAGTACGGTCGTGTCGACCCCGGCGGGGATCAATTGTGGTGCCGACTGCAACGAATCCTTTGCCAACGGTACGGCGGTCACCCTGTCGCAAACATCGGACAGCGCGTGCACCTTTGCCGGTTGGACAGGGGATGGAACCTCCTGTGGTACGGCTGCCACCTGCGTGGTGACCATGGGTGCGGCAAAGTCGGTCACTGCCATCTTCATACGCAAGACCTACACACTGACCGTCATAAAGTCGGGGACGGGCACGGGCACGGTGACCGCGAACCCGGCTGGCATTAGCTGTGGCACGACGTGTTCGTATTCGTACAACAGCGACTATGAGGTGACACTCTCCGCGGCGGTTGGCACCAATAGTACCTTTGCCGGTTGGTCTGGGGATGGGGCCTCCTGTGGTACGGCTGCCACCTGTGTGGTGACCATGAGTGCAGCCAAGAACGTTACGGCCACGTTTAACACCACCGGGCCATCCTACGCGCTGACCGTAGACCCAACGACGGGCAGTGGGTTAGGCACAGTGACCTCGAGTTCCCCAGGTATCAATTGCGGCTCGGGCGGCTCAGATTGCACGGAATCCTATGTGAGTGGTACGACCATCACGCTGACAGCCGCGCCCAACGCAATTAGTAATTTTGCGGGCTGGTCAGGGGACAAGGATACTTGCACGACGGCAACAACTTGTGTGCTCACGATGGACCGAGCACGCAATGTGACGGCCACATTTGCGCTCAAGACCTACACGCTGACGGTCACAAAGTCTGGGACGGGCACGGTCATCTCAACCTCACACGCCGGTATCAGCTGCGGTTCAGATTGTGACGAAGCCTATGACTACGGGACGTCGGTGACGTTGTCGGCGCAACCAGGAGCAAACCACGTGTTCTCTGCTTGGTCGGGCGGCGGCTGCTCCGGGACAGGAACCTGTGTTGTTTCGTTGGTGACGGCAACCATGGTGAGCGCCACCTTTGTGCCGAGCTATATCCTGTGGGTGAGCAAAACCGGCAACGGTGCTAGCGGCGGTACAGTGACCTCGACTCCTGGAGGTATCAATTGCGGCTCGGGCGGCTCAGATTGCACGGAATCCTATGTGAGTGGTACGACCATCACGCTGACAGCCGCGCCCAACGCAATTAGTAATTTTGCGGGCTGGTCAGGGGACAAGGATACTTGCACGACGGCAACAACTTGTGTGCTCACGATGGACCGAGCACGCAATGTGACGGCCACATTTGCGCTCAAGACCTACACGCTGACGGTCACAAAGTCTGGGACGGGCACGGTCATCTCAACCTCACACGCCGGTATCAGCTGCGGTTCAGATTGTGACGAAGCCTATGACTACGGGACGTCGGTGACGTTGTCGGCGCAACCAGGAGCAAACCACGTGTTCTCTGCTTGGTCGGGCGGCGGCTGCTCCGGGACAGGAACCTGTGTTGTTTCGTTGGTGACGGCAACCATGGTGAGCGCCACCTTTGTGCCGAGCTATATCCTGTGGGTGAGCAAAACCGGCAACGGTGCTAGCGGCGGTACAGTGACCTCGACTCCTGGAGGCATCAATTGCGGCGATGCCTGCATGAACAGCTTCGCACAAGGGGCTCAGGTAACGCTCACCGCCACTACACTCAATGGATTCATATTTAGCAACTGGTCGGCGCCTGACTGCTCGATTGCCAGCACCTGTGTGGTAAACGCGACTGCCAACATTACCGTGGTGGCAAGGTTCTTGGTGTCTGGTTCGGGATACGGTGGGCTGCGCCTTGAGGACGGCGGTGCAAGGTGGGGGAGGCTCGGTGTGTTGTATGGTGGCGTCTGGGGAACTGTCTATTATCACCTGTTTGGCCCACCGAGCGCGACGGTAGCGTGTCGTGAGCTCGGATTTGCCGAGGGTCTCCCTATGTTTGCACCAAGTGGCGGCAGCGGACCGATTTGGATGGATGATGTCAATTGTAACGGCAGGGAAGCCAACATCACCCAGTGTCCTTTTGAGGGCTGGGGAGTCGAATATGCCAACCACGGCGGTGACATGGGAGTCATCTGTTGTCCGTCTTCCTGTTCACTGGAGTACGGTGGGGCGCGCATTGCAGAGGGGGGGGACCACGGGCGCCTGGAAGTACTATTCGTCGGAGATTGGGGAACCGTGGGCTCAAGATACTTTGACGACAAAGATGCGAAGGTGGCTTGCGTGAACATGGGATACGATGACGGATATTCAATCGGAACTGTTGTTGCCGATGGCAGCGGACCCGTATGGATGAATCGCCTCGAATGCACCGGCATGGAAACGAGCCTGGACGATTGCGACTTTGGGGAGAGGTATTCATTTGGTGATAATCCGCAAGATCACCCATATGACGTGGGGGTTCATTGTTGTGATGGAACCTGTCCCAATCCCTACGGCGGCTCGCGCATCGACGGCGGTGGTTCTTCGGGACGACTCGAAGTTCAATATGCGGGCATATGGGGGACAGTGAATTTTTGGGGCTTTGACGACGTGGATGCGCATGTGGCGTGCCGCGAGAACGGCTACGATACAGGGACCGTGTTGCCCGAAGAAAGCGTTCCAGACGGAAGTGGTCCTGTTTGGATGGCCAATCTTCGTTGTGCGGGATACGAGAGTGGAATAGGGGCGTGCCCGTTTGGGACTGAGGACCGTGGCACCTGGGGATCCACGGGCTACGCCACTCACGATAACGACATCGGGGTACAATGTGTGGGCACCTATGTGCCTACCTATACGATTTACGTCCAGACGTATGGGAATGGCTACGTGATTGGCCGGGACTGGAATGGCCAATGGCCCGAGATCCTATGTGGGGATTATGATGGGGGCTACTCTTGCTATGACCAATGCTCAGTCGAGGTCCCCGAGGGTACCCAATATTACTTCTACACCCAAGCGCAGGGCTCGCACACTTATTGGGGCGATGATTGCGGCGGTTTCGCTGCGGGGCAGACGTGCGAAATCACGATGGAGAGGAACACCATGTATGTGAGCGCCGACTTTTCGTGCAGCTCATCGTGTATTACTTGTACTTGGTAACCCTCCGCGCGGTTGGACCTCATTGCCACGGCGTCGAGAATTCTGCGTTTCTCTTGGCACAGCTCGCTTTGGTCGAGCGCACCGCATTCAAACTTTGGTGTGATTCAATTCCAAGAGTTATCGTCGGGCTCACCTGTACCCAGCGTCGCCGGTATGCATGCTCAAATCCTCAATTTGGGTTCGTCTTTGGAGAACGGCTGCCGACAACCCGTAAACCAAAATTCTTTAGGTTTCGTCGTTGTCGGTGGTTGTCACATCTGTCATATCTCCTAACTGTCATATCTCCTAACTGTTGCCAGCTTTGCGCGAGCAGGTTATGGGACGACGTGCGGCATGTCGAACAACCCCATCGGGACCAGATGAACGGAGTCGAGCCAGGTGAGAGCGAAGGCACAGATGCCCTGGTGGATTCTTGCTGCGTGTCTCTCCTGCGGCAACCTGAATGCATGCTCTTCCATTTCACCTAACTTCTGCAGAGAAGACCAAGAGTGTGGTGCCTGTGCTCAATGTCTCGATGGAACCTGCGTCCCTGCGGGCCTGACCTGTGGTGATAACCAGAACGGAGATTCCCATTCGGCCGGTGATGGGCCTGCCCCAGCAGACCCTGGCGCGTCGGGAGATACCATCAAACAGGGTGACTCCACACCCTCCGGAGACGACGCCCCCATCCAAGGTGTGGTCTGGCGCGAGCTCGAGCTCCCCATCGACACCCAGGAAATTCGGGCCATTTGGGGCCGCAGCGATACGGAGATCTTTGTGGGGGTTGGTGCCCACGGCAAAGTGTTGAAGCTGGTGGATGGACACTGGCAAGTTTGGACACAGCTTCGTGCCGAAATCCCAAACAGCGGTATCAATTCATTGTGGGGCACCGCGAATCAGCTGTTTGTCGGGACCGGTTCTCCGTCACCGGTTCTGATCGCCACCGACGGCGTCGCGTTCAACTTCATCGCCATTGATGACGGCGGTTCGGAAGGCTATCCGGATTCCATTGCAGATATCCACGGCCTCGATGACAACGAGGTGTACGCGGTTGTCGCACATTACCCCGGTGGCTCATCCCTGCACCGGTTGGGCGAAGAGACGACCACATCACTGTTGTCCTCCCCCGCCGATGCCATTCGGAATCTCGAATCGGTGTGGGTCGTGGCCCCCGATCAGCTCTATCTCGGTGGCTGGGGTGAGATTTCATTCTACGACCATGGCAGCGTCATCCAGGAAGCCATTGACTGGCCAGATGATTGGCTCCCGAATGAAATCCTCGGGGTCTTCATTGCCGATATCGTTGGCGTAGACGACGAACTGTACGCCGTGGCTTCCCATCATTTCGTTTTCCGACGGGACGACAACCTCTGGACTCGGGTCTACGGCCCCGACTCGCCGGCTTCGTCCAACTCCGGAGGGGACCTGCGCGCAGTGGCCGGTTGCGGCAACCCCACAGGTCAGATTGCGGCCGTGGGCTCGGAATCGCTGACCGGAGTCACTGTCGCCCTCGACCGCGGCAACGGTTGGGTGGATGTGAGTCCAAGCCAACGACTGGACGGTATGGCAATCTTCTCTGTCGAGCCCGGGCGATTTCTCGTGGGTGGCGCAGTTCGTGGCTCCTTCGATGGATTGTTGTTGGAGGCGACCATTCCGTAATCACCAAAGGTGCCAACGCCATCATTCATCATCCCCAAACAATGCAAGATCGTTGTTGAGATTCCTTCATCGAGTTATCAACCAGAGCCAATTCTGGTTTACGATTTGCGATTCTACGTTCTTCACTTCATGGACTTGGCCATCACCCTTGGGCGAGACACTCAGGATTGGTTCTGGTATGACCTGCCTGTTCTCGAGAACTGGGGCGCTGACGGGACCATGCAGCCAAACGACGAACTGCTGCGGCGGTTGAAGAATCGCGAAGCAGGGGCGCAGCTGGCGCTCAAGCAAGAGCTCTTCGAACGGGTTCACCAGGTTTGTCGCCACATGCTGCCAGACGAGACGAGCGCCTCTCAAGTCGCTGAGGATCTTTGGCACGATTTCCTCGACACACACGTCGACAAGGTTCAGCACGGGCGCGCCATTGCATCTTACCTCCGCATGACAACCGTTCGGCATTGCTCCCGCTTGCGCGAATGGCAGGTTCGTCACCAGGAGTTTGACGAACAGCGGCAGCACTCGGCGCTCCCTACCCAGGAGGATGCCACGATTGGAAATATCGACACAGCTCGACACCTGACCCGGCTTGCCGATTGCATGAAGTTGCTCAACAGTCGTCCGCGACGGTTTCTTCGCCTGCGTTTCTTTCACGGCATGACTCTGGAGTCGGTGGGTAAGAAGGTGGGTGTAAGCAAACAATACGCCGGTCGCATCATCCATCAATCCCTCTCGACCTTGAAGACTTGTTTGGAGCAAACAGATGCCCAACACGCTTGAGGAGCTGGAGACCATGGTGAGCGATCTGATGGCCGCCCCCAATGCCGGTCGTTGTGATCGCGGTGTGGACCTTTGCCGATATGTCGCTGGCGACATGGAAAAGGAGGAGTCGGCGGCGTTTTCCCAACACATCTCCAGCTGCAGCGATTGCTCCGATGATGTGGCCAGCTTTCACGGTGTCGGGTCCCTGTGGAATGCGCACACCCCTGCGGTGCCCTGGTGGAGGCAAGCAATGCTAGGGATACAATGGCCGCGATGGGCCTTTGCATCCGCGGCAGTGCTCACGGCATCGCTTGCATTGTTTCTGGTTCCCCTCGACAACAACGTTGGCAACGATAACAAAGAGCAACACAGCCGCACGCTCCATGCCAAAGGAAGTTGGCAATTGCATGTGGCGGTCGAGAGACGGGGAGAGACTTTTCGCTTCCATGATGGCATGAAACTCGAGACCAACGACAAGTTGGGCCTCTTCTACTCGGCACAGTACGATGGCTATCTCATGGTCCTCTATGTGGATGCCGTCGAGGAAGTGGTTTTGTTTCCGGGGCACGGCGAAAGATCAGCCACCGTTTCCGCGGGCCAGGAAGTCCGACTGGCGGCGGGAGCACTGCTGAGTGAGGGAAGCGGATGTGAATGGGTCGTTGGCTTCTTTTCCCCCGCCCCCATTGGATTAGAAGAAGCCAAGGCGGCCTGCCGCGAGATGCTCGACCCCAACGTTAGCTGCGCCTTGACGAGGGCTCGCCTACCCGAGGTCGATACGCAGGTGTTAAGAGTGGAGCGATGAGGCTAACGCTACCTGTACTGTCCTTCTTGATGGCGCTCTGCGGGCAGGCGGCGGCGGCGGGATCGAACGCAAGATTCGCCATTGTGGTTGGAAACAATCACGGCCATACCGATGCGGCGCAGCTCAAGAACCTCCTGCATGCGGAGCGAGAGGCACGACGGTTGAGAGATCATCTCGTCGACCTGGGGAATTTCGATCGGAATCGAGTGGAGCTCCTTACAGGAGCCAGCCGGCAGCAGATCCTCGACGCGGCGGACAGACTCGCCAAGAGGCACGCCGAGGAGAGAAAAGCTCTTGGGGATACTTCCACCCTCTTCGCTTTCTTTTTCACTGGCCACGGCCTCGGGGGTGAGCTTCTCACGGCCACTGACCCCATCACCAGCGAGGATCTCCGCAACATCTTCGCAACCATGGATGCGACCCTGACCCTTGGTTTTTTTGATGCCTGCTACGCAGGTCAACTCGACATCCATTCCAAAGGCGCTGTGGCAACACCCGGTTTCAATCCTATCGAAGCGTTGCCCCGCGAAATCCTCAACGCCCAAGGAACCATGTGGTTTGTGTCGTCCCAGCCCGATGAGCTGAGCTATGAGGACGAAAAATTGGGGGGCCTGCTGACCCACTTCTTTATTGAAGCATTCACCCTTGCCGAGACAACGGGGGTTGGCGTCCCTCTGGAGAACATGTGGGAATACGCTCGCTCTCGCACACGGGCGCACGCAGCTCGCTTTGGCAGGACTCAGACCCCGGCCAAACTCGTGCGTCAATTGGAGGCACGGGGCCCTCTCTATCTGAGTTTCCCTAAACGCCGAACAGCCTCCCTTGCCTTTGATGCTGCCATTGATGGGGAGTTTCTCGTTCAATATGAACAGGGAGCACTGGTTGAGAAGGTAACCAAAGCCGCGGGCTCAGAGCTCGAGCTGCCCATGTATCCGGGACCTATCTCGGTCGTTGCCATGGACACCAACGCCACAATCTCGCTCACCCTGCCGGCAAACACTCGCGTCAGAATTCAACCAGAGGACCTCACACTGCCGAAATTTATTCCGGGTCAGCGGGACTCCCCCATTCGAGAGAAGGGGGAGCTGCCAGGCCTGCTGTTGACAATACCCAAAGACCATGTCGACCTCGGCTTGGGTGCCCATTACGGTCTTTCCCTGAGCGGAGCCGATTTCCGATGGCCAACCCACTACGTGGGCGCTCACCTATGGGGCATCTACGGCTCGTGGACTCTCAACCTCGAGGCCTCCTACGGCTACGGGGGGCAAGACCTCCCCTCTTGGTCTTTTGCTATCGACGAGATCGGAGCTCGAGCCTATCTCGGCTACGGCTGGAATCTCGGACATGCGGCCCACCTCGAGATCGACGTAGGTGCGGGGCCATCGTGGCAATGGACGTCCTACAACAGCGGTCGGAACGAAACGAGTACCACCATGTGGCTTGGCAGCGGATTGCGATTGTTCGTGCCGATTCCAACTGGCAACCCGGTGGTTGTTGCAGAAATGTTCGCCGGAGTTGGCCACGGATGGTCGCAACAAATTGCGGCTCGAGACACCCACACCTATGGATCGTTTCAACCGTTTCTGACCTTCGGCCTCGCCCGTCCATTGTCTGCTGTCGATTGAACCGATCTCTTCCATGCAAGATAGACGACGAAGGCCACAGCAAAAGGGGACCTGAGTGAAACCGTAGCCAATCCGGATCGTACTCGAAGGAGAAGATCTCTTTGCCGCGTGTAGGAGTCGCTGAAAGCGCACCCATCCGTGCGGGTCCACCAAGTCTTCGCCAATCAGCCCAAACCCCAATGTCGCGTCGAGCTTCCTTGGCCATGTTCAACCCCTCTTCGGAGCTCTGGCTCGGGTAGGGAGATTGGCATCCTGGAGCTTGCGGCCGAGCTCGTCGTCGCGGGCGATGTACGCCAGATCTCCTTCAAGACCGAGACAATGTAGAACGTTGGCGTATGCGCCGATGGTGACTCCAGCCTCGCCACGCTCGACGGCACGCAAAGTCGTCCGAGACATACCTGCGCGTTGCGCCACCATCTCTGCGGAGAAGCGGCGACAGCAAGCAATCGGGCGGAGCGCACGTGCGCCCCGTGGCAGTAAACGATGAGTGCCAGATCACATACACGCCGCCATCGATTTCGAATTGGAT
>MGST01000245.1 GCA_001798605.1 Deltaproteobacteria bacterium RIFOXYA12_FULL_58_15 | reverse complement strand
CCGTTAGGTCAAAGGATTTTAAGTCCTCAGCGTCTACCAGTTCCGCCACCCCGGCAGGGGGCGACACATTAACATTTGTGTGGGTCGCAGGGTAGCCATGGATGTTCGGTTTGGTGCGGTTTGGAGATTGAGACAAACATTCTTCGCTGGGTCAATTCGGTTGCCAGCTTTTTGACGGGAAATACGCACCAACTGGGATAATCTGCCGAGAATCTACACAGAACTAGGCAGGGCATTGCGCTGTGCCAAGCACTCGGGAGTTTTTGATGACTTTCTATGACAATTCAGTTAGCCATGGGCGCGCGCTGGTACGTGGGCTCTCCCAAATCGACACAGAGCAGTTGCGGGATCTCGCGAAGAAATCGGAAGTATACGAGCTGCCCCTGCGAGGACGCTGCGATGAACAAGTTTCGCTGAAATTCAGTGAGTACAAGGGTTTGAGCAATTACGTCGCTCAGAGATCCTCTGGACAAAAGTTCGTAGAGGAGTTCGTCGGTGCCCTGAGCATGATGAGCAAAAAGTTGGTGAGCCTCGACGGATTCTGCATTGATTCGGCATTGTTCGCTGCAAAGGTGGAATGGGCCGAAATGAAGAAAGCGGGGGAGCTGAGTCCGGAACGAGAAATGGAGCTCAAGGAGAAACTGGAACAGGTACTCACCGTGGTCGCCGGTTATCGGGACTTCGCGGAGGGGTTGCTTCCTGGCGCGAGTGATTACAAGGTCTAACCAACAGGCAACCTGGACGCTCAGCAACTCGGACGCTCGGCAACTTGAAGGTCGCAAAGATGCCAAGTCCCCACAACCTTCGCGTCGCAACAAACAAAGACCAATCGCTCCTCTCGCTGGTGAGTGGCTTCTGGCAACACCTTGTCGATGGCCGGGTGGCAACAGCACTGCTCGATGCTCACCCACGTTTTGAGTGGTTGGGAAAAGAACTCGGCAGCGATGAGACGCAGCAGAAGCTCTGCCGTTTGTTGGAAAACAAATCATTGTGCAGAGTACGGCTGGTGCCGCCCGTTATGTTGGCATCCTGCAGAAGGAGCCGTGCGAACGGTGACCGCGATTTGACCGGCGGTGAGTGGGGCGATCAACACGTTGCTGTCGCTGTGGATGTCGTTGGTGCGAATCGCACTGTTACATTTGGCACCGTGGTCGAACCGCACCAGAAGAGCTGGCGAGTTGTACGAGTTTTTGACCCTATGCCGCTCGCCAACGCCATTCGCAATCTTTGCACCACCGCCGCGACGCAGATTGCCTCTCGACAAGACAGTGCGGTGCCCTGCTCTCAATAGGACCCTTAGGGCCGGCCCGACATGGGTGGGCTTGCGGGCCGATTCTGGCTGACTTTGGGACGCGACAAACTACAGATGCCGGCAAACCAATGTCGTGGATTCTGTTTTGCTAAATCCTTCACATGATGTAACCATAGGCGCGAAAGGTGGCCTCAGTGGAAGCCAACAACGAGCGAAAGCACCGGCGCGTCAAAACCAACATTGCAGCAACCGTCCGCTTGAAAGACCAGCGCAGTGCGATTTCCGTGGGACGCATCACCAACGTAAGCCTCGGCGGATTATTCATCGAGATGGCCCCCTTGCCCTTCGGCACCGAGCTGCAACTCGATTTTTCTCTGCCTGAAAGACGGGGCAATCTCGTTTGTTCCGGCTACATCGTTTGGTCCACCAAAGACAAGCCACCGCCGCCTGGTAGCTCTGATGGCTGCGGTGTGCGACTCACCGATATTGGCATCAACGAGATGCGACAACTCGCTGAGTTCATCGATAATTCTACCTGAGGACGTGCCCTCCATGAGATGCGTGTACGTCGACACTAAGGTGCGGCCGTATGACAGGCATAACGCGGTCTTCCAAGAGATGAACGAGAGGTCACATGCATCGTGATGAACGAGTCAAGGCCACACTCCGCGTCGAGCTGGCAAGCGACTCCGATTCAGCACAGCCGCTTGGCACTACTCGCGATGTGAGCCGCACCGGCCTCTACCTCACCACCGAGTACCGCTGGCCCATCGGATCCGAAATGGATGTGCGCATCATTCACGGCAACAAGGGTTCTGAAGTCACCGTTCAGGTCGCCCGACACGACAACAACGGCGTCGGTTTGGTGTTCATCAATCTCTCCGAATCCACCCGCGAATCGATCACGGCACTGATTGTCGACCTTCTCGCCCAGGGCGCTTGGTTCGATCATCGACGTAAGGCGCTTCGGGCCCAAATTCATGGTCCCATCAGTTGGGCACAGGACAACACCCGAGTGCAATCTCATCTCATCGATCTGAGTCCCAAGGGCGCACGTTTGCGCACCGGCGATCCCCCTGCCGTTGGACGCCAAATAACAATATACATGCCGTCGGGCGACGCCGAGGACCTCGAAGCCTGCGGCTGCACAGCCCTCGTCGCACATAGCTCCGGCACCAACTTCGGCGTGACCTTCCTCAATCCTTCGCAAGTCTTCTCGGACGCCGTCCGCCGCATCCTCACCGAGGGGGATTTGTAGTCCTGCCGCAATCCTGCGCAAACTCGGGCTTTCAACCGATTTGCACTGCCTGAGGAACGATGAGGGGTCAGTAGACAGCCTCCGCCCGTATGAACAAACCACGGGCCCCCGGCTCATTGCAGCGGACGCCCTGGGCGGAGATGGAACTGAAGTTGAAACCGGCCCCCATGCGCAGCCAATCGATGACCAGCAGACTCACTTCGACGAGGGCACCTGCGGTGGAATCCACCCGGCTATTGGGGACCGCACAGACACGACCTTCCAAGGTTGCGTCCCAAGACTCGGTGACGTGGATGTCACCGCGCAGGGCGGCTAGCAGTGCTTGATCGGTCCCCTGGCCGCCGTCCATGTGGATACGGGTGTGGCGATAAGCCAACTTAGGCGAGAGACCGAAGGGCCCCCAGATGTCGTAGACCAAGGCCGCCGCAACCACTTGGGAAGTGCTGGCAAGCCACGGGGCATCTGTGTTGGCGTTGGCACTGACGTCGCCGCTCTCTTTGCCAACACGGTCCCGCTCGTACACGAGGGCGTAACGACCGAAAACATTGATGTCGTCGCGCTCCTGCGGACGCAAGGCAAAACCGAAGGCCCCCTCCCAGGCGCGGCGATCGGCCCCGAGATCCCCGGTGCCGTCGTCACGAAAACCACTGCCGCCACGGCCGCCGAGGGCCAAGGTGAGATCATCGGTGGCGCGGAACTCCACTCGGCCATGCCCAGCAAGCTCAGCAGATCGAATGTTCCCTCGTCTGTCGAGCCGACCGTCGGCGAGGAGCCGCACCGACCAACGGCCGTTGGCGTAGGTACCACCGACGCTCGCGGCGTCACGCAACACCGTGTTGTCGGCCACGAGCTCATTGTCGAGCACGCCGCGCTCGTAGGTGATGCTAACTCCAAGCTGTTTGGACAAGGGCACCCGCGCGCCCACGGTGCGGCCCAACATGCGCTCACTGCCATCCACCCGCAGATTCTGTTCAGAGTATAGCAACGTGCCGTCGTCGAGGCTGCGCCGCCCACCCGCGATCACCGAACTGCCGGAGGCTTGGCCATCATCGAGCAGGCCCACCCCAAGGCGCGAGGCAATTTGGTAACCGGCGTAAAGCTCGGTGTCTTCGGTCACCGGCACATTGCCCTGTGCCCGACCAAAGGCTTCGAGTTCATCGTCGATGCCCGCTTCCGCGGCAAGACGCCAACCATCGTCGAAGATCACGCCGACCGCGCTCTCACCTGTGGCACCACCATTTTCCGTGGCGATGTCGGCCGAGACCAACTGGCGTCGACGCAATGACAGCTCCACTATTGAAGTCAATTGGTAACGAGCTTCGACACCCACCAGGGCACGGTGGGCGTCACGTTTCACCTCGGACTCGTATCGGCCCTCGACGCCGACGTTAAATCGGCCGAGGCGTTGCGATGCGCCCACGAGACCCAAATCGCGCACCTGCAGTCCAGTGCGCACGGCGGAGCCAGGCGCCAAGAGCCCCGTGTCGAACAATCGCGTTTCCAGATGGTCGTAGTTGCCCCACAAGCTGGTACCCGTGGCAAACTTGCCGGAGACGCGCATGCCGCCCTGCACCAATCGCTTGCCCAAAGCGTTGCGCGAATCGGTGAAGCCGGCCTCGACGTAACGGCCATAGAGACCACTTTTGACATCGCCAACCCCAGTTGTCAGCTCCACGGCAGCGGCGTTGCCTAGGTTTCCCGCGGTCGTCGCCGCTTCGCCATAGGACAAGCCGCCATCGACAGAACGGCGCGACTCGAAAGCGCCCCCGTCCGAGTGGGCAAATTCGAGGCGCAGTCGCATCGGATCGCCGAGATCGACTCTGGCTGTGCCACCCACGAGCCAATAGCGACTGCGCAATTCTCCGGCATCGTCGGACAACCCCGTGAGCTCCGTAACTCCGGTGACACCGATTGACAGCGGCCCCATGTTGCCGATCACACGTGCCCCGGTGCTCCAGTCGGCGGTGAGATTTTCACTCGCGAGGTACTCGTACGCGACGATGAGGCGGCCCCGGTGTCCCCCACTGGACTCGGCAGTAAGAGAGGTGCCAAAAAAGCGCTGCGGCAACGCTGCGTCGAGAACAAAACGGCCGCCTTTGTAGTCCGCTTCGTAGTCGCTACCTTCGATGAGTGGCACCGCGCGCACAGGCAAACCAGAGATCTCGTCGAGGACCTCGAGGGTGACGCGAATCGATCCCTCGACCACGTCCCGATGCCCGAGAAAATACAGAGTACCACCGGTGACCATCAGCTCGTCGCGGGCAGGAATCGTATCGGGTTGTGCGGCGAAGAGGACGGCGCGCAAGTCGAAACCGCTACCGTCGCCATCAGCATTGTCATCACCAAAGCGCAACACAGCGCCGAGTCCATACAAGGAGCGGACGAAGCGCCCCACCTCTGCGTCATCAATAGCGGTGTTGATGCCACCCCACTTCACGTAGGACTCGTCCTTTTCGACTCGTAGAAAGAATCGCCCGCCGGACTCGCGCTCGTCGACTGTGAGAGAGGCATCGCCGTAGGCCGGATAGACAGTTTCCGGATCGAGGTCCCGAAACACGCGCCTGGGATCGTGGGCCAGAAGCTCTGCGCCTATACCACCGATGCTGCGGATCGAACCCGCCTTAGTGCGCAACACCTGCCGCGCCTGGGCGTCGGCCCCCGCGGTCACCTGATAACCGCCCTTGAGCGCACCTTTGTAGAAGAACGCACCGCCGGCATTCCAATCCAGAGCATCACCGAGACGTCCCTCGGTGAAGTCGTCGTCCGGGTCAAAGTTGAGCTCGACAACACCGCGCCCCACAAAGAAATGCGAAGTTGGCTCGACATCAATCTCGATGTCGAGAATCTGGGGCGGGGCATCAATGCCATGAGGGTCCGGTGCTGGATCGATCTGCACCCGCATGGTCTCAATGCGGTCGATCACCGCCACAGTGCAGTCGATCAACTCCTCGTCGTTGGATTCGCTTTGTTGCTCGCACGTCTCATGAGAGCCGCTCGTGTGAATGCGCAGCGCTACGCGCGCTTGGGTAGAACCGATGACGCGCAGCTTTGACGTGCCAACTTTTCGCGCCTCCGGCGGTAACAGCAACTGTGCGATGGGCCGCGGGCCCCACGGTACAACTAGGGTACCGCCCTCCTCCCGCTGGTATGTGAACACAGCAAATGACGACAACCACAGGCGGCCATCCGCCGCTCGCTCGACCAAGAGCCACACAGGATCTTCGCCATCGGTCGCGAGGGGCAGATCAATATACGTGACCTCACCCTTCAACACCGCGGCCCGCTGGTGCTCGCCGTGTCGGGCCACAAGTTCTGCCCCCATCACATTGCGCATTTGCGCGCGATAGACCGGCCCCTCTTTGCCTAGAACGACACCGCTCCCTTTGCCGTCAAGCGTCAATGGTTCGCGGTCCGTGAGGTCGGGCACAGCAACACCAAAGCTCACCTTGGTAAACACTCCTGGGGTCAGTGTGACATCGCGACGACGGTCGGTGGTGGCACTCGACCCCATGGGCAACATTGTCAAGTTGAGCTTCACCGAATGGCGACCGGGGTCGAGGTGGGCGATATGGTATTTGCCATCATCGTCAGTGATGGCGTAGACACCAGCGGACACCGCGACCATCGCCCCACCGATGCCCAGCTCCCCGACCTGCTGCACACCATCGCCGTTGTGATCAGAGAACACCTTGCCCACCAGCGTCGCCTCGGAGAACTCGGGGTCGGAGACAATGGTAACGGTCACCTCATCTTTGGCAACTGCGGTATTCAACAGGGCCTGGGAGGCATCAGCTGTCGCATAAAACGCTCGGGCTCTGATGACAGCCGATCCGCCGGCAAAGGCCGCCCGGGCCATGAAGGGCAAACTGAGCTCTGCCGTGGTGACTCCCACGGGCACATCGACGGTGAAACCGAGTACGCCGTCTTTGCCTACGGTGACGGCGGTGAAGTCATCACTGACCTCGCGGACTCGCAGGCTCGTGCTCGGAGTTTTGCGCAAGGGCTTGAAGGCCGTGCCGAACTCAATCACCACCGTGACGCCACCGAGGGCCATGCCCACGGGCTTGTTGAGCTCACCGGTGAGACGCACCAAACCCCCTGGCATCACCGTGTCTTTGTCGACTCGCAGGCTGAGGCCAAATGCCGGTTGCAGTGCGATGGTGACCGGCTCGGGACCTACGCAGGTGGTACCCGTGGTCCCACCGACCACCGCAGTCAGAGTCACCTGGCTCGGCACTTCATGGATGCCGCCGTTATCGTCGATTGCGTCGTAGTGAAAATCATAGCCAGCAGCATCGGCGGGCGTCGAGCGTATCTCTCCCCATCCAGGCTCTTGCCAGGTGACACCCTCGGTCAAGACCTCGGTTCCCGTTTGGGCGAATCGCTCGACCCGCAGGCCCACGGAGGTCCCTCCCAGTGCCACCGCACTCTCCAGGACGATCTGACAGGTGTCGACCCAGTCGTTGGTAACCACAAAATGAAACGACTCGGCATAACCTGGCACGCCATCGGTTGGCGTTGCCCGTACGGTGATCTCCCAGTCACCGCCGCCCGTCGCAAATACATCGTCCGGAATCGTGAGCTCCGCTGCAGTGACATCTACGGTGCGAAGCCAGTCGGGTGCCGCGACCCCCACTCCCCCCTGCCGAGCCTCGGCTATCCCCCAGCTCACCGCCCTTGGCTCGTGGCCACCAACGCCATTGAAGGCGTTCACTACTTGGAGTCTGGTTCTGCTTCCCGAAGCGACCGGACGTGGGTCGCCCGCAGACGGTGGCTCTGTGGCGATCTCCAGCAACGCAACCTGCCGCTGCACCTGCAAACCGATCTCGGTGGGCGAATGCGACAAACCAAACACTGACCAATCGATGCGTACGACACCATTGCCAGGCACCGGGTCCACTGGATTGGCGACAGTGATGGCAATTGTTGGCGGCCAGTCAGCGATTGCCGTGAGGGTTGCGAGACCAAATCCATCGGCTGCCGTTGTGCAAGCGGCCCACGACCCGCCATCTCCGAGCCGACACCGCACTGCATCGTTGAAGCGAGTAGTGAGCGGCACTTCCAAAGAAGATTGCAGCAGACCTCCAACCATTGGCATGAGAATGAAGGGTGCAAGCGATGGCGACCCCTCACGTGGTGCCTGCACTTCACTGGGATCCCACTCCACGACGGTGGGGTTGCAGGAGTCGGCGAAGCGATCATCAGTGCGATACGCCGTGACACCTGGCAGAACGCGCGAGAACTCGGCTGCAGGGGTGCCACAAGGGCCAACGGGACAAATGCGCACGCGCAACCGCAACTCATGCGGGTTCATCTGTGCGCCGGTTGGGAAGGTGAACCTGACGACCTGCTCTCCGACAGCAAGACCGGGATAGGCGTCGATCTGCGTGCGGACAACAGCACAACCATTTGTCGAATTGCATTCGACGCTCTCGCTCGCCGGAGCGCTGCCACACACTCGGTCCAGTAGATTGAGCAACGGTGTCGAGTCTTCGCTGAAGACGTCAATGAGGACGAGGTCATCGGGGAGAATCACCTCAATGCCGTCGGTGCCATTGGGGAACGTCTCTCTTTGAAAGACCTCGTACTCGAAGATCGCACCTCCATAGTAAACCGGGTCATCCACCGCATCGAAAATGGCTATGCCCCACGCAAGACCAGGCGTCGTCCCGATTGCCAGCGAAATCAGCCCCGGTACAATCCAGCGCAGGGCTGCTCGTGTCATTTGATTTGCAGCCAAGCGCTCACTCCGGTGATCCCATCGGTGGCGATCACATCCACTGGAAGTTTGTCGCCTCTCCACACCGCTTCGATAGACCTCGTTGACAAAACCGTTCCCGCACCCTCGATTGGCCGAATCTCCCCGTGACTCGCGCGCAGAGACAATCGAGTCTGGAGATCATCAATGGCGTTGCTCTCTACGCGCAGTCGAACTTCGTTGGCGCTCTGCTCGAGAATTCGCAGGGACAAGACAGGGGCCGCGGGAATCCGCCAGAAAACCTCACGTTTGAGCACGAAAGGCTCGGCGACCTCGACTCCGCGACTCGGCGTGGATCCTGCGTAGATGGCGACACGGCGAGGCACTGCGCCCTCCACCTCGAGGCGGGAGCCAGTCGCGAAGCGGGCCAATAGGGAATTGGCGTTCCTTACGAAACCGCCAGTGCCTAATTCACCGCGGGTGACGACATCCTGCCCGGGCTCGACAACTGTGAAGCGACCACTGCATCCAACACCGCGGGCGTCGACCACATACCAACCAGCGGTTCCGCGAATCAGGCGGCCGCGCACGCAACCAACACTTCTGGGGGTGACCCGCACTTCGATCGTGCCCCGCGACACGGCGGTTCGAGCCGGTAACTTCGCCTGCCACCACCCAGGTCGTGTCTCTTCGATCACGGTAGGCTGTCCGTCCATGAAGACTGTGATGTTCTGGCTGGCAACGAGATTGCCTAAGTCGTCAAACAACGTGAGGTTCACAGTTGTCTCGGTCTCACCATCGGCGGGCGACGGCATGGGCTCGATGTTGATCTCGGCACGATTCGGCGCACCTGCCATAAGCTCCACCGTGAGCTTCTTTTTCTTCTGGGCCGCTGTCACCCACACTGTGTCCTCGGCCCCCTGCACGCCCTTGGGCGCACGATAAGAGATGCGGTAGACGCCCTGGGCGAGCTTCTTGGGTTTGCTGGTGGTGCCCCGCTCGGCGCGAACGCTGATCGGAGCATCTTGGGGCGCGCCGGTTGGACTCACAGTGGTAACAAAGATCCAACCCTCGTCCTCTCCGTCAGCAACGAGAGCGCTAGGAAACACCAGTCCATGCACCCTCTCGACCTCAGGTAGGTAAAGGTTGATCTGCGAGTGCGAGGCATTGCCAATGGAATCCGTAGAGGTGCCACGGGCCCAGGTCTCGCCGGGACTTACCTCCACCGGCACCGTGAAGTTGCCTATCGAGTCGGCCGTCACTGGACCGTATTTGCGCTTTGCGATCCGCACCAACATGCTGGTGTGCGGCTCGGTCTTGCCACGCAGGGGAATGCGGGCGGAAAAAGCAACCGTGGCGTTACCCACCGTGGGCGGCATGCCCAATGCTACGCCGGACAAATCGGCAGCGGACACCACCGCGAGTTGCGGATACAGGTCATCGGGGCAGAACAGTCGCGCTTGGTATTTTCCGGGCCCCACCTCGCGAAGGCCTTCGATTCTCCCCGCCGTGGCGTGGAGAAGAATGTCGGCATCGGCAATTCGCTCAACACGGGGGTCGTGGACTTCCACCGTGAGTTCCACCACCTGTGGCGTGTTGCCTCCCAGGGACACATGGGAGGGATTCGCACGGATCTCCACCCTGCGATCCGACGCCGCCCATGCGTGGGTGCCCAATGCTGCCCACGCGGCAACACCCAGGCAAAATCCGAACTCAGTCTTCATCTTGAGGAATGGTGAGGGGCGGAGGCTAGTGGTGCCGACGACGCCTCAACCCGAGGAGTAACACAGACACAACTGCCCAACCAGCGGGGACTGCGGCACACCCGCCGGCGGTTGCATTATTGCTCGGTGACATGTCGGCGGTGTTGCTGCGAATCGCCGGAGCTGCGGCCAACACCGCATTGCCACCAGAGGGGCAGTAGGTAACCTCCGCGACGGCGCCAGATGCGACGAAGTCGATGGTCATCTCGATGGCCGCTGGTACTTCAATGGCGAGCTCTTGCACGGAGTTGTCGCCCATGACCGGAATTTCTCGAACGATCGTGCCACCACCGGCGTCGGTCACCACAACCAACGCGCAGCCTGTCTCCTGCAGATCGATATCCATGATCTTGACGGTGCTGATATCGACGGGATCGTCAAAAGTCATGCGGAACTGCCCCCCGGCCGCTTCATCATCTGGGTCGTCGATCAACCCGTCGCCGTCCGCATCAACCTTGTCCTCGGCAACAATGAGCACGTTGTACAACGAGTCCGCATTGGCTCCATGCATCCCCAAGCCACCACCGGCACCGATACCCGGCCCACCAAAAGCGCGGTTCGGCGTTCCGAGATCGACATCACCGCCGGTGGGGTGGGCAGAGTCGAACACCAAGCAGGCATCGGGATGGGAGGGGTTGTTGTTGGCACAGCTCAAATGCACGCCAGCGGCAGCCCACTGCTCACTGGCAATGGTGCCTGCTGCCAGTGTCTCGTCGGCCGGGTCGAGGTCAAAGTCGAGGACCATGGGGCACTGTGGGGGTGCTTCGTCGCAGATGTCGCCAACGCCATCGCTGTCGGTGTCAGCCTGGGCGGGGTTCAGGTTGAAGGGACAGTTGTCGGCGTCGTCGCACACGCCATCCTCATCGGTGTCACCGCCGAGATCGGCACAGGGATCTGGTGCGACAAACTCCAAGGTGGAAAGGTAAATGTCCGCGGCGCCGTTGCGATTGTCGGCGTAGACAACGAGCTCGGCGAAGATGTCATTGAGGTACTGATCCGCAGGGTCATCGGTGACCTGGAAGGTTTCCCCCGTCGAGAGCCGATATACAAACACATCCATGTTGCCATTCAACGTGGACTCCCAGGCGATGAGGTCTCCGTACACACTCGGGTTGAGGTTGTATGCGCCATTTTGGGCGACTGTGCGCGTCTCCCAAGTGTCCACGTTCATCGCAAAGATGTCCGTGCTGGGTGCGCCATGTTCTTGAGCGCTCCACACCACCCAAGCTTCACTTGTGGAGGGGCTCGACTCGTCGGTGGTAGAACTCGCAGTCATTGCGAGGGTCGTGGCATCACTGAGATCGCGCACCACAACATCGTACTGACCGCCTTCGTACTCTATCCAAACGGCAAAACGACTGCCGATTTGCACCTGGAAAGTCGGAGGCAAGGGCCCAGCGATGACGATTGGATCCAGAGCTGTCCCCAACCAATCGAGGTCGTAGAGCATGACTTGAGAAGAGTATGTGCCACCTTCACGCCAGACGACATAGTGGCCATGAATACGCGGCTCTTGCATGCTGGTGGCACTTCCGAGGGGTAACAAAACGCCTGTTGAAACTTCGTACAACATGATGGTGCCACTGGTGGACCCAAGGGCGTCGTATGCAGTGAAAACGATGTGGTCGCCCCAAACATCGTTGAGCTCGTCATCGGTGTCAGCAGAGGTCACTTGAACTGGCAATCCGACTGGTGCACCGCCCACCAACCGTTGGTACCAGATGTCACCGGCGCTGCTACCATTGGGCCGAACCGTGAAGACCACGAGATCGTTGTTGCCATCATTTCCCAGTGTCGGCGTGGTCTCGTAGGCGGTCGAAAAGGTGACTTGAAATTCCTCCACCACCAATGTGTCAGCCCAACCCACCGACGCGAAAAGTAAGCAAGCAGTACCTGTCGCAAAACGAAGCACGTGCGCCACCTTTCTGTTCCCGCCAACTGCGCCCCTGTGGCCACCACCTTGTCCCACCGTGAAGTGTATTGACCCACCTCTTGTTGGTCAATCGGAAGTTCTATAAAAATCAATAAAAACAGGTGAGTACATGTGATCCGTTGTGGATCATACCGTCCCCAACACCTACATCGTGTGCGGCATTCCACGTCACAGGAATGGAATAATTTTCTGGTTGGTCCAGGATGGCTTCCAACCATTTAAGATGCTTTGCCATTTTCCAACACAGGATGGCGGCATTGGACAACGCAGAAACGCAGTGCGTCATAAATGCATCATACAATTAAACGCGTGGTTATGGCCGAAGATCGCCCAGAAGGCCCGTAGACGTTCCGCCTCAGGGGGACTTTCGCTTCCACATGTCCGGATCGGTGGTGATGGCATGTTTGGGTGGCTTGGTATCGAGAACTATGGGCGGTGAGGTCGATGATTCGACTCGGCCAACCACGTCTACCACTCGGGCGCTTATTTGGTTCTGTCCCTCGGCGAGCTCGACGATCGCACGGAATCGACCCGCCTCGTCGGCCGTCACAACAGAATCACCGATCCTCACCCGCAAGAATGGATTTGTGTTGCCGACGACGAGCTGCCTGCGCTTCTTCGTCGATTTTGTTGCGGGCCACTTGATCTTCAAGAGCAGAGAGCCGGGCAAAGCCATCGGCGTCTGCGGTGCCTTTCCCGGCAGAATGGCCGTCTGATAACCCGCGGGGATCTCCACCGTCGTTCCCTCGGACGAAACGGACGCGCGCCCACGGGTCACCGCCGCCTGCACCGAGCCCTCGCCGTCGGTGAGCAAGTGCAGACGACCGTCGCGAGTTTCTGCAACCGCGTCGCTGTGCGCCGCGCCCAACTGCACGACCTTGCCGCTGCCAGGTTTGACGTCGGCAATGACGTGACCTTGTTGCACTTCAAAGCGTGCCAAGTCATTTTCGAGCTTCGTGAGACGCACCTCACTGTCAACGCTGAGCTCGATGTCCAAATCATCACCATAGGAGAGAGCCGCCGTGCCGACACCGGTGCGAACCTCGGTGTCGGGCCCAACGTTCGCCCCTGCATGCGCAGCCAGCCACTCGCCGGTGCCAAGCCGGATCTCCACTGCCCCCTCAGCGCGGGCGAGTCGCACCTGTCCCACCCCGCCGACGGTGCCTGCGGCAACGGTGGGCTCAGCAATCGGTGCAGAAGCTGTCGGGCCAAGAATGAAGAAGTACCCAACGACAACGAGAGCGAGTACCAAGATGACACCTGCAACAAACAACAGGTTGGAACCTGATTTCATTTCGAGGATTCTACACGACGTTGCGGGTGGGTGAATATCACAAACCTCAAACCAGAAGAATCGCCTTGCGCGGCGGCAAGACCTCCCGCTCTGGCGCAGGTGGCTCGGGCAACAAAGTGACGGCGAACGTCGTGCCCTTGCCGACCACACTGTCGACCTCTATGTCACCGCCGTGGTCGGTGACAATCCGATGTGCCACGGACAGGCCCAGGCCCACGTCAGTCCACACTCTCTTGGTGGTGAAGAACGGCTCGAACACTCGCTGCAAGTGGTCCGCTTCGATACCGACACCGTTGTCCGAAATACTCACGCGCACCCGACCGCCGTCCAGTGCCTCACTCTTAACCGTCAAGCTGCCGCCCTGGGGCATGGCGGTGTGGGCGTTCTGGACGATGTTGATGAAGACCTGCGCCAACTGACCCGGATCGGCGATTACATGCGGCAAGTTTTCGTCCAGCTTATCGACAACCGTTATCCGGTCGGTCTCCCGACGCTCGGCCATCATCCCTAACACTTCGTGGATGATATCGTTCAGGTCGACTTCCGTGCGCCCCGCAGTGCGGCGCTCAGAGAAGCGCAGCAAACGCGTGACGATATCCTTGCACCGCTTGGCCGACCCTTCGACATCTCTGAGTTTCTGAAAGTCGGGATCAGATTCATCACGGCTACGCAACATCAGCTGTACCAACCCCAAAACACCGGCGAGGGGGTTGTTCACTTCGTGCGCCACGCCGGCACCAAGCTGACCGATGGCGGCGAGCTTCGATTGAGTGAGCAACTGCGCATGGGTTTGTTGAAGTTCCCGGGTGCGTTCCTCGACGCGGGCCTCCAACACCCGGCCCCACTCGTCGACCTCCCGCAAGGAGGCCTCCAACTGCCCGGCCATCCTGTTCATGGTCGCCGCGAGGTCGCCTATCTCATCCCGAGTGTGTACATCGATGCGGTGCCCGAGACGCCCCTCACCAAAGGCACGAGCCCCCAGCATCATCTTGCCCAACACGCCGCGCAGTCTTCCCGCAAAGAGCAGGCCGCTCAACAATACCAACGCCACGGTCGAGAGAATCCACAGCAGAGTCTGCCGTCGCATCTTGGCGGCGCCCGCAAATGCCACGGGCTCGGGTTGCTCCACCACCACTCCCCAGCCGAGGCGGCCGACCGGTGCGAAAGCGGCGGCGTACAATCCATTGGCGGTCTCATACACTGTGGTCTCGGAGGCCTGACGTTGCACAAACGCCGCGACGGCACCGTGACCGCTCAGATCAGTCCCCACGGATAGACTCGGGTGAGCGATGGTGCGTCCACGGCGGTCGACCACGAACACCGAGGACTTCTCACCCGTGTCGATTCCCTCGACCCGCAACACGTCGCGGCGAAGCGCCACTTCCACCCCAGCGAAGGCCGCAGGCTCACCGCCAGCACCAAAGCAACAGGGGACGGTGATAGCGACCCGCGCGGCACCACGATCAGACTCGGGGAAATAGACCTGACTCATCAGCACAACACCTCGCGTCGCCCCAGGCTCAGGCAGTGGCAGCCGTTCCAATAGGCGAGCCGCGTCCCGAGCCTCTGCCGGTGGATGCCCTGCGAGGTCGCCCGTCAAGTCACCGGGCTCGAGAAACTCTGGTTGCGTCAACAAAGTCCGGTCGGGTGCAACGAGGAGCGCGACACTGATATCGTCAGACTGCCGGTACAACATCCGGGAGACTCCGACCCGTTCAGCAGGGGACAAATCGGTTACCACCACCAAGGACATCGCCGTTTCAACCCGGCGCGCCAACTCCTCCACCGCCTGCGACACCTTCGCAGCGACGGCGATCGCCGCGGCCCGTTGGTGGTCCAGAATCCGTGCCCGCAGGGCGTCCTCACCTACCCGAATCAAGGTGAAACCGGTCGCGGCCAAAGGCACCAGCGCCACCGCCAATGTGTAGAGAATCAGCTTTTGCGTCAATCGCATGGTATCAACCCCGAGCATTCGGGCGAGAGGCCACTCCAACCCGAACCCAACGGTACCACACGCCATGGACGGCACCCAAACCATCCGGCAAGACTGGAAATGTTGTTGCACTTCTGAGAACGCTTTAGCGTCGACTCAATCATTGCCACAGGTTGATGCCTGCGGCGGGGTCATCGACCTCGGGGCCTCACCAACGGCTCAAGGAGATGCTCCAAACCGTTCTGTTTGATCTCGAGCACCGCCGCGAGCTGCTGGCCGAGCCTGCCTGCGGGCCAGCCTTGCTGCTGGAACCACAGCAGATACCCCTCTGCCAGATGCATCAACCTGCGGCCCTTGTAGCGACCGAAGGGCATGCGAGTATTGGCGAGCTCGATGAGAACTGTGGGATCGAGCGTGAAAATGGTTGCGCGAATCTCGGCTAGAAAGTGTAACGGACCACGAAACCAGCACCCAGGGCCGGAATGTTCGGGCCAATGACGTAATACCCAGTGAGTGACACACCGGCCGTGAAGTCGGTGAGCAACGTCAGGTATTTGAAATCAACCCCCGCGGCCACGTGCGGCGCAAAACCGGAAATGAACGCTGTGGGATCATTGGGGTCGTGGGGCGTGGGCGCAATGCGAGTCATGCCGCCACCAACCTTGGGCTCAATGGCAAATCGCGGGGTCGGACGGAGGGCACCGACCACCTCAACGCCCATATTGAACAAGCTGTAGTCGACCACCTGCTGCTCTGGGAGTGGCGACTGTGGGCCATCATTCTCGGAAATGGGGTTGCCAGAGGAGTAACCACCGGCCAGGGACAGCTGCACGCCGAGAAAGTCATTGATATCGAAGCCCGCCTTGACCGAGACGTATGGCTGCACGTTGGAATAACCACGCGTGCCACCAAAGGTGAGAAAAATGCCCAGGTCACCGGAGCAGTAGAATCCGCGCTCCAACTCAAAAACCGCGAGCTGGTCTTCGCCGATGTCCGGCGGCGGCTCCGCTGTCGCACCAGCATCGCCTGTCGCACCAGCATCGCCTGGCGCCGTTGCATCAGCTGGCGCACCAGCATCAGCTGGCGCACCAGCATCGGCCAGCGCAGCAACATCGGCCGTCTCCTCTGCTGTCCTTTCAGTAGGCCCAGGCGCTGCATCGATCTCAGCTTCGATGTCCTCTTGTGCAAAGCCTGCTCGCGGTGCCAAGATGAATACGGCCACCGCGGCCATCGCCAAATTCCGCATCAGGTGCCCCCTGCCTTGAAGATCCACGGATAGGTGACTTCAGCCGTTCCGCCACCAACGCACGGTGGAAAACGCAGGCGGGAAATCACACGCAGCAAACAATCCTCCACTGCCTTGTCACCCATGGTGGATGACAGGACCTTGGAGGACATGACCGCGCCCGTGGGACCAATGATGAAATGGGTGGTGACCTTTCCGGCGAGGTTGGGGTCACGGGTCAACTCTTTCTCGTAACAGTAACGGGCTTGGTTGTGCACGCGACTTAGAACACGACCGACAACCGACTGGGACAGACAACCCTTGGTAATCGTGCGGCCAGGGATCACCTTGTAACGACCCTTGCCACGACCACCAAGATCGACATTGCCCCCACCGCCAGTTCCACGACCGCTGCCATCGCCGAGGCCACCTATGCCGAGGCTGTTGCCGCCACCCCCTGGGCCTGAACCACGAGTGCCCAAGCCGCCGGCACCGCCGGCATCCCCAAGTGAAGTTCCGCGCAAGCCACCTAAGGCATTGTTGATACCAGTACCGAGACCACCCGGACCAAAGACGTTGGAAACCGCGCCACCGCTGCCTCCCTTGAGGGCCGCAAAAATCCCGGACTCGAGGGCAATCTTACGATCCTTCTCGCGCTTGTTCGGGTCGACCTTGGGAGCGCCCTTGGAACTGGCCAATGCGTCCTTCTTCTTAATCTTTTCGCGGCCGAACTTGCCTTCTTTGTCTTTGTGACGGCCGCCGTCTTTTGAGCCCTCGAGCTCAAATTTCTTCTTCTTCTCAGGGGCGATTTCCGGCTCCTTGAGAATGAGCTGAGCAAACCGGTTTGGGTTCTTGAACAGGTCCTCGCTGAGGCCGAGGGGATCCATGGGGGTCAACAAAAGCGCCAACACCATGAACGCGTGCCCCAGAAACGACAGGCTCAACACCTTTGTAAAATAGAAGTCCACCGTCTTCAGAACGCTGTAGGGAATGATTCGCGCTGGGGAGACGTATTGGATGACAAAGGTGAGCTCACCGACTTGCACGGCCACACGATCATTGAGGCCGATCTTCAGACGTTTCTGAGTGAAGCCCTCACCTTGCGAGCTTTGCACTCTGCTGCCGAGATTCGCCGCTTCGTGAATCTCGCCATCTTCGCCGCGCAGCTCCACCGCCATGGTATCGGTGAAATTGAGCACGAAGTCGTCGCCTTCCGCATCGAGAAGGCGGAACCGATCGACTGGCAACGCTTCCGCAGCCATGCGGAAGTCGTTCTTCATGTTATCGCCGATGGTAATCGGGGCGGGCCGACTGTAATGCGCCACAGACATGACCGCCTCGCGCCAGAGCAAGACGACCTCGAGGCTCTTCTTGTTGGCTGCAGGCTTGTCACCAGCTGCTAGGTCATCGCGAAAGATGAATGTTGGGATCCCAGCGTCGTCCCTCTCAATCTCTGGCAGGTCGAGGTGAATCGAATCCCCGGATCCTTCACCCGTTGAATCGTGGGCACGCCGGTCGAATCCTTCGACCTCGGTGTCGCGGCCTTTATATTCTTTATCGCTCATGTGCTTCCCTCGGCGAGTTATGCGAAATTAGAGGTCGTTGGCTGAATCAAGCAGCTCATACTTGTAATCCTGCCGATACTGGATCAGTGTCGAAAACCTGCTCAGTTTGCGACTGACGACGTAGGAGCCCTCGGGCTTGGTCAGCTCGCCTTCAATGAGCACGTCTGAAAAATCGATGATCGTCTTCTTCTTGAAGGAGACGCTGTCTCCTGACTGGGCCACAGCAAGGCTCGGCGCAATCAGAAACCCGGCCACCACCAATGCCATCATCGCTCGCATTTCCAACCTCCTCATAATAATACCGCGGTCCGCGAGGAACTCTTCGCTCGCAGAGCGCAACCTGTCAACCACGTATCAGCCACCCACCGCCGCTTCGCCCGCGGTTCCCACCGTGACCTGTGAGGAACCGTCGGAGTTGTCTTTCTTCGACGAGTCATCCTCCGTCGGCTGCTCTGGCACCTCGTCACCCTTCACCGTCGCCGGCTTCGTCGCGCTATCTTCTGCGGCACCCTCCGAAGGCGCTTGGGGAGTAGCCTCCGGTGGCGCATCTTTGGGTACATCGTCAACGGGTGCCTCAACCGGACCCATTTTTTCCTGCTCCAACAATTGTTCGATCGAGCCCACCATCATGAAAACAGGGTGAGTTTTCTCGAGTCCCGTCTTTTCGTTGATATATTTCTTGAAGTTCGCCAGGGCGCAAGCGTTGTCGCGCAGTTGCCCCATACAGATATTACCCTTGGCGAAAAGAAGCTGCGGGTCCTTGCACAATTGGTAGGCTTCCTCGAGCTTGTCGACAGCGGCTTGACCTGCCTGAGCGCCTTCGAGGGCATAGCCCAGCGCCGCGACTGTGGTGCAGTTGAGCATGCCGTTGCCGATGGCTTTTTCATAAGCATCGCGGGCGCGCTGGTAGTCACGGAAGCGCAAAGCAATGGCACCAATGTTGGCATAGGCAACGGCGTTTTTGCTATCGATCTTGAGGGCCTCCTCGAAATGAGTGATGGCAATCTGATGCTCATCGCGTTTGTTGGCAATGAGGCCGAGATTGACACGAATACTCGTGTCCTTTTCGTCGAGCTTCATGGCGTTGCGAAAGAAGGTCTCAGCCAACTGCAGCTTGCCCTGATCGGCGTAGATGAGCGCCAGCGTCTTGATCGCGGCGACATTCTTTTGGTCACGCATGAGTACCTTGCGCGCAGTCTCGGCGGCAAGCTTGAGCTTGCCCACGACACGCAACACTCCGGCGTAGGTGTTCAGCAAGCCGGGGTCCTCTTTGTTTCTCTCGAGCGCCTCCGCTAAGACCTTGCGCGCCTCTTCCACTTCCTTGAGCGCCACCAAAGTGCGCGCGAGGTTTGTTGCGGCCTCGGCGCTCTCGGGGAACATGTCGAGCACCGCCCGGTATACCGGCAATGCCGCCTTGATGTCGCCTGAACGCTCCAGCGCAATCGCCTGATTGACCTTTGCCTGCTTGTTGTTGGGATCGAACTCGGCCGCAGCAGCAAACGCGTTGGCTGCTAGAACCCACGCGCCAGCTTTCGCCTCCGCCATGCCTTCTTCAAACTTCATCTCCGTGGGCGACTTCTGCACCACCACAGGCGCAGGCTTGACCTCAACGGTTTCCTTGGGGCCACAGCTCCACTGGAGAGCAGCCACACCCACGACACCCAAAAGCTTCATCGTTGTCGTCGAAGTTGTCATGGTTGCGCCTCCACCAATGCCGGTACCTCGAAGACCTTCTCACTGGCAATCAGTTCATATGTATGGATCTCTGGGAACCGCCCTGGTTCATATTCTCTGAGCGACGCTTGCGCTTTGGCGAGCCAATCGTTGTACAAACCGAGCTCGTAGGCCTTGGCCAGCGCTTTGTCGAATGCTTCGATGGCCTTTTCCTCCAGCGGAAACGCTCTGGATTGCAACTCTGACTCGTAGATCATGCATTGATCCATGTCGAGCCGTTTGGGACACGGTGTTGCAAAAATCTGTTTGGCCAAGTCCTGGTAGACATTGCCGACACGATAAAGTGAGGCAATACCGTAGTCGCCTTGCCCTATTTGCAGCACAGCGGTGAACTGCTTCTGCAATTCGTCCACCATCTCCAGCTTGCGTATAAGTTTCTTCGCCATGTCCTTCTCGGGACCGGCGAGAGTCAAGGCCATGTATTCGTTGTAGGCCGGATCAACCTTGGAGAAAGCCCCCGCAGCAACAGCCTCGAGTGCGCATGGGTCCTTCTTCTCTTGGTCGGAGAGCTTGTTGTACGCTGCGATGATCGAGTCGTACCCAGCACTCGCCTCCTTGGCCTTGTTCTGGTTGAGATAGGACTGGACAACTTTGAAGTCGGCGCACACTTGCCGGGCGGAACCTTTTTCCGCAGCCTTGGCAAACGATGCGAAGTGCGATTGCATCGCCTTGTAGTCCTTCTTCTTCTCGTAAATCAGGCCGATACGCCAAGTGATCTCAGGGACGTCCTTCTTCTTCTTGAACTCGCTCGCGTACGTCGAGAAGCTCTTGATGGCGGAGTCAAACTCGCCAAGGCCTTCTCGCAACACCGCGGCGTTGAACAGCGCGTTGGAACGGTTCGGCCCGTTTGGATAACTCTTGATATACTGTTCGTAATAATCGGCGGCGAGATCAAACTGAGCCAATCGCTCTTGGAAGCCGGCCATCAAAAAGAGCACCTTCTCGCGAATGTCTTCGACGTCGGGAAGCTTTGAGCCTTCCTTCTCGGACTCTTTCACATCTTCATCACTGACCTTGAAATCTTTGTACTCCTCAAGGGTCATGCCAGCATAGGAGATGGCACGCTCGAGGAAGTTGGACTTGTCGTAGTTGACAATGGAGTTGTACAGACCAACCATCACGTACTTGCTCTTGGGGAACTCCTTGACAAACTGAGCGTAGCGGTCGGCGATGTCCAAGGGCTCACCCTTAGGCTCATAAACAAAGTGGATCTCATTAAAGGAAGCACCTTCGACAAACTCGATAGTCTTTTTGGCGAAATCTTTTTCACCCATGAGCTTGTTGTTCTCACGGAACTTGCGCGACCACTTGTTGAGCTCTGTCCAATCCTCACGCACATTCCACGACTGTAGGATCGATTCCGCAGCAAAGCGCCCCAATTTGTCCTCGGGCCAGCGGTCGATGATCTCGCCAAACCGCTCCGAGGCTTCTTTAAACTGATTGTGAATATAATAGAGGCGAGCGCTCTTGAACTTGACCTTGACGACTTCCTCATCGTTCGGGGCAACGTTGACAAACTGATCGCAGGCATTGGCGAGCATCTGCTCGGAGTCTTTTAACTCCTCGCGGTCGTACTTCTTGCCCTTCTCGAGCTCCTTGATCTTCTCGAGTTCCTTGAGATGGCCTTTGGATTTTACGCCCTTGGACTCCTCGATCTTCTTGCCGACCTCCTCCTTGACCCCAGAGACCACCTTTTCCCAGGCGAGAATCGACGCATACGCCGCGTGCTTGACGAACTCTCCCTTTGAGTTGATGGCTACGACCTTGTCATACTCGCGTGCCGCGTTTTCGAACTCTTTGAGGTCCATGAGGATCTCGGCGTAGAAGAAGCGAAACTTGTAAGCATTGACGGTCTCGTTGAACTTGTCGAGGTAGTCCTTGTAGATATCCCGAGCCAGCTTGTAGGTATCTGCGAGCTTGGTCGATTGTGCCTCGCGATGCTTCTCCGTAACCAGGGCTGCCAAGTGCTGCTCAACTTGGTCAAACGCCTTCTCCAGAACTTCCTTATTGCCGGCGTTCTTCTGCGCCCACAGAGCATTGGGAGAGTAGAGGTCAATGAGGGTCCGGACCTCTTGGCGAACATTGTCGCTGCGGTTGAGCTGAGCATAGGCGTTCATGATCGCCACTTGATTCTCTGGTGCCTCGGGTTTGTACATGTAGGCCGGCTCACTGTTGAGGCGCTGGTACATCTTTATCTCGAGGGCATGTTTGCCCTCGACGTTGTAGAGCATGGCGAGCTTGCGCAGCAGTTTGTACGACTTCTCCTTACCGAGTTCGCCCCAGTAGAAGTCGACTGCTTCGTCGATGGCGTCGAGGTGGGAGTAGGCCCGAATCATGTCAGAGAGCGCTTCTTCTTGCAGCTGAATGCGGTCTTTGTCGTCGATGTCGGCAGCACCTTGCTTTTCCTTCTGTTTCTTGGCGTAGGCGATGACCTCGCGGAACTTGGCTAGGGCCTTGTCGTACTCCTGCAGGTTGTAGTCACACCAGGCGAGCTTGTAGAGCGCATAAGAATAGATGCGCGCTTTGTTTTGGTCGCGGGCGTTGGTGTAGGCCTTCATTGCCTGGGTCAGCTTGTTTGCATTGAAGAAGTGCTCACCGAGTTGCAGCCAGGCGTCCGGGGTGAAACCAGATTCTGGAAACTGTTTGATCAGCTTCCAATACATCTCCACGCCTTTGCGCTTGTCCCCCGATTCATAATAGGAGCTGCCGAGGTTGTATAGAACCTCGTCCTTGCGGGGGTAGTCCGGATATTTTTCCAAAATTTGTTCATAGAGTTGCAGTGCCTTGCGTTTGAAGACATCCGCTTCCGCCATATCGGGAACATCCTCGACCTTGGGCTCTGGGCCCTGGCGTTTGGCAGACCATTTCTCCAGGGCCTGATCCCACTGACGCATAGCCGACAAGTGCTTGAACTTCGACTTCGCCCAGAACATCTCGGAGAGACGAAACACCAGCTCCGCTTTGCTTGGACCCTCTGGCATGCTCGACATCAAGGGCAACAACTTGGCGATGGCCTCGTCACGGGCGGCGTCAGCGCGAGAGTCCATATCATCGCCCTTGGCGGCGGGTCGGCCGGTCCAGGTGAACTGCGCAGGCGAGGTCCGCTCTTCGGCCTTCTCGGCGGCGGCAGCTGCATCTTCGGCCACTGCAGCTGCTTCCTGTTTTGACTTATTGGCACGCTTGGCCTTTTGGGCTTTGCCCTTGTCCTGCTTCTTCTTGGCGATGACACTGGGGATAGCGACCAAAGTGGTCGCGCCAAATGAGAGAGCCATCGCGATGGCGAGTACTATTTGTTTTGTCATGTTCAATCCGCCTTGAAAGTCTCAGCCCGGGTCCCGAAATGCTTTGTGCGAGGTTCTCAGAAACACTCACTGCGAAGTGAGTGTTGAATGAATCCGAGCTCGTCCTTCCAGTACTCTCGGTCGAAGCTCCAGTGCTGCCACTGATCATTGGGGATCTTGGGCCGCGGCAAGCGGGCGCGACGCCCCTTGAGAATCTCTTGTCCCTGCTCGAGCCAACGGCGTTCGGCATCGGCAACCTCAAAGTCGAGGATGTTCATTTGGTTCTCATAGTGCTGCAATTGCGCGAACCGCTCGCTGATGCGCCCCTTGGCCCAGGTACCAGCCACGTGCTCGGTGCCATCACGGTGTTGGTCGAGCACCAACGCGATGTCCTCGGCAAGGCGGCTCCCCTTCCACACGCCGACGGTGTCAACTTGCGCGCGCTCCCACGACATGTGTTGCAGCATGAAGTGATAATCCTTGAAACGGCGAGACCGACGCACCTCTCGTGCTACCTCGATAGAGAAGTTGCCGTTGCCACCGGCAACGACGTCACGATAATACTCGGCGGGCTCATGCGCTTCACCCAGGTAGGACTTCATCGACGCAAGCATGGGCTCATAGGTCGTCTTGTAACGGTCAACGGTACGACGCACACGATCCCACTGGCAATTGACAAAATAGGTGGTGCCACGAATGACGTAGGCCTCGGGGATGAAGCGCTTGCCGAAATAGGGAGCGGTCACACTCTGAAGCTCACCCAGGGCTTGGCCGTATTCCTCTTTGCGGAAGTATGACCAGGCGTTCTCGTACATCGCCTTGAACCACTGCTCGGAGAATCGTGGCACACTGCTGAAAAATTTGGAGGCCTCGTCAAATCGGCCCAGACCAAAAACGTTACGCCCCGCGGCGAGCAGAGCCAGATTGCGGACCCTCAATTTTTCTTCGTCGGAATCATCCTCTTCGATGAGCTCAAGCACGGCATTGAAGTGACCCTCAGCGGATTCGGGATCGTTGGCACGAATGTCGAGGAGCCCCAGCAGGTATCGAGCTTTGGGATGCAAGGGACTCTCGGGCGGCACGTACTCGAGGAATGCCCGGGCGTCCTGGTCTTTGTGTTGGCGGAACGACAGCTCGCCGACGAGATAGTTGATCTGAGCGATCTTCTCGGGGTCGAGGTGCCCAAATCCCTCTGGGTCGAGGCGTTCGTTGATGAGCGCCGGCACCCACAAAGGATCGTGTAGGGAGCGCTGCACATTGAGCAGCCCCTCCACGGCGTTCAGGTAGTAACGGCCACGACCAACCTTGAACAGATCGGTATAGTAATAGAGCGCCGGAATGTGGAGATCGAGTTTGTAGAGCGTCTCAGCCAAATAGATCTCGGCCTGGTCGCGCTTCTCTTGGTTGGCGTCCCGCGACATAACGTCGTAGAAGGCGAACGCCGCCTCTTCATAATCCTTCGCCTTGTACAACCGCAGCGCCTCATCAATACTCTGGGCGTTGGCCGCAGTTGCACTGAAGGCGAGGGTGAAAGCAAAAAACGTTGCAATGCGTGTCATCAGTTCCACCTACAAGAGGATTGTCAATCCAGCGAAGAACAGGACGTTGTTACGAATGTCGGTCGTCGTGTCGGTACTCACCGCCTTATCGGAGTACACGACGTCGCGCAGCTCCACGCGCACACCCAAGTGGTCGCTGAAGAAGAAACGCATGCCGGCACCCAGGTTTCCACTGAGCTTGAACCTGTCTCCCGCTTCCGGAGATTGCAAACCTTTGCCAAAGCCGAGGTTTTCGCCACACGCCGTTGTGTCATCCGTATCCGGCGGGGAACAGGTTTCGAGGGTCGAGACCAGGCCAAAACCTGCGGTCGCATAGAGATCGTAATCAATGAGGATGCCGTAGAACTCCATCTTGCCGTAGAGGGCAGAGAACTGTGCGCTCAAGGCGCCGAAATAGTCCATCTGCTTGAGGTCGACATCCTGGGGAGTCAATGGTGGCTCGACGTGGTCGTATACCTCGAAAACCAACGCTGAATAGAACTGGTACATCGCCAGCGGGATGCTGCTCTGCACCTCGATGGCGAAGTTCTCGCGCAGGTGGTAGGCGGCAGCGACCGCGAGTCCCAGATGACCGACGAATTTGTTGTTGAGTGACGTGTAGAAGATCGGCGTGACTTCAAACTTACCACTCTTGGAGAAGACACGGCGCTGTACCACATAAATCGACTCGTCGGCTTCCTCTGCGACCTCCTGTGGCTCCGCGGCCGGTTCGACCGGTTGCACTGGAGCGGGGGCTGACACCGCCTCCGCCTCTTCTACCGCCTTGAGAGCGGCTTCCACATCACTCTGCGCCCACACCGGTGCGCTCGCGAAAGTGACCATCGTCGGTAACAACAGCTGGGTGAGCTTACGCATTTGCATTTTCATGGTCGCCTAGAAGAGAATGAATCCAAGGCCCGATTGGAAGAACCAAAACTGAGACAAGTAGGTCTCATTGCCTTCGCCAAAATCGAACTCATCTAAGTAAAGAAGGCCTCGCGCCTCGGCGCGTAATGACAGCCAGTCAAGAATGAAGACCTGCATCCCAACACCGACGGTGCCGTGGACTTTCATGTCATCGAGGAAACCACCGTCACCGAAACCATCGCCCGTCAAGGTGTAGTCGGACACGCTGCGCGGTGAGCCAGACGTTGACGCCACCACCTCGCGGCGACCGTGCACGCCGGCACCGGCGACAATGAAGGCTTGCAGGTTGACGTCGATCTCGGAGACAACATTGATCTTGCCATAGAGAGGTGCCCAAACAGCCAAGGCATCGATCACCCCCGTGATCTGCTTGTAGTCGGGAACCCTGTTGTCTGCGGTCGGAAACAGACCACCGCCGCATGCGTTGGCCGAGGGGTCCATGCATTTCTGCATGATGTTGCCGATGATGCCGCCTTCGTCGGTGACAATGTTGGTCAGCTGGCCGTGCATCAACCCTACTGCAATCGCAGCACCAAGGGTGTCCGTGAATGAATAGTCAAACTCCAACAAGCCACCCATGTGATTGGTGTACTTGTCGATGATGCTGGAGGCGAACAACAACGACAGCTGTCCACGCCCCTTGGTGGGGTGAGCGATGTCGAGGATCAGCGGCGCGTCTTTGAAATCCGAATCTCCGAACGGATCATCGAAGTACTCGGGCGGGGAAGCGTTCGCCCCCGGGGATGCCAGAAAAATCAAAACAAAGAGAACTGATGCGTTGCGCACTTTCTCGTTGCTCCTCACCAATGAGCCTGCCCTGGGCGTCGCGATTTCGTTGCCTGGGCAGGGCTCCGCCAAAATTGACGGGTTTTCTTAGCACAAGGGGCTTTGCGGGGGCAATCGTGATCGACTGTGGTATTTTGTAGGTGCCTGTAGGTGCAGGGGAAATCGAGATTCTGCGGCAAACAGAACCGGGTAACCTTTGTCTGGAGAATTATTCAACAAACTCAAGGCAATTTGTGCGTTCATAGGAACCAGGGCGACTCGGGTGATGGTCAACGGCCGCCGCCACCTACCAGCTCCTTCAATGTGCTGCTCTGGACAAAATAAAAGATCGACTGACCAAAACGAACGCAATCGCCTGAGTGCAGCAAAGCTGGAGTGTGCGGCTGCAGCCGGTTGCGATTGATATGGGTGCCGTTGGAGCTGCCGACGTCCTGAACCGATACCGAATTGTCAGATAAATCGATCTCGAAATGGGCGTGAACGTTGGAGATGGCTGGGTCGTCGATGACGATGTCGGCGGTGGAGGCTCGACCGACAGTCACGTACTCCCACATGCTCTCCTCGCGTTGAATGATGGGCAGCACCACCGACTCATCGGCGATCTGTTGACGAAGCTTGTCGAGTTGCTCAGCCCGCTCCGCCCTCATCATGCGAATCGTCTCGTGTTGGAATATCATGGTGCCATCGCGTCCTCTGGCGCTTGGGGAACGCACCAACACTTCTTTGAGATCAGAAGCGCCGACGAGAAAGGTATTGGCACCGAGGGCCTTGATACTTGCGGGATTGTCCACCAATTGCGCAAAAGTGAGCATCCCGATCTCAATAGCCCGTTTCACCTCCTCAGGCAACGCGGGCAATGTTGCCGTCAAAATCAGACAGATCGACCGCTGGAGAGAAACACCGAATTGCGGTATGAGCACACGATGGCAACGCTAAAAGACATCATTCTCGCAGAAGGTCGACGACCACTGGTTGTTTCAGATTGCGTGCGTTTGATCGACGACGAAGTCTCCGCCAAGAGTGGACTCACAGGCCTCGCCGTCAAAGGTGGCTACGCCATCGTCAAGAAGATCAAACCGGGAATCATCCCCGACGCCGTGGAACACATGCTCGACGATTTCGTCGACAAGCTCGAGCCGTTCTACGCAGAATTCCTGAGCCAAGGCGGTGCGGCCATCGAGCCGTACTTCAAAAGGAGAGACAACGAGATCGCCAACGCCCTTCTCGGCGTCACCGACTCACGGGCGGCACGCAGCAGCCATAATACTCTAAAGAAGGCCTACGAAAAGCTACGCCCTACCGGCATCAAGCACACCGCAGCAGCCGTACCCGGCCTCGCCCGTTTGATTGCCAAGCACACCTAAAAAGGCTGTTCATCACCGACTGTTCGCACACCGTCGGCGGTGCCTGCGCCTTATCAGGGCTGGCAGGAACAGGAGAGCATTCAAGAACCAATCCCCAGGTTTGGCAGCTACCGCGGAGCAACAACCGCTGGACTCCACTTCCTCTAGGCCAGGTGGATCCACGGGACCGCGCCGTGGCCAACACCAACCTTCGCCGTCGATGGTGCGGCAGGCGAATCCACCGTCGGTTGCGCCGTCACCGTTGACGTCGATGTTACCGGGGCAGCCGACCGCCGTGACAGGATCGCACCACCGGGAACAGGCTGCGTCATCGTCAATCTCCAGGCATTTCCCGGAATCACAATCGTCGTTGACACGGCAGGCAACTCCGACGTCGTACATGGTAGGATCTTCGGATGGCAAACACGCCTGGGCGCTCTCCCAATCATCGCTCCCGCAGCAGACGCTGAAAGTATTGGAACAGTTATCACTAAAATTCACGCAGGTATCACCGGCGGAACAGCTGCCGCACATCTCGTAGCACTTCGCCAAGGACGACGCCTCAAAGAAGAAGCAACCGGCACCATCCTCGCACACCGATTGTTCAGGCTGCACGCAGGATTCTCCAATTCGGCGAATGTCAAAACAACCGCCGTGCACCGCCTGCGAATCGACGCCCACACAAGCGCCGTAGTCGTCGACACGATTGCAGCATGTCATGTTGTCGTCTCGGCAGGGGGAATCGGTCTGATTGCAGTACTGCACGCAGTTGCCCGCTTGCCCCTCGCAACGCGCCTTAAACACAAAACAGATGAGGCCGGGGCCGCACGAGCGAAACCAGTCGTCGTCGGGCTGGGTGGAGGTATTCTCATTATAACAGGGCTCATTGAGCATGCCGCGATACTCCGACGAGCCACACAGCGCCGGATCCGGTGGCCAACAAACGCTCCAACCATCATCGGCCACAACACAGTCCATTCCCGACGGGCACGGGGCACTCGCTCCCACTTCACCGTTGGACAGAAGCTCCGTAAAACAGGTCCGCGAGCACAGGCCATCGCCGCTGTCGTCTCGCACACAAATGCCGCTCGCACATTGCGAGCCCTCTGAACAGGGCGCACACAAATCACGAGATTCACCGGTGCTCGGATCAACCACGTCACTGACGCCATCGCCATTGTCGTCACCGCCCCCCGTCATGTGTGGACCCGGCCTGCAAAATCGCTCGCCAGCGCTGCTGGTTGCGCAAATAAACGCGGTGGGACACTGGGATGTGGTCGAACAGGTGGCCGCGCACCAACCCCACATCGAGTCCGCCGAGTAACCGGTCGGCTTGATACAGGTGTGCCCCGCGGGGCACTGACTGGTGGCGGCACACTGCTCACCGGTGTCGCGATCATTGGGATCGGTCAAGGATGCGTCTCTAGGCGGATAGACAGCGCACAGTCCGGCGCGCTCGTGCTCACTTAGCGCGGTGCGCACGTTGGTTCCCGACCCCTCGGGAAACATCACCGCATCGGTACACATCACATGGTTGAAACCAATGAAGTGACCGGCCTCGTGCAGAGCCACACTCTCGATGTCGAAACAGTTGGCAGCCCCCGCTGTGCAGCCGCTGGCACCGACGCGCCATCCAAAGTTCTCGGCATTGAATTCCATGTCGGCGTCGACGGTGAAGCCGGTGTCTGGAATCGACAGGGTTGTGGTCAGGGCCACGGTCTTGGAGTCCGCGATTCCTTCCCAATTCTGCGTGACAAAGTAGATGATGCTTTGAGCGTCGTCCAATTTGCAGCCGCCAGTACACTCTTCGTTGCAAGCACCTCCCGTCGCGCATGACCAGACGTCACCCCGATCCCGATTCTCATAGTCGTTGTATGAGTCCTCGACGAGGATGTCGGGACTGAGATTGCCCGCACAGCGATGGTTCATCCATGTGATAAAGGCGGTCGACACCGCATCGAGATCGGCATTGTTAGAGATTGACGGCGCGCCATCCCGTTGCTGGCGGAAAAGAACAGGAAGAATGCCCACCGCGTCCCATTGGGCTGGCCAGTGATCGCCGCGGGGAAAATAGGTGACCCCGCTCGCGCCGCAATCGAGGACGGAGTTGTCAATGGCAGCCTGCACCGACCCCGACAGGCAGCTCATCAATAGTATGAGCCTAACTCTCATGGCTTCACCGTCCCTGGGTCCGGCAGGCTCACACCAATGCCGTCCATGTGTTGCCTGATGCGAGCAATGAACGTTGTCAGAGGAACGTCCCGGAGCTCAACGGTTTGGTGGCGAACGAGGGTGCCGGTCGGGTCAACCATCGCCAAGCCCTGCGCTTCGCGGAACACTCGAAAAATCCCATCCTTGGCTTGGCGTACCCTTAACAGACCGAAAGAAAGCCCGATGGGGCGAAAGACTGTCCCAGCACGCTCGAGGAAACCAAAGATCATGTCACCGCCGACCATCTCCGGTGAGCCTGCGGTGTGCGCCGCCAGACCGTTTGGCAGGTGGCCACCGGGTACCTCGACGATCACTACTTGGTTGGCTTTTGGCCCGCGCAAGGCCTGATGCACTTGAACGTGAGCTTGGGTAGCAATGACCCCGTTTTCATGAATGACGGTATTGGTTTGAATCACCGTCCCCACAACGATGGCGTCCGACTCCCGAACCAGCTCGGCCTCCGGCAGTGCAATGATGGTGGTGGCATCGGCACGAGCAGCAATGCCCAACCCGACGACAGCAAGGAGAACACCGTGCACCCACTTCATGCTCACTCCTCTTCAATTGGCCAACGACGAGACAGGGGTCCGTTTGGCCAGCAGAACCCAACTGCAGTCACGCTCCGTGGAAGTATCAGGGATGCGACCTCCGTGTTCAAGAATCCGCGCCGCCGATTTCGCCCACCTCCAGACCACCCAGACAGAGCCACCGGCAGAACAGAGTCCCCGGGACATACGTGACAACCCAGATTCTGGTTGAAATCAGCAAAAAACCTCCGAGGGATTCCGCAGGTTGTTTGTTATGATTGCGGCCCATGAAGATGGCGCGCAAATACCCCGCCTTCTTGCTGTTGACAACAATGCTCACAGCAGCGGGGGTCTTCGCATCGGTACTCACCGTCTTGCGTTCGTCGATCATTCGCGAAATCAAGAAGAACGGCGCGGCAACTGTGGAAAGCTTTGCCAGCACCAATGCCCCATTCATGCTCACCTACCCCTCCGACCCCGAGCGCGTGCGTGCAAAGCTGCAGTTCAACCTGCTGGCCGTCGCCAAGAACACCGACGTCCTCAACGCCCAATTGGCCAACAACGAGGGCGTGATCATTGCCTCCCTGGTTCAGTCCGAACTCGACACCAAGACTTATCTTTCCACGGATATTCTCGGACCGGACGCGGACCCCATCTACATGACCGCCGACAAGCATGCCTACGTCTTCCACTCGCAGGTGCGCTACGGACCCGATGTCCTGGGAACATTTGTCGTAACGATGTCCCGCACTCCTCTCGAGCTCGCTCTGCGGCGCGCGACAACCCGCGCCATGATCTTCGCGGGGGGAATTGCGGCGGTGATGTGCATATTTGCCCTGCTCTTGGTGCGACGGGAGGTGCGCCCCCTCAAGCTCATGCGAGTTGCCTTGTCGCAGATCGCCAAGGGTGACTTCACGCAACGGGTGCCAGTCGAGCGCAACGACGAGATCGGAGAGTTGTCCGCAGCCCTCAATCGCATGTTGAAACGTTCGGAGCTGTTCTTCCACTACGTCGACAAGATGGTCATCGAACGGTTGGTGCAGGATGAGTCGCTCACCAAACCTGGTGGTCGCGAGCGAGACTTAGCCGTGATCTTCGGAGATATGCGTGGCTACACGGCCATGTCCAATCGCCGCACCGCCGATGAAGTCGTTCACATCGTCAACACCTATTTCCACTTGTTCATCGAATGCATCGCCCACTGGGGCGGCGTCGTCGACAAAACCATGGGCGACGCGATCATGGCTGTCTTCGAACGGGCCGACAACGAGGGGGAAGAGGGCAACAAGCGCCGCGCCGTGTTGGCGCTGACCTATATGAAGGCCGCCTCACGGGTGCTCAATCGCTTCCTCATGATCAGGACCGCGAATGGCGAGCGCCTGGCCGTCGAGGCTTGCGAGTTCGGTTTCGCAATGGCCACCGGACGGGCCATCGTGGGCAACATCGGCTCACGCAGGCGCATGGACTACACGGTCTGCGGCCGGGTGGTGAACCTCGCTTCACGGCTCGAAGGTTTGACCAAGCACGGCGAAGTGATCATCGACAATTTCACTCGACTCGGAACCAGTGACCTCATTCAATCAGAGCCACTCCCCCCAGTGCAGCCCAAGGGCTTCTCGGCAAAAGAAAGGGTAGTCCCGCATCGCATCGTCGGACTGTCCCCAGAGGAATCCCACAAGCTGCGCATTTATTTGAAGCAGATGTTCAACTTTGTGTTCCTGTCACAGATGGTCATTCCTCGCGACTTGCCCGTGGGTGAACACCGGCCCTGGTGCAACGAAGCTGAGATCCTCTTGCTCAAGATCATCGCCGAGACGCCTATCGAGGATTTTTTTGCCCGTGTGGATACCGTCACAGGCGAGTTCCTTCGCGATGCGCCTGCCGACGAGCCGACGCCGGCAGAGACGGACCCCACTGCCGCCCCAGCATAGTCACGTCACCGAGCACCGTGGGTCGTGATTCCTTAGAACGTGCAACCGGCAACGACGCCAGCAGGCCCAGGCAATAGGTACCATTCGACACCACTCACCTCGACGTTGCCGTAGTCAACTTCATACTTTGCGTAGTCGTCATGGATCCGTGTTGGCGTGGTCCAAATCTTGGCTTCAATGATGGCAAAACCTACAGCGAAACTGACCAAAGACGTTTTCAATCGGTCTTTGTAAGCGCTGGAGCCTTCGTCGCGACTGTCGAGGTAGAAATAGATAACCACACTGCCGATGGCATTGCTGGCAAAACCAATGATGTGATTGAGTAATGCCCGCTTTTTGATGACGTCCTGCCGGCTGTCTCCAAGCAACCGCTGTGCCTCGGTGAGCTTGAATTGACGTTGTTCGTCGGTATCGGCGGGCACGGCCTCGAGCTCATTGGGTGCAGTCGCAGAAACCAATGGAAAGATGAACTGAGTCGTCAACGCCAACATCGATTTGGCAGCGGAAACTATGTTATTCACCCGATCCGCATCGTCGTCCCAGCCGGCACCAGCGAGCACACCGGAACCAACCACAAACGCGGAGTAGAGTCCGATCCAGCCCCAATACCAACCATTGGCATAGGTCTCTCCTTCGTTGAGCACTCTTTGAACATAATTGATGCGTTCCATCAGGTCGGCGTCCTCACCCTTCACCTCAGATCCAGCAGCAGGGCCAGCTTCGGTGGCGGCGTCGCTTGTCATCGGTTGCGACTCGGCCGAGCTCGGCGCGGCAGCCATGACACAGATCATTGCAAACACTGCCGCGACTGGACGGATCACCATCATCCACTACCCCCTGCGTTGGTTGGCGTATCCTACAGCACATGGCAGCCGGCAGAAACCAGTGATACCCGAGACGTGCCGAGACATGCGCGAAACCTGTAGGCATGGAGGCGAAGGCTGAGGAAATCGATTTGCCGTGGTATTTACATTAGTATATATTTCTATTATGCTGTATGTATGGCATTGAGCATCAAATCCCCTGAGGCGGACCGGCTGGCGCGGGAGCTATCGCAGCATACCGGCGAAACCTTGACAGAGGCCATCGTGGTCGCTCTTCGGGAACGGGTGGCGCGCTATCGACATCGCAAGATGAGCTCCTGTCGAAGAGAAAAGCTGCGGGCACTGCGACAAAGCATGAAGAATTTGCCAATCCTCGACCATCGGGGTGCCGAGGAGGTCATTGGATACGACGAATTGGGGTTGCCCAGCTGATGGTCATCGATACGTCAGCGATTGTTGCGCTCCTCAACAACGAGGCCGACGCAGAGCTGTTTGAGATTGCCGTGGCCGACGCACCGCAAGCGTGCATGTCAACCGCAACCGTGTTGGAGTGCAGTCTGGTACTGGAATCTCGATACGGAGATCTCGGCGGGCAGAAGCTCGATCTTCTCATCTCTGAACAGGAGATCGAAATAGTTCCCTTCAATGCCAACCAATTGCGAATTGCACGGGCAGCCTTTCACCGATTTGGCAAGGGGCGCCACCCGGCACAACTGAATTTCGGAGACTGCTTCTCCTACGCGTTGGCCAAAGAACGGGGGCTGCCCTTGTTATACAAGGGCAGGGATTTTTCCCAGACCGACGTCGAAAGCATGTTTTGATCGAACGGTGACAAACCGCAGACGGTTCGCGGCATGCGCAAGTCGATCCCATTTGGGACCGAGATGCTAAGGTGGGCACCGTTGGTGCCCACCGTGCAGCGAAAACCCAAATGGGATCGACCCTAGCAGCGCAAGCGAACTGGCGTGAGGTTACAAACTGTTTCGACCTAGGTGAGCAAGCCGGCGTTGCCCGTCGCCGTCCCGGCGGATCTGTCAGGCAAAAAGCAAAGACGCCAGCTCATCGGGTTTCTCTGAGCTGATGCGGTTGCCGATACGACCGTGTCGGCAACGCATCGCTCGATCTGTGCTCGTCGAGTGACGTCCTGGCGTCCAGAATCTGGGAGACACCGAAGCCAGTTCGCGGCATGCGCAGGTCGATCCCATTTGGGACCGAGATGCTAAGGTGGGCACCGTTGGTGCCCACCGTGCAGCGAAAACCCAAATGGGATCGACCGGAGCAGCGCAAGCGAACTGGCGTGAGGTTACAAACTGTTTCGACCTAGGTGAGCAAGGCCGGCGTTGCCCGCCGCGCGCAGACGATTCGCAGCACGACGGCCATCGATAGCGTTGATTTTTCGACCTGCAATCTGCAATCGCTCCATCAGCTCGGGCTGCCCTCGACATTGGGTGCGCAACAAAGCGAGTTCCAT
>MGST01000244.1 GCA_001798605.1 Deltaproteobacteria bacterium RIFOXYA12_FULL_58_15 | reverse complement strand
ATTTCTGACCATGGCGAAGACGACGAGCTCGACAATTGATGAAGACAGCCTGCTTACCTCCCACGAGGTCGGGCTGCTGTTGCAGGTTGATCCCAGCTCAGTGAACAAGTGGGTGAAGGCGGAAAGACTTCGCGCCTATCGCACACCGGGTGGCCATCTGCGCATTCGGGCCGGCGATTTGCTGACGTTTCTGCGCCAACACAACATGATGGTGCCCAAGGATTTGAGCAAGGTGGGCATGCGCCGCTTGTTGGTGGTCGACGACAGCGAGTTCGAGCTGCGCTCCATCGAGAGGCTCCTCAAGCCCTACGCGCACCGAGTGGAGTTGTTGCTGGTGAGTCGAGGAATCGATGCTTTGGTGCAGTTCGGCTTCTTTAATCCCCATGCCGTCCTGCTCGACGTCATCATGCCCGGTCTCGACGGCATCGAGGTGTGTCGCAGGCTCAAAGCTCTCGAAGCGACGCGCTCGGTGCCGGTCGTCATCACCAGTGCCCACCTCACAGTCGAGATGGAGCACCAGGCCTTGGCTGCTGGTGCCGCGCAGTGTGTGGACAAACCCATCGGCATCGCACGGCTCCTCGCGATCTTACAAATAGACGAGCAAGAGTCGTCAATTCTCACCGCACAAACAATCGTCTGAGGGGAGCCTTGGGATGTTGGAAGTAGACAGAACACCGTCAGACTTGCCCAACATGCCAGGTTCACCGGTTGGAGAGGGCTCCAAGGCCCACAAACCCAAACGCCGCAACCGGGACACCAAGAGTCGCACCGCGGATGTCTTGGTTGACGTCTTGGTCGAGACGGGCGTGGAGGTGGTTTTCGGCGTACCGGGTGGCGCAATTGCTCCCTTGTATGACGCTCTCATCGACCGACCCGAAATCCAGGTCGTCATCACCCGCCACGAAGGACACGCGGTGTTCGCCGCGGCAGGCTACGCGCAAACGACGGGTAAGCTAGGTGTGGTATTGGTCACATCGGGGCCGGGCGTTCTCAACACGTTCAACGGTCTCGGCTCTGCCTACGTCGACGGCCTGCCCGTCCTATTGCTCGCCGGTGAAGCCGCACGCGCCGGTTTCGGACGCGGGGCCATCCAGGAGGGCAGCGTCTACGCGGTCAACATCGTGGGCATGGCCTCACACGTGACCAAGCTCGCCTTTGAGATCCCTGAGGCCAACGCCGCATCTGCCATGCTCCGGCGGGCCATGAGCGTCGCCACCTCCGGCAAGCGCGGGCCGGTTCTGGTGAGTCTTCCTCTCAACGTGTTGGGGACACCCATTGTGCGGCCGACCGTTGGCTTGGAGGTCCCAGAGACATGCGGCATCCCGCAAGGGCTCGACCATGTTGTCAAAGCCCTGCAAAGCAGTGACACGAAAACAATTTTTGTCGGTTCGGGTGTGCGTTGGGGGAAGGGGCCACAATTGCTGCGCCAGATTGCGGAGCGGTTGCAGTGTCCGGTGATGACCACTCCCAAAGCCAAAGGAGTTTTTCCGGAAAGTCACCCCTTGAGCCTTGGCGTCTTTGGCATGGGTGGGCACGACTCTGCGCGCAAACACCTGGCGGCCGGGGTCGATGTGTTGTTGGTCGTCGGCACCAGTCTAAACGAAGTAGCCACCGATGGCTGGAGTGAACACTTGGCGGCACGGCGCAGCTTCGTCCACGTCGACATTGATGCCACTCGCATCGGTCGGGTTTACCCAACGGACATTGGTGTTCCAGCACCGGCGGCGCTCGTCTTTGGGGAGCTGCTCAAGCACCTGCCCCAAGCCCCTGTGCGAAAGTCAGGGGGTATCACATTCGATCGCAATGCCAGTGCCATCCACGAAGGTGCACCCATCTCCGCGCCGAGAGCCCTGTGGGAGTTGCAGCAAGTGTTACCCCACGACACCATCTACACCGGCGACAGCGGCATCAACCTGTTCTTTGCCACCCACTACCTCACCATCGATCACCCGGATGCCTTCGTGTGCATGTTGGGTTTGGGATCGATGGGCACAAGTATCGGCCTCGCCGTGGGTGCACAAATCGGCCATCCCCAGCGTACGGTGGTCTCCATATGTGGTGATGGGGGTTTTCACATGGCGGCGGCAGAGCTCTCAACCGCAGCAAAGAGCGGGTTGCCGATCATTGTCGTGGTCCTCAACAACGGGGCCCTCGGCATGGTCCAACTCGGAAACGGTGCGGTTTACGGCCGCACGCCCGACTATTCCACCGCCCCTCTGTGTGTCGGGGGTCTCGCACGCGCAAGCGGTGCCGACAGCCTCACCATCGAGCACCCCGGTGACATTCTCACCGGCGTTGCCGCACATCGAGCAAGCAAGGGCGTAAACAAACCCCTGGTCCTCGATGTGCGTTTCGATCCGGCGGTTCGCATCCCCACCAATCGTCGTTTCGAAACCATCGAGACCCATGTTTCGGGCAAGATGGTGAACCCCATCTCAATCAATCAAACGCAAACAAGAAATTTGAACTGAACCGACACAGGAGCCGAACATGACTTCCACCACCAACGTTGGCATCTTGGGCATAGGAGTCTACTTGCCCGACGAGGTACGCACCAATGATTGGTGGCCTGAGAGCCTCGTGAACCAGTGGCGACAGAAGAACGCCGAGATTCTTCCCTCAGACAAGAAGCCCCCAGAGCCGCGAACCGAAGGAGAAAGGTTGAGTCTCGCCGCCATGGCCGAAGCTCGCAGGGACCCGTTCTACGGAGCGGTGGAGCGACGAGTGAAACCTGCGGGAATGTTTGCGTCGGACATGGAGACATTGGCGGGCAAGGATGCTTTGGACAAAGCCGGCGTCAAAAAGTCAGAGGTGGGTTTGTTGCTCACCTACAGTGCGACACCCGATTACCTCACCGCCCCAAACGCGTGCGCCGTGCAAAACAAGATGGGGTTGAGCTCAAAATGCCTCAGCGTTTCCATTGAGGCTGCGTGCAACTCATTTCTTTCGCAGCTGTGGTTGGCCGAAGGGATGATTCGCGCGGGGCAGGTTGGACATGCATTGTTGGTCCAATCCAACTCCACCGAGTTGCTCGACCCACAACATCCATGCTCGGCATGGTTTGGGGAGGGGGCCACAGCTGTCGTCGTCGGACCCGTGCGGTCGGAACGCGGCATCCTGGGCCGTTCCTACTACGTCGACGGCAGCCTGCACGATGCGGTTGTCTCGACCGTTCCCGGGCGGCGGTGGTTTGACGAGGGCAGGATATCATGGCATTCGCACGACAAGCAGCGCTCGCCTCTGCTCATCCTTCAAGCAGCCGATTTCGCGCGCAAGATGGTGGGGGAGGCCCTCGAGAGCGCACACATGACCCTCGACGATGTGGATTTCTACGCTGCGCACCAGGCGACGGTGTGGTTTGGACCGCTGACGCGAGAGTATGTCGGCCTGTCACAGGCGCGCAGCGTTGACACCTTCAAATGGGCCGGCCACATGAACACCTGCAATATTCCACTCGTCTTGGCCACGGCGGAAAAGGAAGGGCTTCTGCGGCCTGGCGATGTTGTTGCGGGGTTTGCGGGCGGTCTTGGATTCACGGCGTCCAGCATCATCATGAGATGGGGTCGGTAGGTGAAAGAAGTCTCGTGCCGTGCCGTGGATTTCCTCGCACAGGCGTTTGAAAACGAAGGCCGATCCTCCCAAGAGCTGATCGGAGGAATTCCCGATTCCTTGGTACGCCTGCGTAACAAACACGAGCGCATCGATTGGGAAACCTATCGGAAGATCATGAGCAATGCGGCACGAATCTGGACAACCAACGACTTCGAGGCCCACGGCCACCAGTTGGTTTCTTCACCCATCTACCGTCCTTTGGCGGTTGTCGGTCGGCTGTTGTTCACCGCCAAAGAGATCTACCATTGGATTCATCAGCGAGGGGCGAAGGGGGCGGGTAACCAGCTCTTCACCTGCATTTTGCCCGAAATACAGGATTTGGGTGCCAACAAGCTGAGGGTAACCTTGCGCCTCGACGGCGGGCATTCCATGGTTCCTGAGTTCTTTCATGTCACCAAGGGCACACTGGCCGCCGTGCCCAGGGTGTTGGCGCTCCCCTCTGCCAAGGTCGAGATGCGATTGCTCGAAAGTGGGGCAATTTATGACATCACCTATCCCTCTGGGGGAGGAGCCCTCGCGTGGACCTGGAAGACCTTCTCATGGCCGTTTGCCGCTCGTCGGGCTGCCCGTGAGCTCAAAGATGCCAATGAGGCGCTCGTTCGCCGATACAACGAGCTCGATGAAGCACGCATCACTCTCGATCGCCAAGCCACGCAGTTGAAGACTGCACACAGCATCAGCCAAGTCATTCACGGAGGGCTGAATCTCGAGCGAACCCTCGAAGCGATCGTCGGGGCTTTGGTTCGTGTCGGGGGATTCGCATCAGCGCGGATCGATCTGCAGAGAAACATGGAGGGTCAAGAGCTGCTGCGGGTGGCCGAACATGGTGACGTGCCGCAGGGCACGCATGCAATCTTGTTGCCGTTGACCTTGCGGGGAGTCGAGATCGGGCGATTGAGTCTTTGGCCGCAAGTCGGCGCTGACATGGCAGAGGTCCATTCATTTCTCGAGGTTGTGGTGCCCACGGTCTACATGGCCATCGACAACGCTCTCACTTTTCACGCCGTCGTCGATTACCGCAACAATCTCGAAGGCATGGTGGAGAGGCGCACGACCGAGCTTCAGGAGGCGCTCGACCAACTGCGCGAGGCCCAAGAGGTGCGCGACAAAATCTTTGCAAACATCAACCATGAAATACGTACACCGTTGTCGTTGATTACCTTGGCTGCCAAAGAAGTCGAGCGACGGGTAGGAACAAACTTGGATGGACCGACCCAGAGACGACTGGACGATATCAACCACTGTGTTCGCAGCATGCTGGACCTCGTCGATGGATTGCTCCTGCTTGCTGCTGGCCAGGAGAACAAACTGCGGCTGCGGCCGCTGCGCTGCGATCTCGCCCACGTCATAAATGCTTCCGTGTCCACCTGGACGCCTGCTGCTGCCTTGCACGGCATCGAGCTGTCCTACGTGGGTCTCGACAGTTGTGTGGGGTTCGTCGATCGAGGCGCGTTCGATCGCATGCTTGCCAATCTCGTTGCCAACGCTATCAAGTTCACGCCGAGCGCCGGTCGCATCGTCATCGGTCTCGAGCAAACCGCCACAGATCAGGTGCAGGTCACCGTCAGCGACACCGGAATCGGCATTGCCGACGGCGCGAAACGACGCGTCTTTGAAAGGTTTGAGCAAGGTGACGTGCCACCGTTGCATGGTGGATCTCGAGGTAGCGGCATAGGCTTGTCACTCGTGGAATCATTGGCCAAGGCCCACGGTGGCTCGGTTGACCTCGTGGACACCCCTGGTGGCGGCAGCACGTTCATCGTCACCCTCGGCGTGGGCGAGCCGGTTGACTTGACGGCAGTTGATGAGCAAACCGCCGTCGAGCTCACTCAATCGTTGTCACCCGGGGAGAGGGCATTCGACCCGGGAGCGCCGACGATCACGATCCCGCACGGCGATCCCACTGCCGCGGCTACGGTGTTGGTGGCGGAGGACGACCCCGGGTTGTTGCAGAGCGTCACCACGCTGATCGGGGAAAAGTATCGCGTGCTTGCGGCGTCGGATGGTGAGTCGGCCCTAGAGATGGCCGCGAAGTATCGTCCGGATGTGCTGGTGACAGATATTGGCATGCCGAGAATGGACGGCATCGAGCTCACCCGCAGATTCCGGGCTCTGGATGGCAATCGCCTGGCGCCGGTCATCATCCTCACCGCATATGGGCGGCTGAGCCAGCGTCTTACCGGTTTCGAGGCCGGTGCCGTCGACTTTGTGGTCAAGCCCTTCCAACCCGAGGAGTTGATGGCGCGAATTCGATCGCAGCTGCAAATCCGCGATCTTGCCCTGCGGCTGCACGAAAAGGAGAAGATCTCCGCCCTCGGCATGTTGAGCTCGGGCCTCGCCCACGAAATGCGCAACCCCGCCAACATTGTATTGAATGCCATCGAGCCTTTGGAGCGGTATCTGCCCCGCGAGATTTTGACGCCAGAACATCCTGCAGCACGTCTTCTCGCCGTCATCAAGGTGAACGCCCTGCACATCTCGGAATTATCACGCGAGCTGTTGGGCCTTGCGCCTACGGCCGAGCTCCAAACCGAATCACGGGCATTTCCCGCCTTGTTGTGTCAGGCCGTCAATACCGTGTCGGGTGCCTTCGAGCGGGTCAGGTTGCGCCAGACGATCGAATACGAAGGCATGATTCGTTGCTCTCGACCGCTCATGATTCAGGTGCTCGTCAATCTCCTGGAGAACGCCGCACATAGCGCCGGCCCAGATGGCGAGGTTCGGCTCTGGGCTTTTGCGGCCGATGGTCGACTCGTCATCGAGATCGCCGACAACGGCCCTGGCGTACCAGTCGAGTTGAGAGAGAAGATCTTCGAGCCGTTTTTCACCACCAAGGTGCCCGGCAAGGGCACCGGATTGGGTTTGCCTTTGGCACGCATGTACGTCGAGCGGCACAAGGGAACCCTGAAGATTGGCAACAGCGCCCAAGGCTGCATGTTTCGCGTGGAGCTGCCCGTCGATGGGGAGACGACGAGCGAACCTTTACCTGCAAACGAGTTGTTGAGGAATCATGCTTGATGTAACCGGTCCGACAATCTTGTACGTCGACGACGAAGATGGCAACTGCCTGGTCTTCAGCGAGATGTTTGGCAATCGTTTCACCGTCAAGACGGTGGGCTCAGGCCAGCAAGCCCTCGAGGTTCTTGCCAACGAAGAAGTCGCCGTATTGATCACCGATCAGCGAATGCCCGGCATGTCAGGCAACGAGCTTCTCGAAACGACTCGCGATTGGTTCCCCGCGGTCGTGCGTGTGGTCATTACGGCGTACTCCGACCTCGATCCCATCCTGCGTGCGGTCAACAATGGCCTGGTCGCTCGCTACATTGTCAAACCGTGGGCGCGAGCTGAGGTTCAAGAAATGCTCAGGTGGGCACTCGACGCCTATCGTTTAGGGCGGGAGAGCTCAGAGACCCAAATACGGCTCTTGGCGACAGAACGATTGGTGACCTTGGGGAGTATCAGTGCGTCCATCATCCATGACATCAACCAACCTCTTTCGTTTGTGAGCGCCAACGCCGAACGTCTCGTGCAGTTGGCTTCTGTTTGCTCTCCGCTGCGCCAATTGATAGCTGCCCACGGCGACGGGTTGACCGCAATTGAACGCCAAGCCTTTGCCGAATTGGACGCAGAGCTACCGGTGCTTGCCACTGAAATTCTCACCGGCTGTCAGGCGATCAAGGCTATCTCCTCCACAGCCCGACGTTTGTTTGCACCGCCAAAGGACCAGTCCGAT
>MGST01000243.1:1554-7488 GCA_001798605.1 Deltaproteobacteria bacterium RIFOXYA12_FULL_58_15 | reverse complement strand
CGGGGTAGGATCCCTCGAGGACTGCCTCCACACCCACAGACTCACCGAGCACGCGCAGGGACTCGCGCACTGCCTCAAGGGCACTGCCGATGGATGAGCGGGAGCACGAGACAAACTCGAGCACGTCTCCGTTTGCTTCCACGACCCCGAGATTTGTGGAGGTGTCCACCAGCCCCACAATCTTGCGGTTCATGGCGATCACGCCGGTGGGAATCGTGAGGAGCAACGCCACCAGCTTGTCGGTGGTATCCTGGGTGAATGGCTTGCCAGATCCTGAGACGTCTCTAAGCAAGACTTCGAGCTTTGGATCGGTGGCACCAAACTCGACTTTGAGCTCACCCGCGACAATGCCGCGAACTCCTTCAGCCTTGGCCCGCCCACCTGCAGGAACCGCCAACTCGCAAAAAGCTTCCCGAGGAATGGCGTTGCGTTTGCTGCCGCCACCGAGCGAGAAGATTCGCAACCCGCCTGCTTCGGTGCGCACACGATCGAGGAATCGGCCCATGAGGCGCAATGAGTTGCCGCGATTCTCGTGAATGTCGATGCCCGAATGTCCGCCCTTGAGGCCCGTGATCGACACCTTCATCGTTTCCCAGCCGGCGGGGAGCTCACCCTTCACACAACGCACCCTGATACGGGTGTCACCACCACCGGCGCAACCAATGGTCACAAATCCCTCTTCTTCGGAGTCCAGGTTGAGCATGATCTTGCCGGTAAGCATATGCGACTCGATACCGCCCGCGCCGGTGAGTCCACGCTCCTCGTCAACGGTAAACAGAAGTTCCAGCTTTCCGTGCTTCTCCGGCGGATCGTCGATCAGAGCCAATGCCGCAGCAACGGCCACACCATTGTCAGCACCGAGAGTGGTGCCCTTGGCTGTTAACCAATCACCGTTGCGAACAAGATCTATCGGATCCTTCTCGAAGTTGTGATTCGAATCGTTGTTTTTCTCACACACCATGTCAGTGTGTCCCTGCAACACCACCGTCGGGGAGCTCGCGCATCCTGCTGTAGCAGGAATCACAACCACCAAGTTGCCAACGGCATCACGTCGAGCCGCGAGTCCCTTTTCCTTGGCGAGATTCTCCAACGCCGTTTGGATCGCCGCTTCGTTGCCAGAGCCGCGCGGGATTTGCGAAATCATGTCGAAATAGCGCCACAGTACCTCGGGCGCGATACCTTTGACGGCGTCCCTCACAACCAGCCTCCTCAATGAAATCGTTACATGCCGCTCCATAGCCGCGCTGGAGTCCTCCGTCAACGCCGCGTCTCCTTGACAGGTCATATCGCAACAGTGCATCTGCTGCTGATGAGAGGCTTTCGTCGTATCGTCGTTTTCGCTGCCGTCGTGACCACAGGTTGTGGCGAAGTGACGCCTGAGATCGGCGTGCGCGAGCCCATGATGCAGAGATCGTGCTGCAGCGCCTGCTGTTTTGTCGACGGAAGCTGCTGGCTGAACGGTGCCAAGAATCCCGACAACGATTGTCAACACTGCGATTCTGCAACCCCCCTAGGGTGGACAATCGGCGTGGGTGCCTGCGATGACGGCAACGACTGCACCACCGGCGATAGCTGTATCGACGGCTCCTGCATCAGCAACGGGGATCGGCGTGGGTTGGCCTGCGCTGATGGTGATCCATGCACCGCCGACGACACTTGCGACGAGAACAGTATCTGCGTCGGTGTTTCGCGCGCCTGTTCGAGCGGCACCCATTGCGACGAGTTCGTCTGCGACACGGGCGCATGTGTCGACCCCAATGGTGTCCGGTGTCTTGGCGAAAATGAATGCGTCGAGAGCGGCGTCGACAATCCCAACAATCCCTGTGAGGTGTGCGACCCGACTGTGACCACTGCTCGGTTCAGCCCCAAGGTACGAGACACCTCGTGCGGTGCCGCAATGGCGTGCAAACTCGTTGACGGCGAACCCATCTTGTACTTGCCGGAGGTCTGGGACGGCGCGGGCGTCTGTCTAAGGGGGCGCACAACCGACTGTGGCGTATACACCAAGTGCCTCCCCAACGCAGCAGACTGTGCCTCAAGATGCGATGGTGAGGCAGATTGTTTGTCTGGTGCGACCTGCGAAGGTGGCGAGTGTGTCGGTCACCGCGGTGTCGGCGAGCCCTGCAACACGGACAACCTCTGTGAGTCTGGTGCCTGCGTCGACGCGGTGTGTTGCGGCGAGAGTTGCGACGCACCTTGCATGGGATGCAGCGCCGCCACCACCGACGGCCTCGATGGCGACTGTCTGCCGATCCGAACCGGAGAGGATCCGCGCGACCACTGTGACGCTGACGACCCTATGAGCTGTGGGCGCGACGGGGCCTGCGACGGGACCGGCAACTGTCAGCTCTTCGGCACCGAGGCGGTATGTGGAGCCGCGACCTGCACCCTGTTTAACGAATTGCTTGGTGACCGCTGCGACGGCTTCGGCAATTGCGTAGACAGCGCGGCCGTGAGCTGTTTCCCTGGCATCTGCCGCAATGACTCCTGTGATTTGTCCTGTGCCGACGACTCCCAATGCGCCCAAGGTGGGTGGTGTGCGCAGGATAGGGGTCAGTGCAGCGACGCCAACAGGCCACCCGTGGCGGTCATCACCGGCCGCAGTGAGGCCGCCGCTAACACGACAACAGCCCTGAGCGGAGCAGATTCATTTGACCCCGATGGTGACGTCCTCACCTACCGATTCATTCAAGTCGCCGGCTCACCGGTCGACTTCACCGAACAAACGGGTGCCGACGTAACGGTCACGATCCCAACTCTCGAGAAACCCGAGACTCTGGTGTTCGAGCTCTACGTGGATGACGGCGAGCAAAGCGGCGCACCCGCCACCCACTTCATGAAGATCAGAATCCCCGATCTGCCCTGGGTCGTCGGTTGCCTGGCATGTTCCGCCAGCAACAGCGCACCCCTGTGGGCGCTCACAGGGGTCCTCTTATGGACAACCCATGCCCGAGTGTGCCGACATCGACGACATCGCCCGTAGACACTATCCTCACCGAATACATGCCGGCCGAACCACAACCGTAGCCTTCGGCGTGGCGAGCACCACCACATTACCCGCATCCCATGCTGCCGTGGGCATTGCGGGCAGAGCCACTTCACCAACATTAACTAAAGTGTTGTCGCCATACTCTACCTGTCGCAGCAGGACGCTGCCGCTGTCGTCGGACCAGGCGAGCCACGCGCGACCGCCAACCATAGACAACACTCTTGGCATCTCTTCGTCAGAGGCGTTGGCGATACCCATGGTTGCGACCGGCAGACCGCTGTCCTCTAGAAAATCATAGAGCACGACCTCTTGGGGTACGGCAACCAACAACCAAACACCATCGACCCGCAGGTGCTTGGGATCTGTTTGTTGAGCACAGTCGACCATCACGCATGGGATTTCCAGAGTCCTCGGGGGCTCGAGCGCTCCCGCCAAAGCGGCGAACACGTCCACCTGGATTGATTCCTCAAAGTCCTCATTCACGAGCAAACTCGTTGCCACCAACTCAATGCCGCTCGTGGCGGCTGACAATTGCGTACGGCTCAAGGTCCCCTGCGCCGCGGCAAACAAATCCCCCTCGATAGTCGGCATCACACCCGCCGACTCAGCACTGCGCAAATCCCATGCGCGCAACAGGTTCCTCGCGTCGGGTTCTGCGGACTCCGGGCCAAACGCCCACAACCGCGCCGACACCGTCGCCAGCGACACGCCTGGCTGGAGTCGGCACAGAGGTGTGGGCATCGCCGGTGCGCCCCACTCAATGATCTCACCGAGCGTCCCTTCGCAATCCGGTCCCCAAGGCACTGCTCTCGCGGTTAACTCGGATTGCACGACTGCGAAACGCGTTGCGCCTTTGATCAACCATGGCGGCGTTCGCCATCCTGAGCCCCAGCGCGTCTGCCAGCCCACGCCCACGAGCAACTCTGTGTCGTAGAGTGCGAGGGTCGTCGGACCGGCCATAATCAACCCGGTGCCTTCTGCAGCAACGAGCGTCGTAATCGCTCCGTGGCCGACACCGGTGGTCCGCACCAGCTCCCCCTCTGCGGCGGAGGGAGATCGCCGAAGTGGCAAGGCGAGATCGCCATGAACGTGCAGTTGCCCATCGCCGCGTTCCACCCTGTTGCCAGGCATGGTGTCGGCGATCGACGGCACCACCTGTGAGGCAGCCCCAGCCACAACAGGGACCGAAAACATTCCCAGGGGCAACTCGTCGCGCAAGACAAACAACGTGCTCTCCCACAGAACCAGATCACTGCTCGGGGTCAGTTGGGCGAAAAAGTCGTATGAGGCATATGGGACAAAGGAGCTGTCGCCATCCACCTCGTCGATGCGCACCTCACCGGATGCCAGCCACGCAACCTTCCTCCCCAAAACGCTCAAGGCCTCACCATGCCACGGACGCGACGCAAACTCGGCGGTGCTGCCGTCCGTGTTAAGGTAACGCCACTCGAGAGTTGCATCGGTACCCCAGGCCACAACATTTGCGCTCGCATCGAGGTCGACCACCGGGCGGTCATCGGAGATAACAACGGCGATACCTGGCTCGGTGGATGGGGACATGGGCAACCACAGGACACCGCCACCCTCCCGCACCAAAATGTCGCCGTCGGTGTAGGAGAACTCTACGGCCACCACCAACCCACCGGTCATCCATGCCGCCTGGGTCACCCGAGCTGTCGAATCGGTATATGCAGGTGTGGGAGGCACCGGATCGACGATCTGCGTACTCCACAGAAACACCGGTGTATCGATATCGTTTGCATCGAGTGAGCTCAACAACCCCGTCTCCGCAACCAGCAAGAACGCACCGGGCACCGGCGACAATGGCGGCAACGGCTTGACCAGGTTCGACGGCAATGTCGATCGATACACCAACTCGTCGCCCTCGAAACTCGTCAGTTTCAGGGTGCCGTCGTTGTCAACAAACAGGTAACGAAATCCGTCGCTCGCAACAAAGGAGCCTGGGCCGCCGAATGTCTCAACCTGACGAATGACGTCCGGCGTCAAGCTCAACTGTGGTCCTGGAAGACACTCGCCGTCGAAGCACACATCACCATCGGTGCAAGCATCGTTATCGGAACACGCCTGTCCGTCGGAGTGGCCAGAGATGTCGATGGTTTCGCAATCTCCCCCCAGACAGACATCGAGCTCGGCACAGGATACGTCTGTTCCGCACACCGTGCCATCCGGAGCTTCGGGGAATAGACAGCCCTCTTCCTTGCTGCACTTGTTGAGCGTGCATGGATCCGTGTCGACGCAGACGCTCGGATCCTCGAGCCACACACATCCAATCATCGGGTCACAGGTGTCACGGGTGCAGATGCTCTCGTCGTCGCAGGTCTTGCCCACACCCCGGCAAACCCCCTCGTGACACCTGTCGTGGTCTGTGCACTTGCTCCCGTCATCGCACGGCTCTGAGTGGAAATCGTGACGGCATCTGCCCGTCGTAACGTTGAACCCATCGTCGGTGCAGTCGTTGCCATCAAAACAGCTCGGCACCGGTTTTGCGCGGCCACTGAGAGCGACGTGCCATACCTCACCAGCGTCAATTTGAGTGAAGACTCGCACTTCACCGACCAGCTCACCTTCGTGAGAGGGCGTCCAAACCAGGGGCACCTCTGTGGGCTGGCCAACCCGCACATCGAACACTGTATCCACGGAAGCAATCACAACGTCCGCAACCGAAGCGCTCACACCCACGACGCGAATCGTGCCTTGATCGGTGGCACGAATGGTGATCTTGCCGCTGGACGCAAAACCCACGTATCCCGTGCCGAAATCGACGTTGTCAGACACGTCAATGGCATGGGCCACACGGCTGAACTTTGCCTCGTCGCCACAGTTTGCCAACGCAAACATCAAGGGAAGCACCAAGGTTATCTTCATACCCGTCAACATTCCACTGGCCCCATGGCGAGTCACAGTCCAGCAATTTCCCCGCCAGC
>MGST01000243.1:548-1380 GCA_001798605.1 Deltaproteobacteria bacterium RIFOXYA12_FULL_58_15 | reverse complement strand
CTCACGATAGGCATACAACCCGGAGATCTGAGTGCCTTTGCTCAGTAGAATGTAGTCGCCTTTGACCAATGCCAACTGGTTGCCACGGTCAAACACGGCGAAGCGGTCGGCTGTGGGATCCAGCAGATCGTTGCCAAAGGCGAACAGCTCACCATCAAAACCGAGATACCGCATGACCGTGGGGAGAATGTCGATCTGTTGCGCCACCTGTTCGTCCACACCACGCAACTTTGTGTCACCCGGTCGAAACAACATGATCGGTACTGAAAATCGCCCGTGCATGCTCTTGTACGCTTTGTGGTACGGGGGGGCGGTGTGGTCGGCAGTGATCACAAACAACGTGTCCTGGTACCAAGGCATCTGCGATGCCTTGGCAAAGAACTGTTTCATGGCGTAGTCCGTATACTGAACACACTGCAATATCTTCTTGCTGCCCTTCCTGAATTTACCTTCGTAGCGCTCCGGCAGAATTGACGGGGAGTGGGAGGAAAGGGAGAAGACCGTCGCCAAAAACGGCTGATCAAACCCATTGAGCTCGTCGGCCACGTAAAGAAAATACTCCTCATCCCAGATGCCCCAATAGCCATCGTAGTCGGCGTCGTTGCCATACTCGGTCATGCCGAAGAAGGAATCGAAGCCCGCCATCTTTGCGAAGGCACCGAAGCCCATCGAACCATTGGGCGCTCCATGAAAAAATGCGCTCCTGTAGCCACGTTCGTGCAAGAGGCTCGCCAACGATTCAAATCGGTTGCTGTAGTGGTGTGACGAAATGAACGGCTCAATCAACGATGGGATGCCGGCCGTCACCGAAGGCAGCGCCTCAATGGATTTG
>MGST01000243.1:0-406 GCA_001798605.1 Deltaproteobacteria bacterium RIFOXYA12_FULL_58_15 | reverse complement strand
AGATGACGACGTTGAGACGGCGTTCAGTCGACGGCTGACGCCTGGGTCGAACTGGGTCGTAAATTGTTTCGAGCTCTTCCTGGGAAAAATACTCCACCTCGGGGAACGACTTCTTGTCGATGGTGCGAATCATCGTAAATGGCGTATTGAGAACCGCGGCCACATGCTCGGGTTTGTCGACGTATTCAGCGGCGTTGGTGGGATTGATAGGCCGGTTGAACTTCCCGAAAAAGCCGCCGCGCATGCCAACGAGCAGAAACAACACACCGGCAACAAGAATCAATGAGCTCACACCGTAATAGAGCGGCCCCCTCAGAAGCCAGGAACTGTCGGACACCCGTACCCGCGTATAAAGAAACGCGAGCAGCACGACGAGTGCCGCCAAGCACAGCGTCACGTACCAGTA
>MGST01000242.1:2648-7545 GCA_001798605.1 Deltaproteobacteria bacterium RIFOXYA12_FULL_58_15 | reverse complement strand
CGAGCCTAGAGATTGATAATAACAACTCCCCGCTCCGACGGCTCTTTCTCGTCCTTGTCGTCGTGCTCGTCGTGCTCGTCGTCGTCGTTCTCGACGGGACCCTCGATGGGCAATTCCAGACGCGGCCGCTCAGAGTTGTCCCTCTCCTCCTGTTCGCGGCGTCTCAGCTCATCGATGATGAAGGCGTCGAGCACTCTAATCTCCTACGAACAATCCCCAACAACCGTTCTTCTCTTCCTTCTCACCAACCTACCTACCGCCTCCTTGCCCATATCGTAAGTGCGTTGGCCAACTTTCGCAAGCCACCGCGAAGTCGGGGAAGTCGGGAAGTCGGCAGTTGTGAGCCCTATGTTTTATCCCGCTCACTTTCTCAGCGATGGCTGCCGTCGGCGCTGATTTCTTCTGCGCGTGCCTTGAAACAGGCAAGCGTGTTCGGCAGCGTCGTTCCCATCAAACGCGTACTGACGGATTTTGGAATTAACCCGCGCAGTCTAATTTCCAAGCCATAGGTAACGTGTGTTTGATTGCCGCGGGCCTGCAGCTTCCAACCGCCGTTGTTGACCGACATCATCTTGGCATCCTGCAATGTCCACGTCACCGAGCCCGGTCGATCTTCGATAATACGCACGGTGTAACCGACACGCATGATGATTTCGAGCTCAAAGGAAACAATAGCAATCTCTTCATTGCGCGACACCAACTGTACGTGACGCATTTCCGGGAGAAATTCGGGATAAGACTCATAGTCGGTGATAACATCGAAAACGCGCTCGATGGGGGCATCGATCACCACATCTTGCTCGACCAATGGCATGCTATCCTCACTCAGGCGATCTCAGACTCAAGGGTCCTCGATACGAACAAATGTTGACTCACCTTTCAGCAACCGAGGCTAACACGCCTAACCGTTCCTCTACCAGCAATCTGACACGGTAGCTGCTCACCGATGTAAAATTGAAGTCACAGCCTGCCCCCACAGGCGAGGCACTTGGCCGTTCCAGACGGGTTCGGGACGCCACATTGGCGACACAACACCAGCGAGTTGCCCACCGTGGTCATTGCTCCACCATCTCGCGAGCATCGCTCCGGCACAAGGTAACCGCACTTGGGGCAGAGTTTTTCCTCTCCTGCATCAACCCGGCACCGTGGGCAAAGCCGCGACCCTTTTTCGTCGCCGCCGGGAATGCGCAAATCCCCAAGAGCCTCCTCGTTGGTAATGAGGCCAGGCATCCGTTCGACGATAACCTCGATGTCCGCAGAGCTCGAGGCGGTTGGTTCGAGCCCAGGCATCGGCACCACGGAAACGTCGGCAGCGGCATCTCCGTGGGCGGTGTTTGTCAAGCCTGGCAACCTTTCCTGCTCCGTAGGTGTTTCGATGTTGCCACCGCACGTGAGACACATGGGTGGGTTGACGCTCAAGGATGCACAATGGGGACAACGCATCCTGGGCATGCTATGTCCAACTGCCCTGCCGCAGCAAGATGTGACCTGCGCACCTGTCCAAAAGTCGTCACGCCAATGGTTGCGTCGTCGCGAGAATCCTGATTCGTTAATGTGATCGGCACGAACCCAGAAGAGGTAAGTAGCGATGGAACCGTCGGACCAAGATTTTCAAGCGAAATATCAACGCATCAACCTCAAGACCACCGATGGGTCGACACTCAACGGCAAGGTCAACATCTCCGGTTCGGAGCGAGTCTCCGACCTGTTCCGCACCGGTGCCGATCCATTCCTGGTGATGGTCGACGTCACAACCGGCCAGGGCTCTGGGCGGACGTTGTTTATCAACAAGCACCACGTCGTCTGGGTCGAGCCAGAAGAGGCCTGATTGCTGACCGGCGACTGACTCAACCGATCTGAGCGAGCTCGAGACGTTTCTGCCAGACGTCAGAGACAAGGGCATGCAAACGCCGATGCTCGGGTTTCTGCAGCTCCGGGTCCGTTTTCAAAATCGTTGCCGCATCCTCGCGGGCGTCCTGCAGGATGCCCTGATCGCGGGCAAGGTTGGCCACCGCGAGCAGCGGCACACCCGATTGTCTGGTGCCAAGAAAATCACCTGGCCCACGAATCGCCAGGTCCTCTTCGGCAATGCGAAAACCGTCGTTCGTCTTCTCCATGATCATCAAACGTCGCCACGCGTCTTCCGATGGGGTGTAACGCGAAACCAAGAGGCACAAACCGGGATGAACGCCTCGCCCCACTCTCCCACGTAGCTGGTGCAGTTGGCTGAGGCCAAATCGTTCAGCGTGCTCGACCACCATCACCGTAGCGTTGTGCACGTCGATACCCACCTCGATGACCGTGGTCGAAACCAGGACCTGGATATCACCTTCGTTGAAACGGCGCATGATTCGGTCTTTGTCATCACTCGACATGCGCCCGTGCAGCAGTCCGACCCTGATTCCTTTCAGCGGGCCATTGGCGAGCTCTTCAGCACTTCCAGTGGCATCGCGAATGGTCTCCAATCCATCGGCGTCCGAACCCTCCACCAACGGAAACACAACATAGGCTTGACGCCCGGCATCCACCTGCGCACGCACGCGGCCGTATACCTGTTCCCGTTGTTTTTCCTTGTACCTGTGGGTTTCCACAGGCGTTCGCCCAGGTGGCATTTCGTCGATCAACGACAAATCGAGATCTCCATAGACGGTAAGTGCCAGCGTCCGTGGAATGGGCGTCGCCGTCATCACCAGCATATGTGGCGCTCGGCCCAGACCCTCGCGACCAAGCTCGACCAACCGGGCCCGTTGCATCACGCCAAAGCGATGCTGCTCATCGACGATACCAAGGGCGAGACGTTTGAAGTGGACGTCATCTTGAATGAGCGCATGAGTGCCGACCACCACTTGAATGTGGCCGTTGGCCAAGCCGCCGAGAACCTCGCGCTTCCCCGAAGCGGTGGCCGATCCCGTCAACAACGCGATGCGAATGCCCGCCGCAGTTAGAGTCTTCAGCGCAACCCGTGCATGTTGCTCAGCAAGTATCTCGGTAGGTGCCATGATGGCCGTTTGCAACCCGGCACGAGCTACTGCCGCCGCCGCGGTCACCGCGACCGCCGTCTTGCCACAGCCGACATCACCTTGGAGCAGGCGATTCATTGGGCAGGGTTCACGCAGATCGGCCTCCATCTCTGTGACCACCCGGCGCTGCGCCCGGGTCAGTTCAAAGGGGAAGAGCTCAGCCGCAGTGGCAGCAAAGGACTGGTCAAAACCGATGGCGAGACCCGGTTGTTTGGCGCTGCGTGCCTTCTTCTGCAGTACTACGAGCTGCACGAGAAACAACTCTTCGTAGATCAGCCGCCGGTACCATGGAGTCGCGCAGTTGTGCAGGTCCTCAAAGGAGGAATCCTGTGGCGGCCGATGCAGGCAGGTGATGGCGGAACGAATGCTTGGCAAGCGGCGATGGTCGAGCAACTTGGTGGGCAGAACGTCCTCGAGATCTCGAGCCGCAGGCAACGCATTGGCGATGATCCTGCGCACATGCGCCGGGCGCAGACCCTCTATCTCAGGGTAAACTGGCACGAAGGCATCTTGCACCTGAGCGGCGTCGCCACTTTGCTCGTCGTCGATGAGCTCCGTCTCCGGATGGACGATTTGTAGCTGCCCGCGGTAGCGGCGAATCTGCCCCGACACCCGGACTTTGCGTCCCCTGCTGAACCTCTCGGCATAACCACGCCCTGGTACCTTGAACCACTTGAGGTTGAGGATTCCTGTGGCGTCGCCGATGACCACCTCGAGCGACTTGCGCCCGCGAAAGCGCTTCTCGGCTTTGGCCAACACTTCCCCTGCGACTGTTGCCTGTGTCCCTTCCACGAGATGCCGAATGGCCAACATACCGCGACGGTCTTCGTAACGACGGGGCAAAAAGCGCAAGAGATCATCGACCGTCTTCAAGCCGCGGGTGGCGAAGAGCTCTGCCAACCGCGGTCCCACCCCCGGCAGATACTGCAATGGGGCGTCGAGGGCCGGCACGGGTCGGGGACGGCTGCCGCAGGAGTTGTCGTCGCCCTCCAACACCGGGGTGGGCGGTGGGGCTGGGTCGGCCGACGGTGGGTCCGGTCGGTGCCCAACTGAAGATGCATCGCCGCCATCGCACCCAGAGCCGCGGAGCATATGCAGACGCTGCGCCAAGCCACTGAGACAAACCATGCGGTGCGCTCGCGGCTCGTCATCGTCTGGGATCAACTGAGCCATCGCGGCAAGCTCAGCAAGGGTGGCCACATCGGTCGCAAGTCTACGTGCACGCCCCAAGGCTTCGCGCAGCGTCACGGCCAGGTCCTTGACCCGATCTAGCTTCTCAAAATCATTGCGACGAGCGAACTCGAGTGGTTTCTGCAGCGCTGCCAGAGCATCATCGAGCGGAGAGTCGGAATCAGGGAGTTTCAAAGAGTCCCCTCGATCATCACTCGAAACGGATATCGATAATCTCCACGGTACGAGGACCGTCCTTACCGGGCACTTTCACTTCGTCGCCAACCTCTTTGCGAAGTAGAGCGCGGGCGATGGGGGACTGAATCGAGATGCGGCCTTTCGTGGCATCGGCCTCTGGTTCACCCACAATCTGGTATGTCTTCTCTTCGTCGGTGTCGGTGTCGGCCAGGACAACTGTTGCGCCAAAGACCACGCGGTCACCAGAGAGCGTACTCGGGTCGATGACCTCGATGCGTGCGAGCTTGCCCTCGATATCCCGAATGTGCGCTTCAATCATGCCCTGACGGTCTTTGGCCGAATGGTACTCGAAGTTCTCAGAGAGGTCGCCCATCTCGATGGCAGCACCGATCTCTTTGCTTATCTTCGGACGTTCAGTCTTGAGGCGGGCAAGTTCTTCCTTGAGCTTGTCGCGCCCCTCCGGTGTCACTGGGAAGCTGGTCATGGGCCTAGATATGCAACAATCACCG
>MGST01000242.1:383-2467 GCA_001798605.1 Deltaproteobacteria bacterium RIFOXYA12_FULL_58_15 | reverse complement strand
GCCAGTACGGCATTTCGGTGCCTGACGGCGAGGTAACAACGTCCCCCGGTGACGCCGAGAAGGCCGCCAAGGCCCTTGGCGCGGGCGTAGTTGTCGTCAAAGCACAAATCCACGCCGGTGGGCGCGGCAAGGGCACCCTCATCGAAACCCCCGAGGTGCACGGGGTCAAGGTGTGCAAGAGCCCGGCAGAGGCTAAGGCGCACGCCGCGGCGCTGCTCGGCAAGACTCTTGTCACCCATCAGACCGGCCCCGAAGGTCAGAAGGTCAAGCGCGTCCTCATCGAGGCAGGCTCGGAGATCGCAAAGGAGCTCTACGTCGGCATCGTCCTCGACCGCGAGCTCAGCCGCGTCAGCTTCATCGCCTCCACCGAAGGTGGCATGGATATCGAGAAGGTCGCAGCCGAGACCCCCGAGAAGATCCTGCGTCTCGCCGTCGACCCGGCCTCTGGCGTACAGCCGTTCCACGGCCGCAAGCTCGCCTATGGCCTGGGCCTCACCGGCGACACCGCCAAGCAAGCAGCGAATCTTCTGACAAAACTCTATCAAGTGGCCATCGACACCGACGCGTCCTTGGTCGAAATCAATCCCTTGGTCATCACCAAAAAGGGCGACGTCATCGCCCTCGACGCCAAGATCAACTTCGACGACAACGCCCTGTTCCGGCACAAAGAGATCGTCGAGATGCGTGACATCGACGAAGAGGACGAGAAGGAGCGCGAGGCCAAGGACGCCGACCTCTCTTACGTCTCCCTCGACGGCAACATCGGTTGCTTGGTCAACGGCGCGGGCCTGGCCATGTCGACCATGGACACCATCAAGCTCGTCGGCGGTTCGCCGGCGAACTTCCTCGACTGTGGCGGCGGTGCCACTGCCGAGCAAGTGACCCTCGCATTCAAAATCATTCTCAAGGATCCGAAAGTCAAAGGCATCCTCGTCAATATCTTCGGCGGCATTGCCAAGTGCGACGTCATTGCCGAGGGCGTGATCAAAGCCACCAAGGATGTCGGACTCAAGGTCCCGCTGGTGGTCCGGCTCGAGGGTACCAACGTCGACGCCGGCAAAAAGCTCTTGGCCGATTCCGGTTTGGCAATTACCCCCGCAGACGACATGCTCGACGCAGCCAAAAAAGTTGTCGCGGCCGCAGGAGGTGCAGCATGAGCGTTTTGGTCAACAAAAACACAAAGGTTGTCGTTCAAGGAATCACCGGCGGTGCCGGCTCCTTCCATGCCATGCAGATGCTCCAATACGGCACCCAGATCGTGGCGGGCGTGACTCCCGGTCGCGGTGGACAGAAGTTCGAAGGAAAAGTGCCAGTTTTCAACACGGTCGCCGAAGCCAAAGAAGCCACTGGCTGCAACGTCACGGTCATTTTTGTGCCGCCGCCCTTCTCCGCCGATGCCATCCTCGAAGGCGTCGACGCCGAGCTCGACTTGGTGGTCGCCATCACAGAAGGCATTCCAATCCTCGATATGGTCAGGGTCAAACGCGCCATGGCCGGTTCCAAGACCCGACTGCTCGGCCCCAACTGCCCTGGTATCATCACTCCCGGGCAGTGCAAGATCGGCATCATGCCGGGCATGATTCACAAACCTGGTCACATCGGTGTGGTCTCCCGCTCGGGAACTCTCACCTACGAAGCCGTCGACCAAGTCACCAAGCTAGGCATGGGCCAATCGACTTGCATCGGCATCGGCGGTGATCCTGTCAACGGCACCAACTTCATCGACTGCCTCAAGCTGTTCAACGACGATCCTGAAACCCACGCGGTGGTCATGATCGGCGAAATCGGCGGCACCGCTGAAGAGCAGGCTGCGGCGTGGGCCAAGGCCAATATGAAGAAACCCATCGCTTCCTTCATCGCCGGATCCTCGGCACCCAAGGGCAAGCGCATGGGCCACGCAGGTGCCATCATCGCTGGCGGCAAGGGCACCGCGAAAGAGAAGTTTGAAGCCCTGCGGGCGGCGGGCATCGCCACCACCGCCAACCCCGCCGAGATCGGCCTCACCCTGAAGAAGGCCATGGGTTAATATCGGTTGACGTTACAACTTAGAAAACGATGGGTTGGTGATGCGCCGGCCCGTCGTT
>MGST01000242.1:0-366 GCA_001798605.1 Deltaproteobacteria bacterium RIFOXYA12_FULL_58_15 | reverse complement strand
CCCCACCAATGTGCCAAGGTTATCTGCCTCGTCGGGCAATGTGGGTTAGCACCCACTTTGTACACGGATGAGGGCAACTCGAGTCGGGAATAGCCGATACATGAGTTGAGGACAAAAAAGATGCAGAAACTCAAGCCAGTCATGACAGCAGCAACAATGATGTTGGTTTCTGCGTGTGTCCACACTCAAATCGAACGTACCGGTCGTGCACACTTAGGTGGCGGCAATGAAGGCGTTGTCCGCGTTTTGGCAGCCATGCCTGCCGGATACCAGGAGGTTGCCGTCATCACCATCAGTGCCAGCAGCTTTGGCACCGAACAACGCCTCGAACGCCATCTCCTGCGCCGCGCCAGCCTTCTCGGTTGC
>MGST01000241.1 GCA_001798605.1 Deltaproteobacteria bacterium RIFOXYA12_FULL_58_15 | reverse complement strand
GAGCAGACCACCATTCTTGTCTGCTCCCGAACAGTGAACGACAACGAAGAAGTGTTGGTGTACGGCACGGTCGAACAGCCGCGATACCTCGGCAAGGGATTGACGCCGCGACTCGTGGGCGAAGCGCCTTGCCTCGGGGAGGCGACTGGCATCGTCAAGATTGCTCCGCGCGACCATGCCCTTGCCCGCGAAATTACTGACTGGATGCTTGGCGATCCCACAGCACCCGAAGGCACGTTGCCTTTCAAAGGGTTTGGCCCCGCCAGGCGAGCCACAGAACACGAAGAGCTCACCGGCCGTTTGATGCTGCTCGGCAAGATGACCTCCCTGTGCTTCGACGATCTGCCGTTTATGGAGGTTGACTCCGCCGCGGAATACGCCACCTTGCGTAGCGTGTTCTACCCGCAGCTCTTGAAGATGGAGAAACCAGAATGATCCTCCTCAATCCGGGTCCCGCAAACACAACAGACACCGTGAAAAGAGCGATGACCAAACCTGACATCTGCCCACGCGAACAAGAGTTCGGCAAGGTCATGCTGCGAGTGCGCGACGGCCTCGCCCGAGTGGTCGACAAGAGTGGCGACTTCACCGCCGTCCTGTTTTTGGGCTCAGGTACAGCCGGTGTCGAAGCGGCAGTGAGCTCAACCGTCCCCCATCACGGTCGTCTGCTCGTCATTGACAACGGTTCCTATGGCGCACGCATCGCCGAGATGGCCCGCGCATATGGCATCGCTCACGATGTTGAAGAGTTCGGCGTCGGTGGATTCCCCAATGTAGGTCAGATCAAAGACCGCTTGGCAAAGACCCAGTACACTCATCTCGCTGTCATTCACCACGAGACCTCGACAGGCATGCTCAACCCAGTACGGGAAATCGGTGCGGTTTGTCGCGAAAAGGGCGTCGAGATGATTGTCGACGCCATGTCGAGTTATGCGGCCATGCCCATTGACATGGCCGACTTGGGTGCCGATTACCTGGTGTCAACGTCAAACAAATGCATTCAAGGAATGGCGGGCCTAACCTTCGTCATCTGCAGAAAGACCACGCTTGCCAGGCTACAACCCATCACTGGCCGCTCCCTCTATCTTAACCTGCCAGAGCAGCATCGCTTTTTCGAGAAGTCACAGCAGATGCGTTACACACCACCGGTGCAGATCATCTACGCCCTCGAGCAGGCGCTTACCGAGTATGAGGCCGAGGGTGCAGAAGGTCGGCACCGTCGTTACATGGAGTGTTTCACTGCTCTCGACTCAGGCATGGGTGAGCTCGGATTTCGCAGACTCCTTCCTCCAGCGCAGATGTCGCGCATCCTGACCGCGTACATCGAGCCAGATCACCCGAGCTACTCCTTCAATGGCATGCACGACCGGCTGTTCTCCAAAGGGTTCACCATCTATCCTGGCAAGGGTGCCAACAAGGCCACCTTTCGACTCGCCAACATGGGTGCCATCACTCCCCAAGACATGACGGATTTCATCGGAGCGATGCGGGAGACCATCCATGAGATGGCAATGCTGCCGCTCTACGCTTCGTAACACTGTGCAGGATGCAGCATGAGCGAAATTCACGCCCAGTCGAGCTCCAAGTTGGAGCAGATCCTGATCGCGAAGGTGTGCGAACCTGCCCTGAGTTTGATTCCACGACAGGTTCACCCCAACACCATATCCTTGGTCAATCATCTTCTCTGGTGGGTCTATGCAGGCCTCGCCTACTGGGCCTGGAACCTTGAGCCGGTTGGAAGAACGCTTGCCCTAGTGGGAGCAGGAATCGGGTTGTTCTTCACCATGGTGGGCGATTGCCTCGATGGCATGCAGGCCCGCCGTACCAAACGCTGCAGCAAGCTCGGAGAGCTGATGGACCACGGGCTCGACGCGCTGGCGGTGCCACTGACAACCATAGGTATCACCTTCGCCCTGCAGTTGCCCGCTTGGGCAGCGGCACCGGTGCACGTCTTCACGGCGATGGTGTACAATGCCCAGCTGGTCCTCTACCACCACACTGGGCACTTCGTGCACCCGCGAACCTCTGGCACCGTATGCCAAGCTGGTGCCTCAATTGGCTACGTGGCACTGGCCATATGCTTCTGGTTCTTCGATCGTAGCCTACCATGGGTGGATCTTGCTGTCGGGGCGCTCGGTATCATCGCCATCATCGCTCAGCTGCAGTACTTGGCCTTCTACTATGGCATGTTGAAGAAACTGGTGTGGCACCATCTGCCTTCGATGTTGTTGTGCGGCGGATTCGCCGCCCTCTATTTAAACGGTATCATCGACACTCTGGCGTTCCTGATGACTGTGGCCCTTGTCTCCTTCCGCATGAGTGGCTCCTATGTTTTGTTCACCATCATCAAGCGGCCTTTCAACGGCTTCGACATTGGCATCGCCATGTGGGCCGTGGCCATCGCCCTGGCCCATTTCTTTGTCGCGCCGATGTCCGTAGGTGGCAACAGCCTACACAACCTCCTTCCCTATCTTGCGTGCGCCTACATGGCCGCTCGCAATCTCATCGACTTCGCACGTCACTTCTCGGCTCTTTCTCCAACCTCACAAACAGCGTGATCGGGAGTCCCGGCGGGATAAACGTTACGGGGCGAGATCGGTTGCTATTTGACCGGTGCCCTGACGGGCTCCTGTGCCTTCGCTTTCTCATCTTTCCAGTGTTTGTCGATAAGAGACTTGCCCTGCTTGCCTGTCACCACACCGTAGTGACTCTCGACAACCTTGTCGTCAAGAACGTGCTCTTTGCCTTCGGTGTCGACGACCTTCCGCTGCGCCGGCGGCAGCCATTCGGTGTACAACACCAACTTGGGAAGGTCCTTGCGGCCAGTGCTGCGTTCCAGAACAGTGCGTTTAACGCGAAGTTTGTCAAAATATCCGCCCACGGAATTACCTCCGGTAGAAGTCGTTTGTTTCATCTCAATCATCCTCGCGAAATTGAATACATTCTATCTCGGAGAGAAGATACAACAGGCCGAGTGCCTGTCGCCTAACCGAGGCGTCATCACCATACCTATTGATGATTTCTACACCACTATGCTTACCATCAACGCTATCGACAATGCGATGCTGAAGCTCAGATAACGCCAACTCCTCGACGCCATCGCTATCGACGACTACGGGTGCCTTGTGGAGCCGACCCATGAGCCGCGCCACAAGATAATCCTCGGGCAACTCATCGAGGAGCTGCAACAAAAGCTCAACAATCGTCACCGCCGGCCCAACTCCCTCACCCTCATAAAGATGGCCTGCGAAAAACTCATAACTCCCACTCTGCCAACAGGTGAGCTCGATCAACCGGGCGAGCTGTTGCTCACGGAGAACCTCATCCAAATCCGCTTTGTCAAGGAGCCCTAGACGGATGAGGGTGTCACTGAGCCTGTTGTTGTCTGTGTGCATGGACTGCAACGCGACATCAAGCTCCCCGGGGTCGAGCTTGCCCCGCAATAACAAATACTGCCCGAGGCGCTCTGCTTGAATATTGGAGGAGAAGAACACCAGTCTGCCCTCGCGCAAATAGGCGTCCTTGCGCAGCTTGCCATCTTGCACGACCAGCAATCCATCTGCGCGTTTTCGATGCAAATCGAACAAAAGCCCCAGAATACTGCAGGCCGCTAGATCACCATGGCTATCCGACACAGTTGGCATGGCGTCCACTGCGAACGCCGCAAGCTCTGCGAACGCAGCCGGACTCAGGAATTCCCCGCCGTCCCGAGAGACCCGCACCGTTGGATGAACAACCCCTGCTCGCATGAGATCGCGCGCCGTCGCCAGGCTGATGGGACCGAGAATGCCCCGTTCTGAATCCTGCAGTCGGTACTCGCTCATGCGTTCTTCCTTCCAAGGAACAACAACGCCCGATCCTCAAAAAAATCGATGGGCCGCTTGTACATGACATAGCGGACATCGGCCAGCGCCTCGATCTTGGGAGCGATGTCGTCGGCGAATCGTTTTAGCTGCTCGGCTTCGGCGTTTCGACCAATGATGACGCAGTACCCAACACCGCCAAACTGCTCGCGCAGTCGGTCCAAATCTTGGACGCTTTGAAAGGTGTCAAGCAACAAAGCCGTCAGATCGGTGTCAAGGACAACGTTAGAGGTTCCCAAGAGCCCCACACCAGTGAGCGCGGTGACCAACGCCAAGGTTGCCACCGGTTTCCTGTGCGCCAGGCCGCCAACCGCGCCAAGAACTCCCTCGGCAACACTAACGAAACGATTTCCTTCGGCCGCCACGTTGAGCCCTCCATCGCTTACAGAATCCGCGCTTTTAAGCGGGTATGTGCGGCGGTGTCAACGCAACGCACCTCTTTTGCTCTGGGGCTTATTCGAAAAAGCCCATATCCCCAGCGGCGGTTTGGACCATTCGCGATCCGTTTCAAGACGACAATGTTTCTGGTAAGAGATCGACCGCACAAACATAGACAAGTCTCTCCAATCGAGGCAAACGCGTGAGCAGTCCCATTCAAATCGAAAGTGTATCGACCGATCAGGTTTCGTACGTCGAAATCGCGGGCTCCATTGACGCAGGACTCGCCCTTGGGCCGATCCTCGACGCGGTCACCCAAAAAAGGGTCGTGCTTAATCTGGCGAAGATCGACGAGATCACCCAAGACGGGAGAGAGCGTTGGCAGGAGCTCCTGGCTGCAGTTGACGAGCAGGTCGAGCAATTGGTGTTCGTGGAGTGTGCCCCGGTGGTCGTGCAGGAACTCAATCGCAACGCCCATTTCTTTGGCCATCACGAGATGGCGTCGACATGTGTGCCTCTCGAATGTGAGGTTTGCCTGCGCAAAACCATCGTCGCCATCGCCATGGACCAACCGGTTACCGAGGACACCCTCATGTTCTCCTGCGCCCAATGTGACTCACCATTGGTACCCGCGATTGAACCGGCAAAGTATTTCTCGTTCCTCAACGACATGGCGGTGACATCCCTGAGTGCGGAAATGCAGGAAGCGATGATCGCCTTTGCCAATCGCCATTCTCGCGCCAGCATCGAGCCGGGAAGTGAGGCGGCTGAGGAAATGCGGGCCATCGCGGAGGCGATCGCTTCTGCAGAATCGGTTGCGCCGAAAGAACTCAGCGCCGTTTTGGCCCATGCCACCGTTCCACAGCCGAGCGAAGTCGCCCTCCGTCGGGCCCGCCCCGATGATGCGACTGCAATCTCGCCAGCGCTATCGCCGTCCCGCGCGGCAGTCGCGACAAAGGCGCCCGTCTCCCGGAGCGACCCCACGCCGCCAGCGTTTCCGGCCATAACCCACCGTGGGCAGAAACGTGGCACCGATCCGGCACTTCCAATTTCAAAGGGTGTGCGAGCCACGAACGTCACCAAGACCTCACCACGAATCGACACTTCCGCGGCACAAAGTCGCCTGCGTGTTCTGCTCGGCGCTCTGTTCGAAAACGCCGTCACCACTGTGGCCAGCGCCATTGCCGTGGCAGCGATCCTGCTGCTCGTCATCGTTACCACTTGTGGTCGCCCCTCTGGTGTGCCGCCCGAGCTCGTCCTGTCCTTTGTGGAACTTCTTCACAACGAACAATTCGCTCAGGCGGAGAAGTTCCTCACCGATCATTCCGAGACCACCTCACCCGAGCTCTTGGAGATGGCGCGTGCCGGGATTGCCGATGGGCGCAAGAATCAGGCAAAGCGTTCGCAAGAAGAAGCCAAGCAAGCGTATGCGAAGAACAACTTCGACAACGCTCTGCGGTACGCCAAAGTCGTCCTTGCAACGGAGGCAAAGGATATTGAGGCGCTGTTTATCGCTGGCGAATCGTTGCGCCGACTCGACAAGCTCATCGACGCAGGCGGATACTATGAGACATTCATTGCACAGGCGGAAAAGGATCCACGCCTGGACGACGTTCGCTTCTGGATGGCTGAGTCCCTGGTTGCACAGAACAATCTCCCCGAGGCCCGCAAGCTCTTCGCGAACATTTCGACAACAGATTCCAGTAGATTCAAGACATCCGCGCAGCGCCGACTTGCCGAGCTTGATGCCGAGCTTACTCCAAAGGCCGAGTGATCTGCATGATACCCGACTCGGGTCGAGCGTTCCGCATCACCCTTCCCACCAAAACGAGCTCTCTCCAAATTGCGCACCTACGTTGAGAAGGCCCAGTTTCGGTCACCGAGCTGTTGGGTCACCGGGCTGTTGGCCTCGCGGCCCGAGTCCGTTAGGATACCAATCGAAAAGCATTACATAATCAGCAAGGAGACAGTCGTGGAGTTTCGAGTCGACCGTGATGATCTGGTGCAGAAGTTCTTGTCCTTCGTCAAGATTGAAACCACCAGCAACGAAGACAATGCGGCCACCCCATCGAGCGAATGTCAGTGGAACCTGGCGAAGATCCTCAAAGAAGAGCTCCAACGAATCGGCCTCGACAATGTCCGACTCGACGACCACTGCTACATCTATGGCGTCTTACCCGAGAGCCTCCCTGCGGGGTCACCCCGCGCGGGAAAAATTCCCGCCGTCGGTTTGATTGCACACATGGACGTTTCTCCGGCGGTCAGCGGCAAAGATGTGAAACCCATCATCCATAGGAACTATGATGGTGGTCCCATTCGCCTGCCGGGCGCTCCAGAGTTGGTGCTCACCCCAGAGAACGACAAACCCTTGGGCGAATGCAAGGGCCTCGATATCATTACCTCAGACGGCACCACCCTGCTGGGTGCCGACGACAAGGCGGGCATCGCAATTATCCTTTCGGTGCTGCAGTTTTTGCAGAAGAACCCCGAGGTCCCCCATGGCCCTGTCCACGTTGCCTTCACCCCAGACGAAGAGATCGGTCGGGGAGTCGACAAGTTCGACGTGGAAGGATTTGGCGCGGAGGTTGCTTACACCCTCGATGGTGCGGGTCAAGGCGAGGTTGAGGACGAAACGTTTTGTGCCGACGCCATGGATGTAACCTTCCGCGGCATCAACGTCCATCCCGGATATGCCAAAAACAAGATGATCAACTCGATCAAGCTCGCCTCAGAGCTGATTGAGATGCTGCCAAAAAATGCCATGTCGCCCGAGACCACTGCGGAGCGGCAAGGCTACGTTCACCCCATGTCGGTCAAGGGGAACGAAGAATTGACCGAGCTCAAATTCCTGATTCGTGATTTCACCGATGCCGGACTCAAGGAATTGGAGCGGACCCTGGAAGAAAAGGTGCGGGCAGTGGAGAAGGCGCACCCAGGCTGCTCCGCCGAAACCAAGGTGAAGCACTCTTACAAAAACATGAAGGTGATGCTCGACCAAAGGCCAGAGACCACCGCATTTGCGGAGGAAGCCATTCGCGCTGCCGGCATCAAAGTTCACAAGAATCCCATCCGCGGCGGCACCGACGGTGCCCGCCTCTCTTTTCTCGGATTGCCCACTCCCAATCTTTCTGCCGGCGGTCTGAATTTCCACGGCAAGACAGAGTGGGTCCCCATCCAATACATGGAAAACGCCGCAACGGTTTGCCTGCACCTTTTGCAGCTATGGGCAGAAAAAGGCGAGAAGAAGGGACTGTTACCGAAGGTCGATTGAGCCGATCATACCGCAACAGGGAGTCTCTATCGCTCTCAGTGCGAGCAAGAATGCG
>MGST01000240.1 GCA_001798605.1 Deltaproteobacteria bacterium RIFOXYA12_FULL_58_15 | reverse complement strand
GGCCGGTGACCATGCAGTCTCGCGCTGCGCGTGTCATCAACCTGCGCGTTCGCCTCAATCGCTCCCCGGTCAAATCAGGACGCTGCCGTAGAATGCTCGCAAAACGTTCATCGAGGATTTCGTCTGTCCACTTGGCGCGAAAAAGCCCCTTGGTGGCGAGTCGGATCAACAGATCGCGCATCGGTAGTAGACACTCATTGCTCTCTACGTGGCACTCCCGTCCTTCGGGACACTGCCCTGAGGGCGTGCAAGAGATTTTTGCCTCTGTTGGAATCGAGAGATCCAGCGAGCAGGCACCCACCCCCATAAACGCCCAGGCCAACAGCGCCATGGCCCTCAGCAATGTGGCTTGCTCCATGGGCGGGGATACTGACCCAGTATATGAGTGTTGTCCCGCCACAATCCATGGTGATTGCCAGTTCTGCCGCCGCTCGCCAGCGATGCGCAAGACCTCACTTGCACGAGCCAGTTGGTCACCGAGTTGACCTTTCGTTCGTAACAACCGCCGCGTCAACGCCTCGGCGATCAAGAGAAACTCGATTGCGAGGCAATAGGCGTCGAGTCGCTCGAAGGCGAACGATTTGCCGTTGCGGTTGTCGTTGATGCTTATCCCGGCCTCCCTTGGTTTTCGCCTGTGCTTCACCGGTCACCCCAGCTGCCGGCGGAGCGCCGGCTCACCCATGGAGACTGGGCCGTTTACGACCACGAGGACTTCGAACAACGATGCCGACCACGAACACGCGGACGCAAACGGACACGGCTACGTGGTCGATATCGCAATCGGACCAACGTGGTCGTTGTCGGTCTTTCCGCCGGACGCTGGACCGACCTTTGGGCGGGCCTGCGGGAGGCGCAACGCCCTTCAGGCCCTGCCGCGCACAGCGAGCGAGCACGGCAGGGCCCTTAGTAGCTCTGCGAAGGGTCGGTCGTGGTTAAATTTCCGGACAAGCTGTAGCTAGGAACAATATCCGCAGCATCAACAAACTGTAAACGCCGCTGTGTCCCCATGGCTCCCTCTGCGTCGGTGACCAGCAAGGTGCCTGAACCCTCAAGATAGGCTTTTGTGTGGATGACGGGACCGAGCGAAGGGTCTATAATCCCAAGATATCAATATGGCTCGTGAAGTGCGCCCGGCCGAGGCAAAATGGGATCTCGTCGGTTCGACTCAGTCGGCCGGGCTCCCTAGTGCCCTGTCAGCGTCAAATGCCGAGGCGCTTCGAGCTCTACTCAAACCGGTGGTTCGAGACGGTCACATCGTAGCCCTGCGCCTCGACGTGACAACCGGCGCGCAGCTGTCCCTCGGGGATTTGCCCAACAGGAGCGTGCAGGAGCTGCTGGGACAAATTGAAAACCTCATCCGTGATCAGCACGCCCTGTACAAGCCGCCCAAGCCTCCTGCGAGGCCCAACGGCTTTCTGATGATCCCGCTGAGCGGCAAGGCAATCGAGAGCATCGCTGTGCGGAGCATCATGGCTCACCTGAGCGCCCTGTTGGTCCCACGACCCAATGCGGGGACCGCATGCTTAGACCCAATCGCCATGCTCGCCGAACACGCTCCCAATGCCCTCGCTGCTTTGCTCGAGCGCAGCGCCAAAGAAACCGTGAGCCTGTCGGCCAGAAAGACCGGTGACCGAACTGCCATCCAATGGACGGCAAGCGATGGTTGGGAGAGTCTGGCAAAGGCGATCAGGACGAACGAGTCTGCGCCGCTTGAGCTACCGCTCAAACCGCTGCCGAGCCTGAAGCCTGTTGTCAGCGCGGGCCCGATGCCCACGATTCCCACCCAGCTCAAAAACCGCGTCGTCGGACACCCAGCCATCAATCACCTCGAGCGCCTCGAAAACTCCGAAGCCATCTCAAAAACCGCTGCCAAGGTTGTCGGTGATGCACGCGATGCGTTTAAGAAATCGCTCGTCGCTTTGAACGACGAGCTCTACGCCAATGCGCTGCAGGGCATCGAAGCCTATGCGGTGAACGCGCGCGCCGTTATCCTTGAGCTTCCTGCCGCCGATCAGCGGATGATGGCCCTCCACGGACAAACCCTGAATCAGACCCACCTGAGTCAACGGGAAGCCCTTCTGGAGGCGTCGGTCCAACGCTTCATCGAGCAGACGACCACCAACGCGGAAGTGTTCGACGCCCTCACCACTCAGCTCAACAAATGGGTGCAAGCGCTCCAACAAGCCAGTCCCGGCGACCAGCAAAAACTGATGGCCCGCTTCGAAGTGGTCATCGTCCCCCTGATCAACGAGCTCGCGCAATGTTCCGACAACCTGTCGCAACAGATCGACGAGGCGCGGTTGGTCCTGTTGGAGAGCAACCGACGTAAGATCGAAGCCACCCTCTCGGCAGATGATGCGCCCCTGCCCGCGCTTGAGCAGCAACTTGCCCGTGTCAACCAGCAGTGGGAGATCTACGCACAGGCCAACCCCAAAACGGCCGAAGATGTACGAAGGCTGGGAGACGATGCGCTCATTGCAAAGACTCAGGATGCGACCATCATCCTGAGCAGCCATCCAGGCCTGCAACCGGGGTGGAGCCAAACCGCGCTCACGCAGCACGTCATGATGTCCTACCAAGTGGCGAACGCTCGAGTGCTCAGCCGCCAGGTCGAGGCGATAAGCAAACCTGGCGTTTCACTTCACCAACTTGCTGCGCCAGCGGTTTTTTTGCGCGATGAGCTGACCACGCTCCGTCTCGCGGATCCCTCCCTCGACGCCTGGGTGGATTCGCTGCGTGACAATCTCCAGATCACCATCAACCGCATCTACGCCAGCGACGGGCTCAACCAGAAGGCTCCCTACATACAATTGCTGGATAATGTTTTGGCGCTGTCACCAGAAGACACCGCGTATCTGCAAACACTGTCGGAATCGCAACTGCAGGATTTGGTGGCCACCCTGGCCCAGTTCAGCGGCATCGATCCACAAGCGGTGCGCTCCGCGCTCGACAAGATGCGGGAGGGCTTGGCGTTCTCCCCGGCCGAGACTCGAGCCTTCAGTGAGTTCAAGGCTGGACGGCTCTCGCACGGCGAGCTCGCCGCCTTGGCCCTGTATTCCAACCCGAGCAACCTTCTGAGCGAGGGTGGTACCACCCTCGCGAGTGTGCCCAAAGATACCGTCACCTTGTGGCTGACCGCGCGCAAGCTCGAAAACCTTCGCCCCGAGTTTTGCGCCAAGGGCCTGACCGCCGCGCAACTGCAATACAACTCACGCCTGTGTCGGCGTGCGTCCAAAGAGGGGATCGTCTTTACCGCGGCCCACGTGGCGACAGCACAAGAGCTAGACCAAGCCCTGCAAGGCTTGAAAGATCGCTTGGTGCCGCCCACGCAGGTTATGTTCGGTCCTCAAGATCCCAGAAACACCACCCTGGCCCTTCACCACGCCGAGCAAAACAAATACCCAACAAGCCTGGATTCATTCACCGAGCACCTTCAGAGTCTCAAACCACACGAGAAACGGGCTGCTGCCCTCGCGATCTTCTCCTCTCCCGGTCCTCTGGTCGAGCTGGGTGCCAACCCGATCTTCGTGCGTTTTGTCCACGATCCGCAAAACCCATCGGCTCAGGCTCCGGTGGTCGAGTTTGTGAAGACAATTCCGTTCGGGGCCGACAGGACCACACCTTTTTACATCGATTGGCAGAAGAGCGTTGCAGCCCTGAACCAAAACCGTGACCCAGAAAAACGTTTCGGGCTCATCTTCCGAACCGCTCAATACCGCGGCCTGTGTGAAGACAGCGCACAGCTGGGGCAAAAATTCGATTACGAGCAATACCAACGCCGCCTCAACATGGCGGTAAACGGCGGCGTCATCGTGGTAGGCGTTGCCGTCACCGTGGGAACCTTCGGAGCGGCCGGTCCTTGGGTTGCGGTCGGCGTGGGCACGGTCGTTACGGCAGGCACTCGTATCTTTGCCGACTACGCCCTGCAGGGCGACTCGTTTGATTTGGGCAAGTCAGCCAAAAACGGTTTGATCGACGGAGTCCTCACATCCACCAGCGTCGTCATTCCGTTTGCCCTGATGCCGCGGCTCACCCAAGGGATCAACCTGCTGCGCGGTGCCACCGCTGCCACCGCCAAGCTTCCGCTGTGGCAGACCATGGTTCAGATGGGGGTGTTGGAGGTCCAAGGAAACCTCACCTACACACTGGGGCACAACGCCTTGAACGCGTGGCTCGATGCAGGGCGTGACGAGATGCCGCTGAGCTTTTTGAGCCTGCTCGCCAGCGGCGGCGTCGGTTTGATCTCGGGTCCTTTTGCCCACCTGGCCAACGGCCTCAAGACCGTGGGCTCGGTCTTTACCGACATGGCCTCGGGTGCGGCACTCGGGGGCGTGCTCGAGCCCGGGTTGCAGGCGGCGCTCACCGGCAACGGTTCACTCACGGTTGAAGAGTACGTTTGCGGCGCTTTGACCGCCACTGCAACGAGCGGCGCTACCTACGCCGCCATGGCCAAGCAATACCGCCTGGCCAACCAGATGGAAGAAACTCTCGGCAATCCAGAACAACGCAACCGCTTTTTGCGTTATGCCGCCGAATCCGACAACCCCGCTCTCAAATCACTCGAGGTCCGGCTCGTTGGCGGCAAGTTGCAATTTTCCCAGGACGTCAGCCTCGCCAAGCTCTCCTCTGCGATCGACACATGGATAGGGCTCAAACGCCCGCTATCCAAACCTGATCCCGGGGTCTATCCGGTCCTCTTTGACCGATACAGCTTTGAGTGCGAGTACGGCTATCAAAAGTCCGCTGCCTGGGTCTCCAAGCTCTTCGATATGGAGGACGTCAAGATCCGCAACCGTACCCAAGATGCACCGGGCGAGCGCATTGCAGATAGGTTGGTGAGCGACAGCCAATTCGAGAAATGGCAGAAAGATCTTGGACGGTTGGTGGACCGCTCCCTGCGCCCGAGTGAGCCGGAGACTTTCCGCGCTCTGTTTGAGAGCAGCGACGCAAAGGTTCGCGGCTTCCTCGATGACGTGGTCGCAGATTTCAACAAGGACGGCAGCCCCGAGTCGGTTGCTCTGGCGGATGCCATCAAAGCAAAAGACGTCTCCCGCCTGGTCGAGCTCCAAAGCGACCTGTCCAATACCTGGTGGGTTGTCATGGAACGATGGGAGGCCGTGCCGGTCCGGAATCGCTTGGAGGCCTTGGACCTAAATCTTGCCCTACCCGAGCTGCAATCGATGTTCCTGATCGCCGCCCTCAAGGGCAAGAGCGACGGCAAGGACAACACAAAAGGGTGGGCGTTCGTGGAACAATCGCGGCGATCAGGGGTTCTCGATGACCGCATCGTGGTCGGCTACGACCGTCTCGGCCCGGTGGTGGAGATCAAGATCAAGGACGAGTTCACCATCGCCGATCCCCGTGTTGCCGAAGAGTTGTTGATCGAGTCAGAGCACCTGCTTGGACTCGGCAACAGCCGGCACATCCATTACAGCGGCGCAAACGTCAGTGACGACATCGGCCAGATCCACAATCTACGCGGCTTCCGCGAGGGATATCAGGAAACACTGCGCAAAAAAGGCGATGCAACGAACCATCTCCTCTCGGAATACACTTTGGGGGACAACGGGTTCATGACGGCGGCGTCTGGGTTCGCCTTTGATCCCAACATGGGTAGCAAAAGTTATGTCAGCAAGATTAGCCAAGAACACTATGAGGTTCGTTACGACAAGGATGCACGCCGCGTCTTCCGCGTTGATCCCAGCAAAGACAAGCTTACCGAGATCCAGGCGTACCACGATGACCCGCGCGTCTTGACCCATCTTTTCGAAGCGCAGCCGGAACACGGTGCTGCGGTGCTCAACACTCTCAATCAATGGGTGGATGGGCACAACGCGGCCGGCGGCACGCCGCCGTTGCAGCGCTTCGAACTCGCCGACTTCCTCAATAGCGCTCAAATCGCTGAGCCGGCGCTTTTGCTACGAACCTACTGGAAGGTTGATCCTGATTTCGAAAACAACTGCTCCCGGCTCGGGCAAGCCCTTGCAGACACACCAACAGCACAGCTCAACACGAAGGCATGGTCAGAGACCATCGGACAACTGGTTGAGCCTAACCTCAAGCGCATCAAGGCAGAGCCGGGCAGCACCGACGCCCGTGCCTTGGGCAAGCTGATGCAACAGCTCATCGAGCTATCCGGTGACCTCGAGCACGTCAACTTGAGCTCGGCCATCGCACCGAGCGCCTCATTGCTCGCGAACAGTCCTGAGTTTGCCGCTAGTTTTCTCAACGACCAGACAGCGCTGTGGCTCCTGAAACACACGAAACCTCAATCGCTCCAGCATCGCCCAAAACCAAACCTGACTTCGAACGCGATCAATGAAGGTACAATCCTCGGCCGCGTCCTGTATGCCTACGCCAAAAAGAGCACGGCCGTACTGAAGACCGGCGGCCCTGAGGTTTGGCTGCCGCCGGCAATTCTTGATTTCTACAACGGACCCAAATTCCCCGACGGCATGATGACCGCGTATTTTAAGGATATCCGGACCCACGGTTTGGACGCCTTCAACTGACCTCTGACCTCTGACCGCTGTTCAATTTCACGCCGGTGTCAACGACATCACGCGATTCCCGAACGCCCACTGCGTCGAGTCGCTTCTTTGGCTCACTCCGGGCGCACGATGTCGTCTGGAATAGAGAGTCTAGGGCCGTGCTGGATGAAATGTCCGATACTGGATCTTATGCAAACTATGTGGCCCATTGCTCCAGAAGACAACACGCCTTCATGCCACTTACGGTCCGGCTGCTCGGTGGTTGTACCGATGGCGCAGGGGATCTGTTGTTCTATCCCCTGGTGGGGTCGCGCAACGTTGAAGTAGGCACCGACGTACTCGCGAAGGACGCTTTGAAAGTGCTCCTCACCGAGGATGGTGCGTTTGCTGACGCGGATGCCCAACTCTAAAAGCTCGCCTCGAATCCTTTTGGCCCCCCACGTCACGTTCGAAACCGCCATCTCTTTGATGAGGTCGATGGCTTCCTGCGCCAAGCGTTTTGGCTGTCCCTTCGGTCTGGACTTTCGCCTCCATACAATCTTGGAGATCTCCCGGTGCCAGCGCAGGAGAGTGTCCGGTTGCACGAGATGAAGTGTGTCTCGCCAGTTTCGATTGAAACCGGCCAGCAGCACCATCGTGACTCGGTCAGTTCGACTCAGAGCCGGGCGCTTCACGCTGCGACGAAGGACGATGACTTGCTGGCGCAGAAGGGCGTTGTCGGCGAGCAGCGACCTGCGACTTCTCATAGAGTCGCAGGCGACGAAGGCAGTGATCGTAGCCATACTGCGCGCTGGCTCGATCAGACGCTTGGCTACACATTCAACGCTATGAGCCCGGCGGACGAGGACGTTCTTCACAACGGCGATGACGCTGGTGAGCATCGTGACATCCTCCCGCAGAAGTGGACCTCAGCGTTTCATCAAGACCGGTTCAAGCCAAGCCCGCTAACGGGAGTCTGCAGGCAAGCAGCGGATATCATTGACGGATGACGCGGGTAGCCACGACGGGCCCTCAGCCGGAAAACCGTACAGTTACGGAAAATCGAGAGGAGATCTGTGTGAGCTTTTTGAGCTCTCGGTCGTACCATCTCGAAGTTATGATCCGCGTTGCCGCAATGCGATGCAGCTCATCCTCAACGCGCTTGTAAAAGGCGCCTCCCGCACGGTTGTTGTCGGCGCGGTCGGGGTACATGTATTCGTGTATCAACCGACGAAGTGAGAACCGGACTGTGGGCTCTTTGAATCGGTTGGTTTTTTGAGTCAGCCACA
>MGST01000239.1:7268-7785 GCA_001798605.1 Deltaproteobacteria bacterium RIFOXYA12_FULL_58_15 | reverse complement strand
CGCGGAATCGGCATCGGCCACGAGGAGGATTACCACAAACAAAACCCTTCCCCCTTTCCCGCGGGCCCCGTTGGACTCATGGGTTCGTCGAGCCTAGCTCTGCCCGGCAGGTGCGGAGCTTATGCGCAGTCGTGAGTGGCTTTCTCGCGTTAAGGCGCGAACGTCACTGCGCGTTGCGGAGCGTGGGTAGACAGGACCAACCACTCCTACAAACCAAAAATGAAATCGAGTCCAAGGAAACCAGCCTGCCCGCGGCCAAAACGCCCGTTTTCAATCCCGCAAATCCCGCCTCAATCCCCACAATCCAGCTTGCACGGACGGTAACGGTCGCGGTGTGACGTGTCTGAATCTGACACACGCCCCGTCCAAAATGCGACACGCCCAATCTCGCTGCACGCGAAACCAGGGACATGCGGTTGGCATGTATCCTGCCACACGAGCGGATGCACATACCAACAGGCCAACTGATTGGTGGTGAATGAGGAGTGTCAAATCATGCGTGAGTTACGATCGGCAG
>MGST01000239.1:0-7168 GCA_001798605.1 Deltaproteobacteria bacterium RIFOXYA12_FULL_58_15 | reverse complement strand
CGTATCCTGCGCGACAATGCTCGGCGACATGGGTGGCGAGCGCACTGCACTCAAAGGCTACACCAGCGCTGCCGTTTACAATTTTGTGTGGCCGAGCAAAACGGTGAGCATTGTGCTACCCGATGGCAGCAAGCCATCGCTGTCGGCAGCGGCAGCGTACGAAAAGTACGTTCAACACTTTGGTGGGCGAACGTACGGATTCTTCTTCCGCATCTGGGCGTTGCGAGCACTGTTGGCCTTTGTGCTCTTCGCACCACTTTTGGCCTGGGGGATGGTGACATTTGGTCGTTACCTATCCAAAGCCCGCACATTGCGCGGCGCGCAACTCGTAGACACAACCAAAGAAGACCCCGACGCACCCAAATTGGACCGGGGTGTTTTGACGTTAGTTATGGCCTTCGGTGTGGGTGCCATCTTCGTTGTGCTCTTGCGATACGGGAGCATCGGGCCATTTCGGATTGCCATGAGCTACACCGCTGCGTGCCTCGCCTCAGTGAGCTCGGCGTTTGCGGGACTCTTGTCAGCGGATGGGTCAGGGAGCACCATCTGGGTTGCAAGCAACGAGGGTGCTGGGTTTTTGGCTCCTGAGGCCGCGATGCGGTTCCATCGGTTGCAGCTCGGTCATTCGCTTCTTGGTTTTGCAGCAATGCTCATCGTAGGCGGCGCTGGCGGGGTTTTCGCCACCCGCCTCGCATTGCGACGAGTCCACAAGGACAAAGAGGAAGACACAGGGGCAAAATCACAACCCATATGCTTTGGGAAAGAAGAGCTGCCGGTCCAACTCGAGCCCTCGGGGATTCTGATTACGGGATCGATCGGTAGCGGCAAGTCAGTTGCCATCAAGGCCATCGCGGACACGATTCGGGCCCGCGAGCAGCGGGCCATCGTCAACGACATCAAAGGCGACATGACGGCCCTCTACTACCGACCTAACCACGACATCATTCTCAATCCGCTGGACGAGCGATGCGCGCCTTGGACACCGTGGGCGGAAATCCGCGACCGCTCCGATTTCGCGCGCCTGGCAAAGAGCCTTTTCCCGCCGATGGCAAACTCAAACGAGTTCTTTTCGGTGTCGGGAGCCTCACTGTTTGCCGCGATAATGGAGAAGGTGCCCGAGTACTGCAAGAAGCCCTCTAATCAAGAACTCGCCTACATTCTCACAAAGGCGACGATTGATGAGGTCGCAGAGGTCGTCAAAGGCACCGTCGCCGCGCGATACATGGAGTCGAAGACCGGCGACATGAGTTCCAATTTGCTCGCGACCCTGAGTGCCCAGCTCGAATCGTTGACGTATCTGCCCGACATTGCGGAGGGTCAGAAATCTTTCTCCCTGCGGGCATTCATGGAGGAAGAGAGCGACCGGTGGTTGTTCATCACCATGCGACCCGAAGATGAGGCGGTGCTGCGACCGCTTCTAACATGCTGGTATGACGTGGCTCTCGATGCGTGCCTAGGCCTGCCGGATGTAGACACATCCTTGCCGGTCGAAAAACAGCGGCGAATCTTCTGTCTCCTCGACGAGGTAACGAGACTTGGAAATCTCAGAGCGCTGCCTGGTGCTTTGCGCGAAGGACGAAGCAAGGGTCTCGCTGTTGCGTTGGGATTGCAATCGGTTGGGGACGTGCGATCGAACTATGGCCGCGACGTCGCCGAGGCTCTTTTGGGCCAGCCACAAACTGCGTTGGTCCTGCGAACCACAGAGCCAGATACTGCGAAATGGCTCGAGCGATTGCTCGGACGGGCTGAACGCGAGCGAACGGCAGAGTCCCAATCAATGGGTGCGAACAGCCAACGCGACGGCGTCAGTTTGTCGCGGCAGATCAATACAAACGCGCTCGTGCTCGACACTGAGATTCAGACGCTTCCAGATCTGACAGCGTTTCTGAAGGTCGTGAACGAGCCCCTCAAGAAGTTGAGTTACACATGGAAGAAGGGCGCGCCCGGGCGCAACGAGCCCCCGCTGCCTGGGTTTGTTCAGCGGAAGACTTTGCCCGTGCCTCGGCGGCCCCCGTGGCTTCCTAAGATTGAGCATGAATGAGGTCTCGCTAATGCAGGTTTCGAACGTCAATGAGATGAATGAACAAGGGCAGGGATGAGTTGCGAGAAGTGTAGTGGACAAACCATCAAACCTTCACGGAGGTCTAAGATGCCGGGTTATTTGATCAAGTACCACAAGCTCAAGGGTGTGTTGCTCGACCTAGTCGAGTTTCCAGATGGACACGAGCGCGCCGCCGAGTGGAATTGTGCGGTGCTGGAGCAGCGTGAGCCACACGAGACCGTGTTGCTCAAAGTAATCTACGCGGACAGTCTCGCGGCCTTCAAATACAGCGCCTATTTCCTCGCGCACAAGGACGACAATCCTCCACCGTTGCGCAAGGCAACGCCCGCCGAGCTCCGGCTCAATAGCGTCGAGAAGTACGACGAAGAGATGGGCATCTCGGCCGAGGAAAGCCTCGCCTTCCGACGTCAACTCCAAGAGCGCACCCAAGAGCTTCTCAAAGCACAGGGCCAGTAGTTCCCCATCACAAACCCACGGAGCTATTCCAATGGTCCTAAATCATAATGAGCGCGCGCGCCTGAACGAACTTGGGGAAGCACTCAAAACCGACTTCCCGTCCGCAGCGAAGGTGTTCCGGGAATGGTGCGCCGAGATTGCTCCGCGATTGAAATATCTGAAGGACAATCTACCCAACCGATTCGGTGCCGCGGTCGCAGAAACACAGGCTGAAATACTGACCCCTTTCGAGGCGGTCGTGCAGATGCAGCGGACGGGCAAGAGCCTGTCTGAGTTGGACATCGTGTCAGTGCGGGTGTTGGTTCACAATCGCGAGCAACAACTGACGCTGGTTGAAGGTTTCTCGAAAGCTGTCGAGCACCGAGGATTCCCTTGCGAAAAGCGTGATTACACTCAGGATTTCTCAGAAGGCCAGCTTGGCGCAGAAGTACGATACCCCCTCGGTGAGATCGCCGTTCAAATGCAAGTGCGCACCGAACTACAAGAGCATTTGAACGGCATTGCCGAACACATCAACCTCCTGCACCAGGGAAATGTCCCCCAAGAGAGCCAAAATCTATTGCGGAATCTCGCCGCATGGACGGCTCAGGCCGAGGCCGGGATCGAGCCGCAACAAATGCGGCAAGGCCTCATTGATCTCGATGTTGGCGCAGCGAACACCGTTGTTCGCAAAGAAATCGAGAAACATATCGCAGGCCTGAGTTTGGAACGAGACAAGGTCCAGCAGCGCCAAGTGCAACGGCCTGCACTGAAGCAGGCACCCCGACAACTACCCGTTGCGCAGCTCATTTGGCGAAAGACGAGAGTTCTTGGTAAGCCACCGGCCCAGGAGCCCAGCAGGCTGGGGTTAGGTGGGGTGCGTGAAGTCGCGGCACCAGAGCCGTATAACGTTCCTTTGCCACCAAAGCTACTCGCGCCTGAGCTCGGGAAGGACTTCCAAATCGGTCGTGAGCAACTGCGAGCAATGGTGTTCACCAAGAAGTTGTCAGCAACGGAACAATTGAAGTTTGACAAAGCGATGTTGGAGCAACGCGACGAGTACATCAAAATTGCGAATTCGCCAAAGATGGATTTCTCAGAGGTTTTTCAGAGATTGCCGGAGGTGCAAGAGGCACTCGCGAAGGGGAGGGCGCTCGAAGAGCTGCAGGCTGAACCCAAGCTCATGCTTGCGGCCGAACGAGAAACCGAGAGACACAATTCCTCCCGTGGGCATTGTCGAGATCTGCTCGTGATCGGGGCGGAGCGATTTGAGCAAGCTGAGAAATTTGTGCAGGCGCTCGAAGGGCCAGCGCTAGAGCTGGTCTCGAAGATGCACGTGGCCCAAAAGCGACATGCCAATGGCGGGGCACCGCTGCTCGAGAAAGAGGTGCAGGGCGTCGCGAAGATGCTGAGGAGCACGCCGACCAAAGAGCTAGCAGATCGCTTCGAGCGGCTTTTGGCGGTCGAGATTGCCGCAGCCCACACCAAGCAGGCTATTCGGTACCTGCACGCGCACTTCATCCAGCCCGACGGGCAGGGTCACAAAATGGATGTTGGCAAACAATGCTCAGAGCCATTGAGAGAGCTGCTGCGTGAGATGAATCGACGTGCGGAGAAACAGGGGCTCAACCAGGCCCCACAATCAATGAGGCAAGCGAGCAAGGTCGAGCAGAAACAAAAGCCAATCGAGCAAGACCAGCGGCCAAAAGTCATCAAGATAAAGAGACAGAAGAATCCCGGCCCGGGCTACAGCATAAACATGTAAGTGGAATAGAGGGGAACAAATGTCAGACTGGAAAGGTGCAAATCCACACAATGCTGCTGGAGTCCAAAAACAAGGTGGCAAATATCACAAATAATGTGATAATGTGATGTCATGTTGAGCGGTTTTCAACTCAGGCAGGCGCGACGAGCGCGTGGGTGGTCACAGGCGTACTGCGCCAAGAAGCTCGGGGTGTCTCAATCGTACGTGGCGATGCTCGAGGCCGGCCAACGACCAGCCAGCCAGCGATTGGCACGCAAAGCACGACAGCCCCTCTGTCTACCGCCGACCTCCCTGCCCCTGCCGGAGCCTTTCGAGCCGCCACTGCCAGTGGATGACCAGGTGTTCGCAGAACACCTAGCCAATCTCGGCTGGCAACCGTTCGGCTATGTGAAGAATCCGCACCGTCGAGTCCTTAATCCAGCTGAAGTGCTCCTCACCGGGTTGGCCCAGGACAACCTCGAGATCCGAGCAGTCGAAGCGCTGACGTGGGTTCTCTTGCAAGTAGATGAGACTGTCCACCCTTGGCTGGTTCGGAATGCGCGGGTGTGGAACCTGCAAAACCGTCTGGGGTATTTGACAGACCTCGCCCGCAGGTTGGAGCCGGACAGAACAGGTCTCGGCGAGTTGTGGGAGCAGCTCGACGCCTCACGACTCGCCGCAGAGGACACCCTCTGTAACGCATCAATGCGGCCAACGATGCGCGAATGGGAGCGAACCCACCGGCCGTCTGCAGCAGCCCATTGGAACCTACTCACCACGCTCGACCTCGAACATATCATGTACCAATTCGAAAATGACGAAACCGAGAGCTAGCGTACCAGCAAAGTGGCAGCCACTGCTGGAGGATATCGACGCGCAAATCGGAGAGCCGGTGGAACTGCATTGCTTGGGAGGATTTGGTTTGGATGCAATGGGGGCTTTGGATCGGCCCACCGAGGATATCGATTTTCTGCCGGTGTTGCCGTCCCGACTGCTCAGGAAGCTCGAGGAACTTGCTGGACGCGGGACCACATTGGCCCGCAGGCACGGTCGCTACATAGAAGCGGTAACCGTGGCGGAGTATTCGGAGGACTACAGAACCAGGTTGATTCCAATTGCAAGCAACCTGCAGAAGATTGAACTGTTGGCTCTCGAACCTCATGATCTGGCACTCGCGAAACTCACGCGCAACGGCCCTAAGGACCGATATGATGTGGCGCACCTCGCCAAACGTGGGCTGATCGAACCCACGACACTGTACGAGAGATACCAACAAAGCGTCCGCCCGTACCTGCGATTGACTGACCGGCACGACCTTACGATCGAGCTATGGGTGCAGGATATCCGCGAGATGAAGGTACAAGAGTTGACAGTCGAGCGGAAAGACATCGAGAAGCAAAGCACAATAGGAAGACAAAGAACCGAGCTCGACCCAAAGAAGAGAAAGAAGCACAAGCAGCGGGGACCTGGTCATTCAAATGGGATGTGAGTTTGACTAAGAAGAAGATCCCCCGGGAATGCCCTATTTGATCCGTGGACCCGGGGTTTTGGAGACAAATGTGGCCATCGAGGGCCGTCTGGAAGGGGAGAGATGTGAGGGGAATAGCATTCATATCAATCGTGTTCACGGTCATGGGGCCCGCTGTTGTTCGTGCCGAGGCGGCCAAGATCGCTGTGTTGCCAACTCATTTCGATGCGTCGGCAAAGGACAAGATTCCACAAAGCGTATTTGAGGAGGCTCTGTTGGGAGCCGCGCAGGATGCCTCTCACGCCAAGGTAATTGGTGCCGATGACCTTTCGGCAGTCATCGGGCTCGAGAACCAACGAGACCTGTTGGGTTGCGACGAGCTGGCCTGCATGGCGGAGATTGCCGGCGCTTTGGACGTCCAACAAATCCTATCAGCCAAGGTTGCGTTGCTCGATTCCCAATGGACGATAACGATCAAGCTCATTTACGTTGCCGGGACACCCGAGGTATTGGCTCGCGTAACCGAGTTTGTGCCAGGAGGACCGTCGGATCTATTGAAGGCATTGCCAGGCGTTACCAGAAGCCTGTTTGCGGCAAGCGCCTCGAGCGTGAATCTAAATGATGCTGAGCCTGAAACGACAACGACAGATCTGGAGAAGAAAAAGGGAAAGACACAACCCCCGCAGGAAGTTGGTATGTTCGCTGTCGATGCCATCGCGGGGACCACCAGCACGGCTGATTGGGGGACCTATGGGGGGGATCTTGGTGCTGGTGTCGGTCTTCGCGGCCCGATCATTGGCCTGCTGGGGTGGCGCGCGCGTGTGGCCTTTGAAATTCTTTTCGACTCAGACAGGAACACCCTGGGAGCAATCTATGCCGAAGCAGGCATTCGATTCAGACCTTTTGGAGGTGTTTTTGCTGTCGGGCTGGGTGGTTACTCTGCTCCGATCTTTATGCTGAGCAGGTCTGATCTAGGAGACGATTATCCCACAGCGATGGTCACGTTCGGAGCTGCCGGAGAACTGATATGGGCATACGGTGACAATGACGAGAACGAAATCGGAGCCCGTGTTCGAGCGAACCCGTATGTACTTGACGAAGGCGTGGCCGGCATCAGCGTTCTTTTTTGCATGAGCTGGGGCCTATGAGCGTGATTCAAGATGGCTGCGCCGAGCGGCTCGTCCATCGTCAACCATCGAACGGCACATCCAATCGTAATACTCCGCGCTGTTGCGCTGTCTGATCGCGGCGGTCGTAACGGGCGGTGGTCTGTATGTTGGAGTGGCCGACTTGCCTGGCCACCGTTGCTATGTCGACACCATCATCCAGAAGCTCTGAGATGAATGAACGGCGCAGGTCGTGGGGCGTGAAAGGGGCGACTCCTGCCTGCAGGTGGCGCTTCTGCAATATGTGATAGACGAGTTGGTCGGTGATGCCGTGCATCCGCACACTGCCATTT
>MGST01000238.1 GCA_001798605.1 Deltaproteobacteria bacterium RIFOXYA12_FULL_58_15 | reverse complement strand
TGATCTTGGGCACGTGCTTCCTTTTTTGCTCTTCGGTGCCAAAATGGACGATGACCTCGGCGGCCATGTTGGTCACCGCCATGGTGACCGCCACAGAGGAATCGGCGCGACTCATCTCCCGCATGGCGATGGCATAGGCTACAACCCCGCGCTCGGCACCACCGAGCGACTCGGGAATATTGACACCGAGCAACCCCTCCTTCGCCATCTTCTCGAACAGGGGTCGCGGCAAATTGTGGGCTTCTTCGAAGGTGCGACTGTGAGGGGTGACGTTTTCGCGCGCGAAGGAGCGCACGTGATCGCGCCAGGCGACCTGCTCGCTGTCGAGATCAAAATCGAGGCCCAAGGGAGAATCCAAATCGGGTTGCATGCTACCGCCCGCCCGTCAAAACCGAACGAGCAATGACCAAGCGTTGTACTTCGGACGTGCCTTCGTAAATCTCGGTGATGCGGGCATCGCGCAGATGCCGTTCTGCCGGATAGTCTTTGCAGTAGCCATAACCACCAAAAATTTGTAGCGCCTTGTTGGTGACGCGATTGCTCATCTCCGAAGCGTAGAGCTTGGCCATCGCCGATTCGGTGGTGAAGCGCGCGCCCTTGTCCTTGAGGGCCGCGGCGCGCCAGATGAGCAGTCGTGCGGCGTCGACCTCAATGGCCATGTCGGCGAGCATGAATTGGATCGCCTGCAGATCGGAGATCGGACCGCCGAAGGCTTGCCGTTCCAAGGAATAGTCACGGGCCTCTTCGAGGGCCTGGCGGGCAATGCCCAACGCCTGGGCGGCGATGCCAATGCGACCGCCGTCGAGGGTGGTCATGGCCACCTTGAAGCCCAAACCCTCGGTGCCGAGCATGGCGCTTGCGGGCAAGCGAACGTCGTCGAGATTGATCTGCGAGGTGCTCGAACCCTTGATGCCGAGCTTCTTCTCATTTTTGGCGACAGAGTAGCCCTTGGTGTCTGCCGGCACGAGGTAGGCGTTGATACCCTTGACGCCCTTGGATTTGTCACCCATGGCGAAGACAATGCACATGTCAGCGTCGTTACCATTGGTGATGAAGTTCTTCGAACCGTTGATGACCCACTCGTGGCCGTCTTTGACCGCCACCGTGGTCTGCGCCGCGGCGTCGGATCCAGTGCCCGGCTCGGAGAGGGCAAAACATCCGAGCTTGCGACCAGAGGCGAGATCGGGGAGCCATTGTTTCTTCTGTTCTGCGGAACCAAACTTCGCAATGGGATCGCAGACCAGAGAATTGTTGACGCTCATGATCACGCCACAGCTCGCACACCCGGCAGAGATCTCCTCCATCGCGAGTGCGTAGGAGACGTTGTCCATCCCCGCACCCTCATAATCTGCGGACACGGCCACACCCATGAGGCCAATCTCCGCCATCCGCTGCACCTGCTCCTTGGGGAACTCACCCCGCTCGTCGATCTCCGCAGCCTTAGGCAACAGCTCTTCCCGCGCAAAGGAGCGGCAGGTGTCTCGCATCATCGTTTGTTCTTCGGTCAGTTCCAGGTGCATCGTTATTCTCCGCTGAAGTTGGGGTCGCGCTTGTCGAGGAACTGAATTCTTCTAGGGTTCTACGGCATCCCTGTCAACCTGACGGGTGGCGTCAATTCTCGTTTCGCTCCGAGACTGTGGGCGCCCTAATCTTTGACGGGGCTACAATCTGCCTCGTAGCAACAGAAACTGCGCCAGAGCGGAGAGCGAATCGAGGGAATCCAAGGCCCCCTGGGCACTGCGTGGCAGGATGTTGTTGCAGAAGCCGCAGGCGAGCGCGAGCGCAGCACGGTCATCGAAATTTGGTTGGGCTAGAGCCGCGCCATCTAGGTCAAACAGCCACAGACGGCCATTGCCGTCGATGAGAAAACGCCGCAGGGCCGAGTCGGGCAGCCGCACCCCTGCCCGAAGAATAGATGCCAGAATGGCCACGCCTTCGTAGGCCACTGTGCCGCGGTCGAGCTTGTCGAGCTGACGCCACCATCGCCCCGGACGCCCCACCATCTCCAACGCGACGAAACCCGAACCGCCAGGGTTCGCTTCGCTCGCCAACAAGGGCACGACGCCCGGTACGAGCAGTCGCCGATGCAGCAGGACGGTGTGGCGGGCGGTATCGTCCGCGGCGGCGAGCTTGCGTACCAACACGGGGCGCTGGTGGTCGAGCCACAGGCCCTCCTGCCATCCGCGATCGTCGGGATTGCCACAAAGAGCAATGCGGCCGACCCTCTCGGCGTCGAGGGCTGCAAGCCACCGCCCTGGCAAGCGAAAACCCGGTTGGTGCTCGACCAACTTTTGAAGCAAGGCACGGGCTCGTGAATCGTCGTGCCGCCGCAGGTACTCGCGGGCGAGAAAGGTGGCGAGGGAAGAGAACTCACGACTGGCCGGCGGAAACTCCCCGAGCAACACCTCGAGCGCCTTGGGGTCGAAATCCTCGCCCTGGACGCCGAGCTCAAACAGTCGCCGCTTCGCGCCTTCGGGATAGGAACGCAAGGTGGCGGTGTGTCCTTGCAAGAGGAGTGCGACCCCCCGTTGCAGATGCCGAGGGTCGGAGTCTTGGGATGTTTCACCACAGAACACCGCGGCATGCACGGCCCGCAAGGGCCCCAGAAGCTCAGCCAACACCGGTGGCATGTCGACCGCTGCCGCGTCAAACGCGGACTTGAACGTCGGGCTCTCGAGCAGGTCCAGCATCAACTGCGGGCGGTCGCGGAATTCGAACAGTTCGACGACGAGCTCGAGAAAGCGCCGCATCTGTGCGGCCGACACTTGGGAGAAGTCGATGCGTCGCAGGCCGAGCCCCAGAGCAGCCGTCGCCTCGGTGCGAGAGCTGGAGGCGCTCAAGGCCTCCAGATAGGCCAGCAAGATTGCCGGGTCATTGGAGAAGCGGACCACACCCGCGAGCAAGTCGGTCCGATCCTTGTCGTTCTCCAGTCGGTCCACGGCGCTCTTCACCGTGGCACGATCAATTTTCCCGAGCAGATGCATGCAGACACCGCGATGCTCGGGCGTCTGACTGCCATTGAGCAGACGGTCCTCTGCCGCATTGGGTTTGAGCCGCAAGAGCTTACGATGCTTGCTGACGAAGCGAAAATGTTCAGTGAGCTCCTTCACTTCAGCGGCCGTCAACGGCTCTTCCGCGGTCTTGTTTGCATCGAGAATCGGGCTGACGTTGAGCGGCGCGGCGTCCCTAATTGTTGGCTTCTGGGGTGGCCCGTCTTTGCCGGGTCGGCGTCGCCGTCGGCGCCCCCCAGTGGATTTCGACCGCATCCCATGCCCTTGACCGCCTGGAGATTTTCGTTGGTCGTTGCCCGGTTGTTCAGCCATGGCAATTGCATGGCACACAAGGCACGACAGACGCAATGGCGTGAGGGTCCAACGGGTCTAACGGAGACTTTGACAGCGGCTGTAGACCCTGCGGCGCGGGAGCTCCAAAACCGCCGCCACCGCGGAGCTGGCGTCGCGGGCGGTGAGGCCAGCGTCGAGGCAGCGTGTTAGGGCGGCATCAATGACGGCATCGTCAGCGGCGTCAGCGGCCGATTCGACCTCAGGCAAGGGGCCGAGGACGAGGGTGAACTCGCCGCGCAATTCGACTTCTTTGCTCCAGTCGAGGAGCTCGGCCACGGTGGCGTGACGGATCTCTTCGTGCAGCTTGGTGAGCTCACGGCACAAACAGGCGGCACGCGCGTCATTTAGGGTCCCGAGATCGGCGAGGGTGGCGCGGACGCGGTGCGGTGCTTCGTAAAGGACCGCCGCGCCAGTGTGTGTTGCGATGTGCGCGAGGACAGCACGGCGATCTTTGCCCTTGGCGGGGAGAAATCCCACAAACAACACATCTGTCGATGACGCGGCAAAACCGCTCACGGACAACGCAGTGGCCAATGCTGAGGCGCCGGGGATGGGACAGACGCGGATGCCGGCGGCAACCACCGCGGCGACCAGTCGCGACCCGGGGTCCGAGACAGCTGGCGTGCCGGCGTCACTCACCAGGGCGGCGGACTTGCCTTCCAGCAACAGGGCGATCACATCCTCGGCGCGCTCAGCCTCGTTGTGTTCGTGCAGGCTCACCAAACGGCGGTTGCTGTCGATGTGGCTGAGAAGTGTTTTCGAATGGCGGGTGTCTTCGGCGTAGACCACGTCAACCTGCCGCAGGGTCTTCGCTGCGCGCGAGGACAGGTCATCGAGATTGCCGATGGGGGTGGCGACGATATAGAGAGTTCCTTTGTTACTCGCCATCCGTATATATTCCCTATTTTGTCCACGGCCTCAAGCGATGCGTGTCCACAACTTTGGGACAGCGTTGTTCGATACTCGCACAAAACACTCGCGGTGAATCCGGACGGCGTCGTTTGGGATTTGAGGAAACGCCTAACCCTGCCCGCCTACCCCGCCTCAAAGGCATCCCGCACCAACTCGATGTTGGGTGGAACCGACATGACGATGCCGACGGCGTCGAAGCGCATTCGCGGCCACGGCCTTTCCAGCTTCTCCAGATAGGAACGTGCCGCAGTGGCCACCCGCCTGATCTTGCGCCTATCGATGGTCTCGAGGGGTGTGCCAAACTTGACGCCTTGGCGTGAGCGCACTTCGACGAAGCACAAGACCTCTCCATCGAAAGCGATGATGTCGATTTCCCCGCCGCGGGCGTGGAAGTTGCGCGCGACGATGCGGTAGCCCAACCCTTCGAGGTATGTTGCCGCCAGTGATTCGGCACGTTGACCACGGCGGGTGGTGGTCTCTCTCAACGTACCTCCACCTGTGTGGTGTGCTTGGCACCAGGTGCTTGGTCAGCGCGACGCACGATATGGATCACCTGCCCTCCGTGAGCCAAGGTGGTGAACAAAGTCTGAGTGAGTTGCTGGCCATTGGCCAGTCGACCGCCGATATCCCCAGAGATCATCGGTGACCGTTGCCGTTGATCGATGGCGAGGAAAAGGCCACCCCGCAGGGCCAGGTAGGCAATGTCCTGAGCTGCCTGGGGCATGAGGTCCCATTCTGCGACGCCGCCCTGAGCAGTCTTCAACGCCACCAAACCGTTGCCATACACACTCACGCCGACGAGTTGGTTGCCGCTGAGGGCACGAATGAGCAATGACGCCCGCTCGCTGAGCATCTTGGCAGCACTTGCGGGGTCAGTGAGGAGCAGATCGAGGGCACCCATCATCCAGCTCGCCCCCATCGGCCCCACCGGCGCTGGCACTTCGATTTGCGCGTTTTCGGGTTCGGGGTCGGGCTCAAGCTCGGCGATCTGCACACGCAAGTGATCCGCCTCCGCGCGCATGGCCAGGCCATCAATAGGCACTGCGGTCATGGTGACGAGGCGCCCGTCGATCGCATCCACCTTTGCCGTAAGCTCAGCGTGTTGCTTTTTGAGATCGGCGAGCAGCGGGTTCTTGAGGGCGGCCTCCTTCTGCTGCTCTAGGTGGGCAATCCGCTGGCGGACTTTTTGCCGCATGGCGAGTGCCCGCCGCGCTTCGTCGGGATTCTCGATCTGCACCTGCTTGAGTAACCGCTCGACGTGGCCAATCGCTTCTCCATCGCGACTTACGATCCGCTCACGACGCTTGTCGGAAAGATCGACGCGCAGTTTGGCGTGACCACGCGCTTCCCGTTGACTGAGATTCTGAAACAGAACGAACGCCGTGAGACCAAAGGCTGGAATGTCTCCGAGCGCAGCCCAGCGCAGCGCGTCACCGATGAAGGCAGCCCCGACCACGGCGACGCCAATGGCTGCGAGGCCAACGCCGAGCCCGAGCCACAAACGCCAATCCCGAAGCAGCGGGTCGACATCGGTGATCCGCTCCGTACGATCGATGCCATCCCGTTCCTCCCTCCAACGTTTCAGATCGGCATCACGTCGTGCGACCATCATTTCGTACTCGCCGAGGGTATGCGCAAAGTCATCGGGCAACACATCGAGGTAACGGATGCGCGCCGCCTCAGCGTCGGTCTCTTGCAGCTCGGTATCGTCAAAACTCAAGGTCTTGATGCGGTCCTCAATGCCAAAACGCTGTTTCTGCACACCGTCGAGCTCGAACTCGGCGTCTTCGATCTGTTGTTGCGCGGCGAGCGCACCCTCGATCTCTGCAAGCCTGGTTTTCAAGGCTTCGAGGTCGATCTCGGGAATTTCCGGCTCGGATGCGACCGAAGGGATCGACGCCTGTGACGGTAGGTTCTCGGGTGTCAACACAAACACTGCATCGAAGATAACTCGGCCAGGGAGGCCCGCACGCGCACGCAGCGTCTGAGCTATCTCACCGGGGTGGTTGGAAATCTCCGCGAAGGTTTTGCTCTCACGATTGAACTCGAGCAATTGGCCCGTGCCCACAAGGAAGTCCCGCATGACGCGAAAGGTTGCACCACCGGCGTCCATCACAGTCACGCCGCCACCGATGGTTTTGGCTCCTGGAGCGGCGAGACCTGCTACGGACGGATCATAACCCGTCGAGCACAATAACTCCTGAAGGCCTTTGATGAGGGTGTTGGGCTCTATGCGCGGAGAAACCAGCGCACCATAGCCCGACTGCAGTCGCACCCGCGTCGACCCTGCGAGATCAAGGATTCCCTGCAACGCCAGGTCGAGGATAATCACGGCGCGGTTTCGTTACGCCTCAGCGTTCTCAGCAGGTTGCTCAACGACTGCAGCAGCCATGGACAACTCTTCGACCAAACCACCACGATCGCCGAGATCCCGCGCTTGCAGACGAGCCTTCTTGCCAGAGCGCTGGCGCAGATAATAGAGCTTGGCGCGACGCACACGGCCCGAGGAGACCACCTCGATCTTGTCGATGCTCGGTGATTGCATTGGGAACACGCGCTCGACACCCACGCCGTACGAGATCTTGCGGACGGTGAACGACTCACGCGAAGCGGTCCCACGCATGGCGATGACAACACCTTCAAATACCTGAATGCGTTCTTTGTCACCCTCGACGATGCGTACGTGCACGCGAACTGAATCGCCAGTCCGGAACTTTGGCTCCCGCCGACGTTGTTGCTTCTCGATATTTTCTGTTGTCAAACCCATGGAACTCTCCCGCCGGGCTGAATCCGCCGCTTTGAGGGAGCGGACAACTACCACAATCGCGATGAGGGTTGCAAGGGAAGATGCACAACATAAACAAAGCAATCGGTCAGTTGCCCATCGGGCCGGAATAGAGCTTCAGGGGGTCAAGAGCCGGATCGGCAGCGATCCGGTCGAGCGCGGCCTTGAACCGCGAAGCGTAGTCCTCAGGATACCGTTTCTTCAGAGTGAACAGGACCGTGGTCATGACACCGCTTGGTCCAACAACAATGTTGGACTGTCCAAATCATTCTGATACAACCCATTTCGATCCAAATTCATATAGCTCATAATATCCTGGAACCGTTACAACGGTGGCAGAGGATTGGGTCTGAGATGGTTTTCAATTCGGCCTTGTTCGTTCTTTTCTTCCTGGTAGTGCTGTGTCTCTACTCCCTGCCCATTGCCTGGCGCAGCAAGAAATTCATTCTTTTGTTGGCGAGTTATCTCTTCTACGCCGCATGGAACGCCCCGTTTGTTGTCCTTCTCTGGTTTTCGACGCTTGTTGATTGGATCGTGGCGAAACGCATTCATGCTACAGAAGAGAAACGGACCCGCCGCGGGCTACTCCTTTGCAGCCTCTGCGTTAATCTCGGACTTCTATGCGTTTTCAAATATGGAGACTTTTTGCTCGCCAATTTTGCGGGGCTTCTCCACCTGATGGGATTTGCCTACCAACCACTCGAGCTCGGTCTGATTCTCCCGCTGGGAATCTCGTTTTACACCTTCCAAACACTCTCGTACACAATTGATGTCTACCGTGGAAACAGGAAGCCCGGAGATAGCTTTCTCGACTATTCGCTGTATGTTACGTTTTTCCCGCAGCTGGTGGCCGGGCCTATCGTTCGGGCAAAAGAGTTCATTGATCAATGCATCGAGCCCAAACGGGCAAATGTACACCAGTTGTCTTGGGGTATCTTCTTGCTCACACTCGGCCTTTTCCAGAAAGCAGTCTTGGCCGATGTCCTCTTGGCGCCGACAGCAGAAGCCGCTTTTCATGTTGACGTGGCGGGACAGCTCGAGTGTTTCAGCGCCTGGGTGGCAACCATGGCTTTCACATCACAGGTATTTTTTGATTTTTCGGGATATTCGACCTGCGCCATTGGCGCTGCATTGTGTTTTGGATTTCGCCTGCCAAACAACTTCAATCACCCGTATGCCTCAATTGGCTTCACCGATTTTTGGAATCGATGGCACATTTCTCTGAGCAGTTGGATTCGTGATTACGTGTTCGTGTCCTTGGGAGGCTACCGTACCTCTCTCGCCCGTTCGCGGTGGGGAACCCTTCGGTTGTTCTGGATTGTGCTGTTCACCATGTTTCTGGGTGGCTTGTGGCATGGGGCAGCGTGGACAATGGTTGCTTGGGGTGTTCTGCACGGATTGTATTTGGTGGTCGAAGCGGGCTGCCGCAAGATTGGCGGAAATATTTCCATTTTCAAAACGACACCGAGTTTGGTTCTACTCGGTGCGGGAACCTTTGCTCTCGTTCTCATCGCCAATGTCTTTTTCCGGTCGCCGAGTCTCGCAGTGGCTTGGAGTCATTTGCAGTCCATGTTTGGTGGCCACCCGAAAGGGGCATTGCTCGACTCCGTCGATGTGATGCTGACGACATCCTTAACCGGGTTGCTCATTGTCTCGCACATTTGGCTGCGGCGGCGTCCGTTCAACCTAACGTTTGACAGGATGCCCATCCCGGTGGTGTCGGCAATCTGGGCTTTGATGCTGACGATGGTTGCCATCGTGGGAGGACCCTCCAATGCATTCATCTACTTCCAGTTCTAACTCCCAACGTCACATGCGCAAATGGCGACGACTCGTCGATCCCCCGCGCACTTCTGGCAGCAGAGTCCTCGTGTACACCGGCCTGCTGTTCTGCTTCTTGTTCGCAGTCTGGGAGGTCGGAGTTCGCTTGGTTGTTGCACCAGGCATCCCCGGAGGCGCGATCCGCGAGCCGCGCACAGAGCAGGACGGGTGGATATGGTCACGCGAGGGTGTCGCCCATGCTGGCAATAACGACTGGGTGATCATCGGTGACTCCGTGTCGATGGCAGCAATTGTCCCGGAACGCTTGCGTGAGGTTGTTGGCGCAAACTCTGTGACCCAATTGGGGATTCCTGCCACTTCGCCGCTTCCCATTTTGCACGACTTAGCAGAAGAGAAGGAATTCGCTGGCGTGGTTGTTCTGGGCGTGACGCCACAATACGTTTGCCGTGACACTTCTGAGAAATCTCGGGAGTGGGTTGCGCAGTACCAACAGAGATTCAGCTTTGGGCATATTCAGAAGACGGTTGAATCACTCATTCAACACGTCATTCGTCTCCCATTCATAGGGCTTTCCCAGCGCCTCTCCTTGTATCAGCAATTCGGGAGATTTGTGGTTTTGCCGCGACTCGAGGCACAGGCGAAGGTCTTGGCGGCAAAGGCAGCAGCGGCGGAACGGCTTTCAGTGGCCGACCGTGAATCCGACATATTTGGCGGTTCGGACCACGAGGAGGAAGAAGTTGCGGTGCCCCTAGAAGAGAATAGCGTGATTCGGATTGGCGCTTTTGAGGACTGGGCAGCGCAAATGGGCTTTTGGCTCTCTTCATTTTGGCTTCCCAACAGAAGGTTGATTGTGACTACCGAGTATTCCCATTTGTCAGCGGTACTAGCAACCGCTCGCGGTGAGTACGCCGCTCGTGACAACAAGAGGCACCCCATTGGATGGGGACTGGATGCCCGCCGCATAGTGTCCGAGATTGTCTCTGGCTTGAGTGCCTCTGCCAAGACCATAAGAGAGAGGGGAGGCTCAGTGATCCTCGTCAGAATGCCCGAAAGTCCGGCATTTAATGAAACGGCTGAGTCGTTCTTCCCGCAAGAAGAATGTTGGGACCGGCTGCTCAAAGAAGGGGATGTACCGGGCGTCCATTATCAAGACCATCCTGACATGCTCGGATTCTTCTATCCGGATGGCACACACGTCGCTGGATTCCATGCCGTCACACTAACTGAAGCGATCGGCAAGCACTTGCTGGATGTGCGGTCGGCCGAGCAAACGTCCCGCCGCAGCCAGGGGTGGTAGTTTGCTCCGGTGGCTACTATGTTGTGTGCTTGACTGATGAATGAATCCATGTGATTCCCTTAATGGATTGATCTTCTGAGATTGCGGCCCGGAAGGGGCATGTTGGTTTCTGAGTTTTGCTGACGCGGTTTGCACCGATCAAGGGGGTTTCTTGTGGATACGCCTTTCACCGTTCCAGACCTTCTCAGGCTCACTGTCCAACGCTGTCCCGATAAGGTCGCCTTGTATCAGGGAAAAAATACCCTCACCTACAAAGATCTGGACACCCTCTCCAACGCAGTCGCTATGCGCCTACTCGCCGGTGGCTTGGTCAAAGGTGATCGAGTAGTCATCCTCCTGCGCAAGTCCATTGAAATGGTGGTCGCCATCTGGGGTGTGGCCAAGGCTGGTGGAGTATTCGTCATCGTCGATACCAAACTGACGCTCAAACAGGTTGCCTATCGGCTACACCATTGTGCTCCCAAAGTCGTCATCGGCGACAAGCATAGCCGCCGTTTGCTCGGTGAAACGCATGAACTCACCTACCTGGATGCCGGAGATTTCGCGACCCTGGATACTGCAAACGGCAAGGTGCCTCCGTCGGCCGCCCCCATAGGCAAAGATGTAGTTGCGATTCTCTATACTTCGGGTTCGACAGGACTTCCCAAGGGGGTCACCCTAAGTCATGAGAACTTGGTCACGGGCGCCCGTATAGTGGCCCGTTACCTCGACATCGTCCATGAAGATGTCGTCCTTTCCATCCTTCCATTTCACTTCGATTACGGCCTCAATCAACTTCTGACGACCATCATGGTGGGAGCCGAGATTGTCCTGCAGAACTCCACCCATCCAGGAGACATATGCAGAAACCTCAAATCCCACGATGTCACGGGATTGGCGGGGGTGCCCACATTGTGGGTGCAATTGCTGAGCAAGCTATCGCCGTTCGCAACCATGGATTTTCCGAAATTGCGGTACATCACCAACTCCGGAGGCTCAGTCCCTGAGCGCCACGTCACGGAACTGCAACGGTTACTGCCGGCGACCAGCATCTACCTCATGTATGGGTTGACGGAGGCGTTTCGTTCGACCTTTTTGCCCCCAGATGAGCTGCCATCGCGACCCACATCGATGGGCAAGGCTATTCCCAATGTGGAGATCTTGGTAGTGGACGAAAAGGGACAGGAGTGTCGTGCCGGAGAGGTCGGGGAGCTGGTACATCGGGGCGGCGTCATCTTCCAAGGATATTGGAATGACGTGGAGGCAACCAACCGAGTGTTGAAACCTTCGCCGAGACAGCTAGACGCCGTGGTCTGCCCCGAACTGGCTGTTTGGTCAGGCGATTTGGTCAAAAGAGACGATGACGGTTTTCTCTATTTCGTTGGCCGGCGGGACAAATTGATCAAAAGCGCCGGCAACCGCATCAGCCCGCAGGAGGTAGAGGCGGCCCTCATGAAGGTGCAAGGTATCAACGAGGCCGTGGTGTTCGGCGTCCCACACGAGGAGTTGGGACAATCCATCACCGCCGTGGTCGCAGTCGACCAAGGTTTCACCCTCGACCAAGGGACCGTTGAGACAGCATTGCAGGCGGAGATTGCCCGCTACATGATCCCCCACAAATTCGTTGCCCTAACAGTGCTGCCGCGCGGATCAACCGGTAAGGTTGACAGGGCAAGGATTGAAAAAGAGTTTGGTTCCGACAAGAACTGACTGACTTGAAAACGACAAGATCCATCAGGAAGGTACTGTCATGGCCGATGAAGCGACGAGGAACAAAGTACTGGAGTGGATTATCAAGAACGCGGTCGAATGGGATGACGACATTGAGGACTCAGAAAACCTGTTTGAGTCCGGTGTGCTCGACTCCTTTGACGTCCCGAAGTTCTTGGTCTTTCTCGAGGATGAGTTTCACGTCACTTTCGAGGACAAGCACTTGGTCGACGACCGCATGACCTCGATAGGTGGACTCACGGCCATTATTGGTGAGTTGCTTGCCGAAAACCTCAAAGGGCAAGCTCCGGCACAATGAAATCTCTCGATCAATGGAGCGCTGCCGACCTTGAGGACGGAAATCCTTCACTCTGGCCGGTCGCTCCGGGAATCCCATTCGCGGGCCTGGCAGAGCGTTTTGGAACACCGTTCTTCCTCTATGACCTGGCCACCATTGGACGCCAGGTTCAGGCGGTCAAACATGCATTTGGCGACCGGTTCCAGCTTCTCTATGCGGTGAAGGCCAACTCCAATCTCGAGATCCTCCGGTTTCTCCACGGGCTCGTCGATGGGCTCGATGTATCGTCCATGGGGGAAGTAGAACAAGCAATCCTCGCCGGCCATGCGCCAGAGAGCATGAGTTTTGCCGGTCCAGGAAAAAGGCGAGAAGATCTCAAAGCCGCAATTGAATGGAAGGTCGGCGTTATCAGCATCGAGTCGTTGCGGGAACTGGTCGACCTTCACGAAATCGCGCACGAACTCTCGGCCCGGCCGAGAATCACCCTGCGAGTCAATCCAAGCCGGCCGATCGCTCATTTTCCCCTGAAGATGGGCGGCAAAGCCACTCAGTTCGGCCTCGAGGAGGAAGAAATCGGGAGTGCCGTTGAGTTTGTCACGAGCCACTCCTCATCCTTCGATTTTGCGGGGATCCACGTCTATTCAGGCACTCAATGTCTCCACAGCGACGCCCTCATAGACAACGTCAAACAAGTTTTGGAGATTGTCCGGACGGCACAGACAGAGCACGCGTGCCAATGTTCCCGCATCAATGTCGGCGGCGGTTTCGGCGTCTCCTATCACGAAGAAGGTGTACAGCTAGACCTTCGGGCGTTGTCCTTGGGTGTCATGGACGCGGTCAATGAGTTCGAAAAAGAAACCCACTCTCGCCCGACATACGTAATCGAGCTCGGACGTTACCTAACCGCCGAGAGCGGCATCTACGTTACCCGAGCCGTCAGTGAGAAGGTCTCTCGTGACCAGCGTTTTGTTGTCCTCGATGGCGGCATGAATCACCACTTAGCAGCAAGTGGCAACCTCGGAGCGGGCCGTCGAAGAAACTACATGGCAGTGAATCTTTCCAAACCAGGCGGAGAAAAGCAGACTTGCCACCTTGTTGGTCCATTGTGCACCCCCATCGACCTGATGGGTTATGACGTCGAGTTGAGCGCCGTTGAACCGGGTGACCTCGTTGGATTTCCCTGTTCGGGGAGCTATGGATTTTCAGCCAGTCCGTTTCTGTTTCTCGGGCACCCAACCGCTTTGGAGCTAACCCACCTGCACGGGACCTTTAAGGTCGCCAGGAGTCGTATGCGACTCGTGGACTTCAACGACCGTGGCTGATTGCAACGACCAGCGTAGCTGATGCGACGGCTACTACCAGGCGGTCATTTCCTGACGCCACCGATCTTCTCGAGATTTCGGAGTCCGCGCGGCGTGGTGATGAGGGTCGTTACGATGGCAACGTTTCGACCAACTGTCTTCAAATTATGAAGCCCGAAGGATTTGAGGCCCGGCGCTTGAATGACCAAGTTGCCAGTGATTTTCTCGTAGGCCTGAGTCCCAACGGTTGTTACTCTGAAATGCCAGCGAGCTTATCGCGTTCGCTGTTCCACTGCTCCCAATCGTCATCTTCTGTGGCGGCCATTTGGAACTCCTGGGGCGCGGTCATTTCACCGTTGGCGGCAACCTGCACCATCTTCATGGCACCTGCCACCATTTCTTCCCAGGCGTCTTTGGCGATCTCCTGGGGACCGGCGACTTCCACCCGGTTGGCCTTGGTGTGTCCCTTGATGGCGTAAATGGGTTGGTTGGAGACCAGAACATTGCCTGCATAGACCTTCACCGTGGTGGACCCGTCGTCACCAAGGGAAGCGGCAAAGCGAGTACCCCGGACACCGGCAACGGCATTGGGGCTCGTTACCTCAAATTTGGAATCAGAGCCAAACAGGCTGGTGACTGACGCCCAAACTCGGCCAACAACCAGCTTCACGCTCACCTTCTTTTTGGCCTTGGATTTCTTGCCGAAGCTCACCTGCTGCAGATTGAGCTCAGAGTTGCCGCCAAGCCGCAGTTTTGAGCCGTCGGCCAAAGTTGCTTCGAGCCTGGCCCCTTCCTTCGTTTTGAGCTTATCACCCTGGAAGACGGCGGTCTTCTCTTTGATGGGTTCCCAGTGGGTACCTTGTTTCGCCCGTAGGGCGTCCCCACGCAGGAAGGTAATGGTACCCAATGTGGAGTTGCCGGCTTGCGCGGGCTCGTGGCCCGCAGTGAGACCGATGGCCAAAAGAGTCGCACCAACAAGGAATCTGCAGAGCTTCACTGTGGCCTCCTATTTGGTAAGAGAGGCGGCAACAGAGTTCGCCGTAATCTCGTCGATCTCAATGGCAAACCCTGGAAATTTCTTCTCTTCCAGCTCTGTCGCCAGATCCTGAGCCGAGCCCTTGATGTCGACCTCAATTTCCGCCACCTTGTTGCGGAAAGAGCGCTGACGGACATCCGCCACACCGCGCACCTCGTTGCGCAAGAATTCGCTGAGAGCCTTGAGGTATTTCGATTTGGCGACACCGCTGATTTTCACGCTGACTGTGCCAGACCCCGAAACCTCGCTCTGCCACTCTGCAAGCATCTTGCCCAAGAGCTCCTCGGCAGCCTTCTGCCCAGCCTTCTTGAGAGCCATGGTGCCACCCACCACAGGATTGATGTGCCCCACCGTCTCCGAGACGGTGGCTGAACCCATGATGGCCCCATTGTCGAGATTCATGGCTCTCAACGATACCGTGGCCTGCAGAGAGCGCATCTGGGTACCCATGATCGGACCGTTGTCCTGGGCCACAGCATCACCACGAATCACGACTTCAGCGCCGGCGCTACCCGCAAATGTCTTGACGACCGAATCGTCGGTGACGTTCGCGATTCCCGTGCTGATCTTGCCCTGCAGAGTCTGGCGGTCAACGAACTTGACGCCCTTGGGCTGCCAAGCATCAATGATCGAGTTCTCCACCACGTCCATGGATGTCTTGAAGGAATTGTTGCCCCACCACGCTTCAGCCGATTTGGCACCCACTTGTTGTTCGGAGACCATGACCAGGACCCGCGGCATATTCTTCCCGCGCAGTACCGAGAGGATGCCGTCGAGATCGCTCTTCAATGCCCCAGTGCCAATGTCGGCATTGACTTTGACCTCGTAGATGCCGTCCGCCTTTTTCTCGGAAACAACCTTATAATTGCGCACATAACCCTTTGATTTGCTGTAGATTTTGTCAGACACCAACTCAAAGTTTTCAGTAATAGTCTCGCTCGACACCACGGTGCCGGCGGCCTGCTCGACCGCCTTGCGCAGGGCATCGTCAATGGCCTTATCCCTTGCCGCGGCGATGTCGGTTCCATAGATCGCTGCCTGCCCAACGGCCTCCACCTTTAGTGTATCTCCGGCGGCCGCGGGGCTAGCCCACAAACCCAGAACGACCCACATTGTGGCCGCAAGAAAACCAAGTACCTTGGTTCGTCCTTGATTCATCTTCTGTTCCTCCTTGCACGCGTGACCTTACTCAAGCGTACAACCCATGGTGCCATCAGTCCGTGACGATGATCACCTTGCTGTTCGCTAAAACACCGCCCAAATTCGCCAGCTTCTTGGCATCCTCAGTGGCGATGACGAGATCCGATCCGCCCTTCTGTGTGAGCTTCTGCGCCCGCACGACCAACGGTTTTTCGGCCACTCTGCCATCCTTCATTGCCAAATCCAGGGCATTGGTGTAACCGGCAACCCCGTGTTTTTTGACGGCATCACTGGTGGCGTTGGAGACGCTGTAGACTTCGTTGCCTGCCTCATCGAGGATTTTCGGTGCCAATGCGGGAGTTACTCCCAACCCCTTGGCATTGACGATCAATCCGGTAACCCCTCCGCTCTCGGCCGCAGGCTCCGCCGCTTTGGCACCAGCGTTCGGAACCAACGCTTCGGCCAGCACACCATCAATGGAGACCTGCACCACCACATCCACCCCGCCATCGGAGTAATACTTGGTGTCCATGACCTTGAAATCGCGGACAATTCCCTCAACTCTGCTCTTGACCTCGGCGGTGGACATCAGATCCCCAGCGGATTTGCCGCTCTCGACCCTCACCCCCTTGACCGCCTCCAGGATGTTGCGCAGGGCATCCATCTTGGCGGCCCTCTCGGCACCCAAACGGGCAACCGCAACATTGGGGGCCTTTAGACTGGGCGCTCCGCTGCCAGTGGCGGTGATTGTTTTGTCGCTCCAGTTAACTTGTCCGTGGGCTACCTGTGCGCTGGCCCAGGTTGGAACCATCAAGATCCACCCACATAGGACAACTCCCAGTGTTTTCATGACCCGCGTCCTCCTTCTCGAGTTGATTGCGTGCACCGAATCAGACGGGTTGGGTGCGAAAGTATTCTCATCGTTTGGTTGTTGTAATAGAATTTAGTCTTCTGCACCAGAGCCGAAATCGCCGGAGGGATTGGCGGGAGTGGGCCAGTAGCGTTTGACTCGGGGGTTGGGTTAAGGTGCAGGAGTCATGTGCCGAACTCTTACGCCGTTGCCACTTGCCCCGTTGATACTGTTCTGCGTAGCGGGTAGCTGTGCATCTGAAGCCAAGTTCGTCGAGGTCGGCGAACAACTGCTCTCACAGAAGAAGTACGACGCAGCCATTGAGCAGTTCATGCTCGCCCTTAGCGAAAACCCAACGTCACCCCGTGCCCATCTCAATCTCGGCCGCACCTATTTCGAGCTCAAGCGTTTCGATGAGGCGATCAAGGCCGTGGAACAATCCCGATCCTCCGAAGACAGCGACGATGCCCTCGTAGTATTGGCAACAATTCACTTCGAGAGAAAAGAGTACGCCCAAGCCGCTGCCTTCATGGGCAAAGCGCTGGAACGTTCCCCCGACAACGCCATGCACCACTTTCGTTTGGGAATGATTCTCAAGACCGCCAAGGACCTCGAACGGGCCGCCGATGCCTTTCGCATGGCGATGGCGCAGGACCCGGCCCTGATTGGCCCGCGGGTCTATCTCGGGCTCACCCTCAAAGATCTCATGAGGTACGAGGAGGCACTGGAGGTCCTCAAAGACACGGTGAAGGACGTGCGCAATATGGATCAGAGCGTCTCCCAGGTGCAGTCGGCCCTGGGCGAAGTTTACGAAGCCATGCAAATGCTCGACTACGCAATTCACAGCTACAAGCTTGCAATCAAGAACGACAAGAAAAGCGGCACAGCTATCGCAGGGCTCGGACGCATCCAACGCAAACAAGGTCAGCTAGAAGAAGCCATCGAGCTGCTCGCTGACGGGGCCAAACGGGTGCCCGAACACACGGGTCTCGCCCTGGAGTTGGGCCTGGCATACAAGGATTTTCGCTTGGTGCCGCAAGCGGTCCAGGAGCTCAATCGAGTGCTCAACCTCGACCCGTCGACAACAGAAGCCTACCGTCCCCTCATCGAACTGCTTGAGCAACAGAAGGCCGTCGACAGATTGTCGGTGGTGTTGACCAAGGCCGCGGTTGCCATGCCGGACAACCTCGAGATCCAACTGCGCGCGGGCAAAGACGCGTACGAACGAAAACGCTTTGACGCAGCCATCGCCGCCTTCACCCGCGCTCTCGACCTCGAGCGTGCCAATATTGATGCCAACTTCTACCTTGGCATGGCCCAGGCAGGCACTGGCGACATTGAAGCCGCCACAGAATCCCTGGGTGCCCTGAAATACCTCGATGTGGGCAAGGCAGAAGAGCTCGCCAAGGCCATTGAGCACCTCAAGGTGTCCCCCGCAGATGACCCTGCAACGAAGACCAAGTCGAAGAGGAAAGGCAAACGCAAACAGCGCCGCCGGCACCGCGAGTGATCTCTCGAGTACCTATCTACCCTCTGTCTCGACAACGCCATCACTGCGGCCTATATTGCGCCGGAGCCTTGGGGTATGACGCCCCACTTCCCGGCACCATGGAGGTCGCTGTGACGATGCCGACCATCGAGCTTGCGCTCACCTATGACGACGTTCTCTTGGTGCCACGGTACTCAGAGGTCCTGCCAGGTGAAACCAACGTCGCATCGGTTGTCACCGCGCAGCTGGCCGTGCAGATCCCCCTGCTCTCCTCGGCCATGGACACCGTCACCGAGGCCAAGATGGCGATCGCGATTGCACGCGAAGGCGGACTCGGCTTCGTTCACAAGAACCTCGACATTGAAGCGCAGGCACGTGAGGTCACCAAGGTCAAAAAGAGCGAGTCGGGCACCATCGTCGATCCGGTGACCATCGGGCCGGACGCCACTTTGGGCGACGCCCGCGAGGTCATGCGTCGGCACAACATCAGTGGCATCCCGGTTGTGGATGGCAACCGCCTCGTCGGCATTCTCACCAATCGCGACCTGCGCTTTGAAGAAGTCTCCAATCACTTGGTGTCCGACGCGATGACCCGCGAAGTGGTAACAGCAAGAGAAGGCATCACTATCGACGAGTCGAAGGTCCTACTGCAGAAACACCGTATCGAGAAGCTTCCGGTGGTCGACAAGGACGGCAAGCTCAAGGGCCTCATCACCATCAAAGATATCGAAAAAAGCGCTCGCCACCCCAACGCCACCAAAGATGGTTTCGGTCGCCTGCGAGTCGGTGCCGCCCTCGGCGTCGGTGCCGACCGCGCCGAGCGGGCAGCTGCGGTCGTCGAAGCCGGTGTCGACATTGCCGTCATTGACACCGCCCACGGCCACACCAAGAGCGTCCTCGCTGCCGTCGCTGCCACGAAACTCGCGCATCCAAATCTGCCACTCATTGCCGGCAATGTCGCAACTGGCGAGGCCACCCGCGCCCTGCTCGATGCCGGCGCTGACGCCGTCAAAGTGGGCATCGGCCCCGGCTCAATTTGCACCACCCGCATCGTTGCTGGCGTTGGTGTGCCACAACTCTCAGCCATCTTCGACTGCGCCGTTGTCGCCCGAGAGCGGGGGGCAACCATTATTGCCGATGGCGGCATCCGCCACTCCGGTGACATCGTCAAGGCCTTGGCTGCTGGTGCCTCCTGCGTCATGATCGGCAGTCTGTTTGCCGGCACCGAAGAGGCACCAGGCGAGGTCGTCCTGTACCAAGGGCGGTCGTACAAATCATACCGCGGCATGGGTTCCCTCGGCGCGATGCAAGACGGCAGCGCCGATCGCTACTTCCAGACCGATGCCGCCAAGTTCGTCCCAGAAGGCATCGAAGGCATGGTGGCATACAAGGGCAGTGTCGCCGCCAGCGTCTACCAATTCGTCGGTGGCCTGCGCTCCGGCATGGGCTACCTCGGTGCCCAGAACCTTGAGGCCTTGCGCCAAAACGCCAAGTTTCTGCGCATCACCAGCGCCGGTGCCGCCGAAAGCCATGTTCACGATGTGACAGTCACGAAAGAAGCGCCAAACTACCACAGCTCATAATTCGAAAGAGATGCCGGCTTTGCCGGCATCTTAGGTCAACCATACGATGGGATGCGGGACCTGCTGAACACTTGAGAAATGGGAGGGGAACCATGGTCGATGATGTACGAGGTAAGAGCGTCCTCATTGTGGACGACGACCCGCAGAATCTGCGTCTATTGGCAGCCGTCCTGGAGCGGGACGGCCTTGAGCCCAGACCGGTCACGAGCGGCAGGCTCGCCATCGAGGCGGCAGTGGCCGATCCGCCAGATCTCGTCCTTTTGGATGTCCACATGCCACAGATGTCCGGCGTGGAGGTTTGCCGATGGTTCAAAGAGGACGAGCGACTGCAGAGCATCCCCATCATCTTCATCAGCGGGCTCGCGGGAACCGACGATAAGGTCGAAGCGTTTCGCGTCGGCGCTGTCGACTATGTTTCCAAGCCATTCCAGGACCAGGAGGTACTCGCACGCGTCAAGACCCATCTGCGTCTGAGGGGGTTGCAGACAGAGCTCGTGTCGTACAACCGGCACCTTGCGTGGCAAATCGCCGAGCAGGTGAAGGCGGTCACAGCCTCCCAACTGGCGACCATCTTTGCGCTCGCCAAACTCGCTGAAGCTCGCGATGACGACACCGGCCAACACATCGAAAGGGTGCAAACCTTCAGCAAAGTGCTGGCCGAACAGATGCGGGAGATGAGGTTGTACGTGACGACGCTCACAACCTCGTTTATCGAGAATCTGTATCAGACCGCCTCCCTCCACGACATTGGCAAGGTCGGCACCCCTGACGCCATTCTGTTGAAGCCTGGAAAGCTGACCCCGCAGGAATTTACGGAGATGAAAAAGCACAGCGTGCTCGGTGCCAACACGCTCGGCGCTGTGCTCAAACGGCACCCAGACACCCCGTTCCTACGTATGGGCGTCGACGTGGCGCGGGCGCACCACGAGAAGTGGGACGGCAGCGGCTACCCCGACGGCCTTCAGGGGACGGTTATCCCGCTTGCTGGACGCATTGTGGCTCTTGCCGATTTCTACGATGCCCTGACGTCGAAACGTTGTTACCGGCCCGCGTTCAGTCATGAGGACACGTGCAGGATGATCGAACAAGGTGATGGAACCCAATTCGACCCAGATATCGTCAAATCTTTTTCCTCTATTGAGGATCGATTCCGACGGATTCGCGAGGAGATGAGGGATCGATGACCCCACAAGCAACACAATTCAACTCGCGGCGGCGTGTTTTGGGGGACGAGGCCGAGTGGAATTGCCGGTTTGTGCATCAGCAGCCGAGAACGTCCTACTAGCGGTCGGACTCCAACAATCCCAGGGCGGTCTCAGCCTCTTTGAAGAGTAACTGTACGTCGTGGAGGTCTTCGTAGAGCTCGTCTCGATCGCTGTTGTCGCCGTAGACAACCAAGCGGATACCATCACGACCGGCAATCGAAGCGACTAGGCAGACCGGTGATGGAGACAGCCCGCAGGCGGTCCAGATTTCTTGGCATCTGGGGTCTTCTTCAGCGTGACCATAGGCAATGTTCCGTTGACTGAGCCCCATGGCGACATGCGGAACAGACATCTGAGTGACCAAGGCAGGCGGTTTCCCAGTACCCGCAAAACCCAATGTCGCCAGGTGCTCCCCCACCGCTCGCAGAATCAGTACCCGTGAGAAGTAGTTGAGTAGCGCGCGACCGACAAACCCTGCCACCTCATCGGTGGTCTCAACGGCGTAGACCTGTTCCACCGCATCGTAGAAAGCAACTCGTGTTATTTCCTTGGGCCCCCCGGCCGGAGCCGGGGGCAAAGTCGGCGCGTTAGTGACCGTGAGGTGCCTGGCCGGGGATGCCTCAGCCGGGATACTAGGCTGGGCGCGGACGATGGCGGTGGCGTGAGCGGGAATGACGATTGGTGCCGAGTTTTGGGGGAAAGGTATCGCCGCAGGTGCCGGTGGCGGGGGATGAGCGATCGGCGCAGTCCCTTTCCCCGAACTTTGCCGTTTAGGCTTGTCGAGCAGGACTGGCTCTGCTGATCCTTCGAGCCCCAAGGCAGCGCCAAAATCGCGGGAGGGAACCTCGCTCAGGGGGCCCATCCGCGCTGGACGCGGGCGGCCTGCCATGCGGGTCGTGATGGATGTCTGGGAACCATGATGATCTGCGCCATAGACCCTACGGAGGGTCGTCTCGATCTCCTCCTCCAACGCCACGTAGGCACCAACTGCCGCCTGGGCGTGGAACGCGACCTCGTGCAGATGGTTGAGCGCCCGACCGTCAGCCACCGCCACACCAAGGATCTTGCCATCCCAAGAGTACGGGAGGATCTTCAGCCGCCAGGCGAGATCCCCAGGCACCCTGCTCACCGCCTGAGCCGATGCAAGACTGAGGGTCCCCGATTGAAGCGCGGGAATAGACAGCTGCCGCGAGAGGATCTGCAAGAGTGACTCTGGTGAAAGGTATCCAAGACTTAGCAGACACGTGCCCAACAGACGTCCGTCTTGCCGCTGCAGACGCAGGGCATCATAGAGTTGCGGACGGGTGATGACACCATCACGCACCAACAACAGACCAAGGGTCTCGTGTGAAGACACCCGCGCATCCTACCATCCCACCGAGGGCAACGCGAAACCCTAGGTGACCGAGATTGAAGAAACTCCCCCTCTGTCCGTCCAACGGCTGAAGCGGCGGGCAGCAACAACCGAAGGGGTCTAAGCTTCGCAGGCGCTTGCTGCAGAATCAACTGGTTCGGGTTGGCCTTGCTCGGTTCCTGTGATAGACGGCCCGCCATTCTTGAATATTTCACTCGGGAGAATGTATGCGTTCAGCTCTACTCGTTGCCTTCGGAGTTTTCGTTCTGGCACAATCAGCGCAGGCTGAGGAACTAAAAGTTGGCTATGTCGACATGGCTCGCGCTCTCAATGAGGTCGAAGAAGGCAAGGCCGCCCGCGCCAAGCTCGAAAGTGACTTCAAGAACAAGCAAAAAGAGCTTGACGGTATGCAGAACCAGCTCAAGGCCAAACAAGCTGAGTTCGAAAAGCGCAAAGCGATGATGAAAGAAGACGTGCGCGACGCCAAGCTGGAAGAGATGCAGCGTGACTTCCTCGAGCTACAACAGACCTACGCGCGTTTGCAGCAAGAGCTTCTTGGAGAGCGGGAAAAGCTGACCATGAGCATCGCTGGCCGCATCACCAAGATCGTCGACAAGATTGGCGACCGCGATGCGTACCACATAATTCTCAACATCGGCGACACGGTTCTCTACTACAAACGTCATCAGGACATCACCGATGACGTGGTGAAGATGTACAATTCCCAGCACGGGAAGAAGTGAGCGTATGGCGACAGTCGGCACTCTCGCCACGTTGGTCGGCGGGCGGGTCATCGGCGATTGCGATCGCCAGATCCGAGACGTAGCAGATCTGGAGAATGCCGGGCCAAGGCACCTGAGCTTCCTCGCCAATCCCAAGTATCGGGTCGCCTTCATGGCCACCAGGGCCGGCGCTGTGTTGGTGTCCGAAGGAACAACGGAGGGGCCGCCCAACGTCTCCCTGATCGTCTGTGCCGATCCGTATCTCGCCCTAGCCCGAGTGCTTGGTGAGTTCTACCCACCGACGAGTTGGCCCCATGGCAGCGAGCCCGGCGCCTATGTGGATCCAAAGGCCCAAGTCGATCCGACGGCCACGGTACGGGCCACCGCGGTGATCGAGGCGGGTGCCAAGATCGGACCACGGACCATCGTGAGCCCGGGTGCCTACGTGGGTGTTGACGCCCAGATCGGCGCAGATGTTCTCTTGCATCCAGGAGTCAAAGTCCTCGCACGTTGTGTGCTTGGAGATAGAGTCATTCTGCAAGCAGGAGTTGTCGTCGGCAGCGATGGTTTCGGTTACGCACACGACGCTGAACAACGCAGGTACAAGATCCCACAGGTGGGCATCGTCGAGATTGAAAACGATGTTGAGATCGGTGCCAACACCACCATCGACCGTTCGACCTTCGGCGTCACCAGGATCGGTGCTGGCACCAAGATCGACAATCTGGTGCAGATTGCGCACAACGTCGTCACTGGGCATGACTGCGTCATCGTTGCCCAGTCTGGCATCGCCGGTAGCACCACACTGGGCCATCGCGTGGTTATGGGTGCCCAGACAGGTGTGGTGGGCCACATCAAGATCTGTGACGACGTCACGCTCGCCGCGCGAGCAGGGGTTCCCAACAGTATCCGCAAACCAGGAATCTACTCGGGCACGCCATCCAAACCCCACCGCGATTGGTTACGGGTGGTTGCCTCCCAACAAGCACTGCCTGAAATGCGGCGGCGCTTGCGCGAATTAGAACAGCAGGTCGAAACGATCGGCCGCCAAGACGGCAAATGAGGAGTACCTAGGTCATGTCGATCCACCCCACCGCTATCGTTGAGTCCGGCGCCGAGATCGATCCCAGCGCTGAGATAGGCCCCTACTGTGTGATCGGCCCGAAAGTGAAGATCGGCCCTGATACGCGGCTGCTCTCTCACGTCGTCCTTGTGAACGACACGGTCATTGGTGCCCGCAACATCATTCATCCATTTGCTGCGCTCGGCGGTCCACCCCAGGATCTCAAGTTCAAGGGGGAGCCGTCGCGCCTGATCGTCGGCGACGACAACGTCATTCGCGAATCAGCCACGCTCAACATAGGAACCGCGGGCGGCCATATGGAGACCCGCGTGGGCAACAACTGTCTGCTGATGGCCTATTCCCATACAGCGCACGATTGTATCCTTGGCGACAATGTCATCCTTTCCAACTCCGTGAGCCTTGCCGGCCACGTGACCGTAGGAGATAGGGTGATCATGAGTGGCATGGCTGGTGTTCACCAGTTCTGCCGTATTGGCCGAAATGCTTTTGTCGCTGGCGGTGCCATGGTCGCCCAGGACGTTCCGCCCTTCTGCATCGCCCAAGGTGACCGCGCCCAGTTGGTGCACATCAACATCGTCGGGCTCAAACGCGCCGGCTGGTCTCGCGAGGACCTGCTGGCAGTTCGCACCGCATTCAAAATGTTGTTTGGGGGACATCGCGCCCGACTGGTATCCCTCGAGAAAGTAGAGGCAGAGATGAGCCACTGTCCCCCTGTCGCGGAGATGTGTGAGTTCATTCGAGCCTCCGACCGAGGGGTGTGTCCCCCGCGATTGGTCCAGCCGGTCACGGACAACAACAACATCGATTGACGGTGTCGTGAACGGCAAGGCGGTACAACGCAGCATGGAACCTGTACGAATCGTTGTTGTCGGTGTGGGTCATCTCGGCACCTATCACCTGCAGAAAGTTGCAGCCGATCCCACGGCCATCTTGGTCGGCATTGTTGATACCGACAAGGACAAGCGCAATGCCGCCGCCAACAAATACGGCGTCAAAGGTGCGGCGAGTCTCGCGGAGTTCGCGGGAGGGGCTGACGCAGTCATTGTTGCCGCGACCACCATGGCACACGTGGTCCTGGTCGAGGCCGCCCTTGAGCTCGGCTTGCACGTCCTTGTGGAAAAGCCCCTGGCGGCAACCGCGGCCGATGCCAAGCACCTCGAACAATTGTCCAGCAAACACGGCCGCATCGTTCAAGTGGGCCACACCGAGCGATTCAACCCTGCCATCGCCGCCGCTCTGGCGATTGCCGATCGTCCTCGATACATCGTTGCCGAACGACTCGGTCCTTTCACCGGTCGCTCCACTGACGTCGACGTTGTCCTGGATCTGATGATCCACGACCTTGACATCGTTGCGAGCCTCGTCCCCTCCCCTTTGGCGGAAGTGCGCGCCGTGGGCGTTCCTGTCATCACGTCCGATGTCGACATGGCATCAGCGCGCTTGCAGTTCGAAGACGGAACGGTGGCACAACTCTCTGCCGGTCGGGCATCGATCGAGCCCGTCCGCAAGATTCGCCTGTTCACAGTGGAACGCTATGTCTCCATCGACTGTGCCAGTCGTGAGGTCAAGTCAGTGCGCCGGCTACCTGCTGCGGCCAACAATCCCTGGCCACAGATTGTCGGTGAGCCCATCGAGGTCCCACACGGCGACGCCTTGGCTCTTCAGGATCATGACTTCTTCGATTGCATTCAGCACCAACGCAAGCCTCGAGTTGACGCCGCAGCCGGCGTGCGGGCGCTGGAGTTGGCGGAGGCGGTAAAAAAAGCTCTAACGATACCAGTCCCGGCCGAGCGGCTCGGACAAACCTGATTTTTGAGTACACGCTAGGAACGGGGCTTGTCCGAATGGTGCTACGACTGGTTGCCCTGCAACTCTGTCAACTGTGCGCCCATGGCGTCGAGATCGGCACGGGCGAGCCTTTCGCCCTCCTGCGCTGCCTGTAGGGCTGCTTGCGCTTCCATCAAGCTGGCTTCGCGAGTCGCGAGCTCTGACTTGGCTTGCTCGGCAGATTCGTTGGCGTCTTTGAGCTTGATGGCGAAGGCCTCAGTGTCGTTTCGCAACGTCATTGATTCCTCACGCAATCCCGTTAACTCAATCTCGGCGTTGCGCAGCCTTTCCCCGAGCTCCGTGTTCTGCTTGTCGAAATCCTCGAGCTGGCGCTGCAATGCTTCGAGGTCGCCTTGGGCACCCTGGGCTTGTTCTTTGGCGTTGTCGATATTGCCGAGCGCCTCGTTCAGTTGTTTGTCACGGTCGCGGAGGGCCTCTTCGAGCTCCGCTATTCGATCCTTGGCGATTCTCGCCTCCGCGCGAGCATCCGCCAAGTTTTGGCCGAGCTCCTCGGAGATACGCCCAGCGTTGGCTTGATGTTTCTGATACTCATCGGCGATCTGGTTGAACTCCGCTCGTGCGCTCTTGATCTCTTCATCGAGATCGGCCGCCCGTTTCTCGTACATTCTCATGAGCTCTTTGAGCTCCACGATCCGTTCCTCTTGTGCCTGTCTACTGCTAGACATTTCCGCCGTAACCGCGGACAGCGTCTTCTCTCGATCAGCCAGAGTGCTGGCCGTATGCAGGCGTTGTTCGTGGGCGGACCGAACCTCCTCTTCCAATCCAACAATCCGCCCGTCGAGCTGCGTTTGTGTCACCGCTGCTCGGTCTTGCACCGAAGCAAGCGTTGCCTGCAGTTCGGCTACAGCCGCCCGTGTCTCCTCGAGTTCAGCGGCGAATGCGGCTCTGGTGTTCTCGAGGTCAGCGATGGCCACCCGGTGGTCCTCGCGCAACGTCTCCATCGCCTGGGCGTGTTCGGCCCGCAGATCTCCCGCAGCCTGATCACGTTCGCCCAAGGCCGCCAGGTGCTCCCCTCGCACCGTCTCCATCGCCTGGGTGTGCTCGGCGACGGTCGCTTCGTGGGTTCTGTGCAACTCGGCAATCTGTTGGTCGCGCTCGTCGATTGCGCGAGCGTTGTCATCGGTGAGAGTCGCGATTGCTTGGTCGCGTTCCTCGATGGTGGCAGTTTGCTCTGCAACCGTATTGTCCCGCGCCTCAACGGTCTGCTGTGTTTCTTGCAGCTCCGCGTGTTGCCGCTCCAGGTCCTGTCTTCGCTCTGTGAGGTCAACACGCGCGCTCTCCAGTTCACCTTGAAGTTGCGCAATCGTCGCGTCCCGCTCGGCGACGGTATCAGTCAAACCAGCGGCAGCCATCTCCCGCTCGGCTAGGGCAGTCTGGGTTTGTTCCAGCTCGACCTGCGTGGTTCCGAGGCGACCGCTGAGATCGGCAATCGCGTTGGTCGACTGTTCGCGCAGCAGTGTGAAGGCCGTCTGTGCCTCGTCAATCTTTTTACGAAACTCTGCAATCAACGCCGCCTTCTCTTGTTCCTCCCGGGCAAGTTTGCCGCCGACAGTCGCGAGGTCTTCCTGCAGCTTGGCCTTTTCCGACTCGAGTGCCGCCAACCGACCCTTCAGGTCATCCGCCTCGGCCCTGTGAGCTGCAGCGGCGCGAGTGGCTTGGTCCTTCATTTGGCTGTAACGTTGGACCGCTGTCTGTCGCTCACTCTCCTTGGAAGTGATGATCTTCTCGACAGCGTCGACTTCGCGTTGCTTGGTTGCCCACACATAACCAACACGGGCGAGGTCGCGCTCAAGCTCCCGCACACGCTCGCGCAGGAAATGCATCTTCTTGTCGATGCCAGTGAGGCTCTTGCTTGGCAACTGTGGCGGTCTGCGGAAATCGACATCTTTGACTTGGATGAAAACGCGATTGATGAACCCCCGGTCCTCCGGAGTGATTTCCTCCATCACGGGGGCAGCTGACAACGTCGGACGTTGTGGTGGCATCAGTCCTTGTGGCGTTGGCTCTGGGGGAGCGTCCTCAACGAACTCAGCCTCATCGACAACTTCCGGCTCTTCGTCCTCTGTGCGCTGCGGAGACGGCTCGGGTGGCAGCAAAGGTGGTGGCGCATCGGGCGGATGGGCCGCCTCGGGTGCTGCCGCCAAGGCCCCTCCAGATCCTGGACCTGGTGCGGCAGGTTCGTCCTTAGCTTGTTCGAAAAGCTGCTCGACAAAAATCGTCGCGGTCTCGGGATCGCCAGGCCAATGTCGAACAACGGCGCCCGCGGGGGGTTCCGCAGGACGCTGTTCTGCCATCCCGGTGCAGAACACCAAGATGCGTCGCACATTGGCACCCTGCAGCTCGCGAGCTTTGCCCCACGGATCCGCGTCAACCACCGCAACTGCGATGATGGGCTCGGTGAGCGGGTGCTGCGCAAGGGGCAAGCCCTCTTTGGTGATGGCTTGCCGCAAAGGCTCGCTGTGTTCGAAATCCGTTGTGACTACATTTATTGTGAGTTCAAACATGGTCGATTCGGGTTTCTCGCTGATGCTCGACTATAAACGCTCCCTGACCGGGGTACCAGGGCCGTTTTGGTTTTGGTTGACATAGGGCGAGATGGCGCGGATTGATCTAGATTGCAAACTGAAGTCGCGTCAACTGTTCATTTGAGCTGAATTTGTGGTTTTATTAACGATTCTCACAGTCCTCTCCAGCCCGGTCTGCGATGAGGTCACCCTCGAAGCTGAGATAGGTGCCTATCTGCAGCAGGCTCGCGGCACGATCACCTGCGCAGGCCCTCAGGCAGGCATTCAAGTTGCGACCTACCCCGGTGTGTTGAGCACTGCCGATGGCATTGACGACATCAACCGCGAGTGGTTTTACCCAGCCAAGTTCGATCCGGCGGCGATGCACCTCGCGATCAACGGCCGAAGCCACATCGCCGATGGCCCTTGGCTCGATGGCGTTCCTGCAGCTCCAGGGGGCCCTGTTACCGTCGAGTTCAGTACCCGGGTGCCGAACCGCAATGGCACACTGGGAGTGCGTGGCGGCATAGGCTACCTGCTCGGGGGTTGGCACCCGGCCTTTGGAGCTGGCGAGGAGATCCCGTCCCAAAAAATTCAATTTAGGATTCGCGTCCCCGCAGGCGTCGCTGGATTTGTCGGGGATCAACCCGTGGGACTAAACTCCCCTCGGGTCATCACCGGTGAGCATTCAGGCCGCTTCGTGCCTATCCTCCTCGCCCCGGCGGTCAGTGTCATGCGGCAGGCCGGTGTTACCGTCATCGTGCCACAAACCCACGGTGAGGCGATGGGGGCAGGCTTGCGAGATCTCAGCGCCAGCCGCGACGAGACCGCACTGGGCGAGCTCAGCGCAACCCTCGCCGATGGCTTTGCCTTTGCCGGGCGGTTTGGCCTAACGCCAGCCAAGACGTTGTTGGTGGTAGTGGCACCACTGCGCGAGCATCTGGTCGAGCGCTTCGATGAGGGCTTCGCCGTCTCTGACCGCATGTTCCACCTCTTGCCATTCGAGACCTTTCTGGCATTGCACCGACTGTCAATTTGGCGCGAGCAGCTGACCCTTCTCGCCGGTGCCCATTGCCAACGTGTGGATCCCGATTTGCCTGCGAGCCTGATCTCTGAGCTTGTGGGTAGCGCTCTCACCGACCGCTTGGCCGCGGAGCGTTATGGTGAGACCGTCTACGCCCCAGAGCTGTTGGAAACCTTTGCGGTGATTCCCGAGATCGACTCGCTCATCTTTGCGCCGCAGGTCGCCTTCCGGGACACCTACTTCTCAGCCATCGATGAATCCTCGCCGCGGCGCTGGCGCCTGGATAATTTCTTTCACTCCCGTCCCCGCGGCAAACTCCTCTATGAGAAGATGATCGACAAGATCGGTGTCGAAGCTGTCTCCGACTTGATCGCCGCCTACGTCCAGGACGACCTACCCTTGGCCGAAGTCACCAAGGAAATTTCACAGGAGGATCTGCTGGCATTGTGGGCGCCGTGGTTGGGCCGCTACCCCGAGATCGACTACGCAATAGGCGAAGTTCGTAACACCGACGATACCGTCGAGGTGATGGTCGAAGCGCATGGCCCAGCTGCGAATACCCTGCGCGAGCCCATCACCGTTGAGGTGGTCGACGGCGAAGGAGGCATCCACCGGGTCGAGCGTTTGGGGCCTGGCATGGTCTCCGTGCCGGTGAAAAACAAAGGTCCCGCCGAAATTGTTGAGATCGATCCAGAGGGTCGACTGGTCGAGCTCGCCCACGAGCCGGGCAAGGGTCCCCGTTTCAACAACCGCACGCCCCCCCGTTGGCGATTTCTCCTCAACAACATTGCGAGTCTCATCGCCGTTACCAACGAGGAGCTCACCTTGGCCGTTGATTTTTCATTGCGGCGCATTCACGACCTCGAGCACCGCCTTGATTTCTTCGCCCTCTACGACCCGTCATCCATAGGTGCTGCAACCACCTATTCTTTTGCCTTCGGTGAGGAACTCACACCCTTGCGCCTGGCCCACCAAGTGGGCGCTTCCCTCGCCTACGAACGATTGCGTTCTGAGTTCACACGGCGCCCTCCCTGCGACGGTCCACCAGCAACACCTGGCGACCAGCTAAGCCTGTTCCTCTTCTATCGTTACGACGACCGGTTGAATTCTTACTGGGCATTCGAGGGTAAGGGCCTCTCCCTGCGACTCGGCGGGGCCACTGGTTGGGCCAAAGACGGCGCACCCTACCAATTCGGCTAGGTCGGTGTCTCTGGATTCTACATCTGGCAACTGGCATTTGGCCACGCAGTCGTCGGACGTCTCCGCGGCGACATGAATTTCGGCGAAACGCCCATTCAAGACGCCCTGTCCGTCGGTGACCTCTATCGCGCGGGTCGCGGTTTTGAGCGCGACGAAGCGCGAGGCGACGCCCGCCTGGTAATGAGCACCGAGTACCGCCATCTCTTCATTGGTGATGCCCGCACCGACTTGGGCGGCATTCTCACCTGGACCCGTCTCGAGGGTGCCCTGTTCGCGGACGCTGTCTACATGTCAGTCCTTGACCCAATCGACTGCGATCGCAGTGCATTCTTCGATGTCGGTTATGGACTGCGTTTCATCGGCGAGGTCATGGGCGTTACTCCCGCAGCCATCACCGTCGATTTTGGCGTCCCCTTAGGCCGCTGCGTCTGCGAAGAGAGCCGGACCAACCAACGCGCTCCGGTGACGGTCTACGTGGGTTTTGTCCAGTCGTTTTCGAGCTTCTGAAGGCGGACGAACCTCGTTGATGGGATGGTGCTGCGCGTTTGCCCTGTGAACCACGGCAAATCGTCGTTACACTACCGGGTATGCGCAAGAGCCCCGCGCCAGCGGTTACATCATCGAGTGGTTTCGCAGGATTATGGGTACGTCCGTGGGACATCTTGCGGAATTATCGTCGTCAGGACCTCCTGCCCGACATCATCGCCGGTGCCAGCGTCGGGGCTGTGGCCATCCCCCAGGCCATTGCATATGCCTCTATCGCTGAGTTGCCTGCGCACTATGGCCTGTACACCGCAGCGGTGGCAGCCATCTTCGGTGCCCTGTGGGGATCGTCGCGGTTTCTTTCCACCGGTCCCACCAACGCCACTTCCATCTTAGTGTTGTCCATTCTCTTGCCGGTGGTCGGGCCTGGTACTCCAGAGTTTCTCCTTGCCGCCAGTGCTCTCGCGGTCATGGCCGGCTTGTTGCGCATCGGCTTCGCGGCGCTCCATTTCGGTGCCCTGGTGACCGTGGCCTCTCGTCCGGTGCTCATTGGTTTTGCCGCTGGTGCTGGAGTGCTCATCGGTCTTGGGCAGTTGCGGCATCTATTGGGTCTTGAGCTCGAACCAACTCTTACTGTTTCAGGTGCGTTCGCAACTCTCGCCGACCACTGGCCTGACAGCCATCTTCCCAGTCTGGTCCTTGGGGTAACCACCGCTTCTCTCATCGTTGTGCTCCCCCGCCTGTCGCGGCACGTGCCCGCCATCTTGGTCGCCGTGGCTGTCGCTGCCCTCGTGGTTTTTGTTGCGCGGCTCGATGATGCGGGCGTGCGCATCGTCGGCGTCATTCCCAACTCCCTGCCACCTCTGACCGCAGGCCTACCCGATATGGCGACATTGCGCCGTCTTGCAGTTGGGGCCATGGCAGTGGCAGCACTGGGTTTGGTGGAGAGCATGGCCATTGCCCAGGCTCTGGCGCGTCGCAGCGGTGATCGACTCGACAACAACCAGGAGTTCTTGGGGCAAGGGATCGCCAACATTGCGGCCGGGCTGTTCTCCGGATACCCGTGCTCCGGGTCGTTGACTCGCTCGAGTATGGCACACCTGGCCAAGGCACGCTCGCCCGTGGCCGGTGTTATCACCGGTGTCTTTATACTGATTGCAGTGGTCGCCGCGGCACCCCTGGTGGGCCGCATTCCCAAGCCGGCCCTTGCTGGCGTCCTGTTGGTGGTGGCATGGACCATGGTGGACAAGTCAGCCATCGCCCGTGTGATTCGCACCTCACGTCTCGACGCCATCGCCATGGTCGGCACCTTTGTCGCAACACTGGTCCTGCCGCTCGAGTTCGCCGTGCTCGCGGGCGTGTTGTTGTCACTTGCTCTGTTCGTCGGTCAGGAGAGCATACCGCGGGTGTATCACGTGGTGCCCGACCGGGAGTTTCGTCACTTTCACGAGGATCCGCAGGCAGACACCTGCCCACAGGCGGCGTTTTTCAACATTCAAGGCCCGCTTTTCTTTGGTGCGGTCCACCACGTCGAGGAGAGTTTGCGTCGAAATCTGCACGCGCATCCCGGGCAGGTGAACCTCGTACTACGCATGCACGGAGTCAATCTTTGTGACACGAGTGGAATCGAGATGCTCGAGGCCACCGTGGCAAGCTACCGCAGCATGGGAGGCGACGTCTTTTTTGTACGTCCACGGGAGCCGGTGCTGCGGACCATGGAGGCATCGGGTTTTCGTGCCCTCATCGATGCCAACATCCTGCCCCAGGAAAGTGCCGTCGAGCACATCTTCGAACACGTGGTCGATCCTGCGGTGTGCATCTACGAATGCGACGCACGCGTCTTTGCCGAGTGTCAGGCCCTAGAGAAACATCCCTACGATCCCGCGATTCCACAGATGACGCGCCACCACCTTCCGGCACAGTGCCACCTGTCGGTCGCCGAGTTCGAGGCTCTAGCGGCGCAGCCCGATAGCGTCGTGGTCGATGTCCGCGAGCCCGGGGAGTATCGAGCGGGACACGTGCCCGGCTCGATGCTGATACCCTTGCGCGATCTCATGCAACACGCCGCCACGCTCCCGCGGGACAGAGACCTCTTGTTGGTGTGCCGTGCCGGACGGCGCAGTCTGCGCGCTGTCGCCATGTTGATGAATCTCGGTTTTGCACGTCTGTACCAATTGCGTCCAGGAATCCTCGGCTGGCGTGCTGCCGGCCTTCCCCTCGAGCAAGAGGAACCATCGCCACCCCAAGTGCCCGCTGCGCCATAGCCATCTCTGCGGTCCACACCCAGCAGAGCGCACCCGTTACTGCGACAATTGCCCCCATTTCCTTATGGCCTCAAACTCGCCAAATTCGTCCCTCTGCCAACCGAGTCGTTTCCAATACACATCGCCGTTGGTGGTCGAATGCAGCTCCATCTCGTAATAGTCGCGCTCGGGGCTGCTGACGCGTACACCATCCGCAAAGAGCAGAAGAGAGACCGAGATCGCGGTCCCCGATGCGTCGCTCTCGAATCCGCCCACGCCCTCAAATCCAACGTGCATGTCCTGGTCGCCCACGGGCGATGTCTGAAAGGAAAATGTCAGGCCTGGTTGAACATCGACCGGATCGGGAAGAGATACTTTCGAGCCCGCGAATTGTATCCCGAGCTCGGTCTCCAAGGAGAGCAGGATTGCCGCGGCAATCGCCTCCCACTCGTCCAAACTGAGCGATTCGAAATCACGATAACTGCACGAGAGTGCTGTCTCTAGTTTCACGGCCACTCGCCCATATCAGAGATTGGGTTCCATGACGAGACCACACGGCGAACGTCGGAACGTCAAGGACGTGATCTACTAAATCGAGGAAAAGATTGTGGCGAAAGTTGCCGTGAGTGCCCACCATGCATGCAGGAGGTCGCTCATGGCACACAAGTATGAGAAACGAACAGGGACACGGCACGATGTCAGTTGGAATGCCGAGTGTGGCGTTGCCCATGGTTTTGCCATGGGGCTGATTCGTGACATCAGCAGCCGCGGGATGTTCTTCCAACCGGTGACAGAGTTGTTGGGGACACCAACCTGGGAGACTGGGGATGTCCCCCTTCTATTGCGCCCCGGAGACAAGATCTCGGTGAGCTACACCCTGGAGCGCAGTCAGGGCGAGGTGACAGTTCCCGCCACAGTCAAATGGGTGGGGACGAGCAAAAAACACGGAGAGTATGGTGTTGGACTCGAACTCACACGGGATGACAACGACGACTCCTGAGGGTCTCGTCCCGGCAGTCTCCGTCTAGAAGAAGTTACCGATGGTAAACTCGAAGATGATGTCGCGGTCATCTTTACCGCGTTTGGTGATGGGGATACCCCACTCGAAGCGAAGAGGGCCAATGGGGCTGAACCATCGGAATCCGAACCCGAATGAATAGTAGAGGCCGAGGGGTGGCCCGTTCAACAAAAGTTCGTTGGAGCCCATCATGTAAGCTGCCGGGATGTGTTCCTTCGGGGTGCCGGCGTAGAAGAAGCCGACGTCGTCATCGTAGGCATTGCCCGCGTCGGCGAAGATGACGCCCTTGATGCCGGCTGCCTCGACGATTGGGAACTCGATCTCGAGGTTGAACACAACTTCCTTGTTGCCACCGACGATGAACTCAAAAGTCTCTGAGGTGGGGTCACCACGTACCGAGACCCGCTGCGTGGGGCCGAGTCCACGGGGCTCGAAGCCGCGAACAGAGTAGATACCGCCAGGAAAGAAGCGCTCGCTGATGGCCACCCGCTCATCGCCTCGAGAACGGACGATGCCGAAGCTGGCATTGAGCTTGAGCACCAACGACAGAGGCAGCGGATAATAGTAGCGCATAAACAACTGCATGCGCCGATGTTCGAGGCCTTCCTCGGAACCGATCAGGCGGTCAGAGAGCTCACCACTCAAAACATGGTAGTGACCACTCGAGGGGAATAGGCGATTGTCACGGGTGTCATAGGAGATGCTCGCATTAACGGCCGAATTGCGACCGTTGCCGCGGTTGAGATCAGCCAAGGAAGGCCCGCTGGCTGCGTCGGTTACAACTTCGATCCACTCGAGGGTGTAACCGGCGTTGACCCGTAGGTCGGGGGTTATCGGATAACCAAAGCTCGGCGAGAAACCGTTGGCGTTGCGTTGGAACTCCCGGAAATAGCGCTGAGTGATGTACGCGTTGAGACCAAACGACCACTGCGAATCGAGGAAATACGGCTCGTAGAATTGCAGGGTAGCGAGCTGACGCGCAAACTCGCCAAACGAAAGCTGTGCCGACACAGACAACAGTTGGCCCTTGCCCGTGAAGTTATTCTGAGCAATCTGGGCGGTGGCGATGAAGCTCTCCACCGAAGAGAAGCCGGCACCGACCTGGAAGGTCCCGGTCGACTTCTCTTTGATCTCGATGGTGATGTTCATGGTATTGGGCTTCGAGCCGCGGCTGGTGGCAATGTTCACGGTCTCGAAGAAACCGAGTTGGTACACGCGAGCCCGCGATTCGTTGAGTCCCGAAGCGCTGTACTGATCACCCTCAAAAACGCGCATCTCGCGGCGAATGACCTTGTCGCGGGTTCTGGTGTTGCCAACAACTTCGATCCGCTCAAAATAGACGAGCTCGCCCCGTTCGACCTCAAGGTCAAGATCCACCAGCCGCTCATCCTTTTTAATGCGCGAGTTGGGGGTGACGTTGGCGTAGGCATAGCCCTCATCGCGATAGACATCCGTGAGGGCCTGGATGTCCTCGAATAGT